>JAUHXY010000054.1 GCA_030426785.1 bacterium
CCCATCTTTCCCGGTCTCGACCCCAATTGCCCCCGTCGGTGCCTTGGCGCCGGCGGGGGCTTCTGATGGGTCGACCGCTCTTGCTACGCTGCCCCCATGGGGAACATTGGGGGACCGTTTCCGCCAGCCGGAACAACGCATAGGGCCACAGGCTCGCAAGAATCGGTGCAGGCCCGGGTACCCGCGCTTAGCGGGGACCTTCCCGTAACGACGCGCAACCCTCAACGCAGACCTTTCCGCATCGCTTTGGCAGGCGGAGGCACTGGGGGGCACTTGGTGCCCGGGTTGCACCTCTTGGATTGGGCTTACGCGCAAGGCACACCGCCCGATCACGTGCTGTGGTTGACGGCCGGGCGTCCCGTGGAAACGCGGGTCTTGGGAGACCTCTCCGCCCGCTACCCGGGCGTGGCGATCGATCCGTTCGTCTTGCCGTTGGAGAATCCATCGGGCGGTCCGCCTTCCACCGCCGCCTTGTTGCGTCGCACGCCGCGAGCCACGGCGCTGGCCCGCAAGGCGCTCGCCTTCCACGGCAGCCAAGTTTTGCTCGGCTTAGGGGGTTTCACGGCTTTGCCCAGCGTGTTGGCGGCGCGTCGTTTGCGGCTGCCCGTCGCCCTGTACGAGGTCAACACCGTCGCGGGGCGCGCGACGCGTTGGTTGGCTTTCGGCGCGCGCGAGGTGTTGCACGCATGGCCCGACTCCTTGCCGAGCTCCGCGCGTTCGTCCGACCAGCCTTCCGCCTCGGGCAGCGAAGCCCCAGGGACTCCCCATGCACCCGGGAGCGCCAGAACTTCCAAACACCGCGCCATCGGACCCGTGGTGGGGCCCGCTTACGCGCCGCTGCTGGATCCCGCCGGCCTCGCTCCGCTCAAGCTCTCCTTGGGGCTGGATCCCGAACGGCCCTTGTTGTGCGTCTTGGGCGGCAGCCAAGGGGCGGGAGCGGTGAACCGCTTCGTCGCTTCCCACGCGCAGCTTTGGATCACCGCAGGTTGGCAAGTGTTGCACCAAGTGGGCCCGGGTCGCCTGGCCGAGGCGGGAACTCCGATGCCGCACTACCATCCGTGCGAGTACCTCGGCGCCATGGCCGAAGTCCTGCGGGCGACGCAGCTCGTGCTCGGTCGTGGGGGCGCCTCGTCGTTGGCCGAAGTGGGCGCTACCTGCACGCCTTGCTGGGTGATTCCTTATCCGCATCACGCCGACCGTCACCAATGGCGCAACGCGGAGCGGTTAGGCCCGGGCGCTCGCGTGATCGAAGAGAGCGCCCTCGATGCAAAGGTCGCTCAAGAAGTCGCTGACCTGCTCTTGGATCCACTCCAAACCCGTTGGCATGCGATGCGCACGGCGTTGCTGGAGCAGCGCTCGCCCAACGGCGCCGAGGCCTTGTGGCAGTCCTTGCAACGGCTCGCCATGCGCACGCCGGCCCTCGCCTAGTCGCAGCTTTCGAGGGCAAGCCCGCTGGCGAATCCTTGCGGCGGGAAGAAGGGCCTGGGATGGTCCGGCGCGCTACCCTGACCCGCGCCCGATCCGCAAAATGGAGGGGATGACCTCGCCTCTCCTGCACGCCCTTCCTTCCGATGCGCAGCCCACCCGGGCCGCCCAGGGTTTTGTTCTCTCGAACCCGGCACGCCAAGTGCCTTTGGGGGAACCCTCGCTGCTCGATCAGCCCCAGCAGATCCACTTGCTCGGGGCCGGAGGGGCCGGGCTCTCCGGGGCGGCGCATCTCCTGTTGGCGCGCGGCCATCAGCTTACGGGGCACGATCGGGAGCCGTCTCCTTTCGGCCTAGGGTTGCCGCCCATCGGCATTCCCGTCGCATGGGGACCCTCGCAGGGGTCGCACTTGCCCGAGTCGACGACCTTGGTGTTGCGCAGCGCTGCGATCGGTGACGACGATCCGCAAATGGTCGCCGCACGCGAACGAGGGCTGCCGGTGCTGAAGTACGCGGAAGTGCTCGGTTGGCTTTGCCGTCGCCAACGCGTGCTCGCTTGCGCGGGGACGCATGGCAAGACGACCACCTCGTGGATGCTGCATCACGCGCTGACGGGGATCGAGGGCATGCAAGGGGCGGGTGCCCTCGTCGGTGGATTGCATCGCCAGCGGGGGGTCAACGCGGTCGCGCCCCAAGGCGATGCGCCGCTGGTGATCGAGGCCTGCGAGTACGACCGCACCTTTTTGCGCATGCGGCCGCGCGGCGCACTCATCACGAACATCGAGGCGGATCACCTGGACTACTACGGGGACTTGGCGTCGATCGAGCGAGCGTTTGCGACGTTCGCATCGCAAGTGTCCTCGGGTGGCTTGCTGGTGCTCGGTTCCAAGGTTCCGGAGTTGATCGCTTCGGCGGCGACCTGCGAGACCTGGCGCTTGGGGCGCGAGGTGCGCTACGAGATCTTGAGCAAGCACCGCGGGAAATTCGCCTTCCGCCTGAAGGGGCCCGGTTGGGCTTTGCCGCGCGTGCAGCTAGCGGTGCCGGGAGAGTTCAACGTAGAAAACGCGGCCCTTTCGATCGCCTTGGCGATGGGGCGTGCGCAGCGCTGGGGATTGGACCTCGAAGGAGCTGGAGCGGGCATCGTGCGCCGCTTGGCAGAATTCCAAGGGGCCGGTCGGCGCTTTGAGCCGTGGGGCACCTTCGGCGGGGTCGAGCTGGTGCACGACTATGCGCACCATCCCACCGAGGTGCGCGTGACCCTCGAAGCGGCGCGCCGCGTCATGCCTGGCAAGCCGTTGCACGTCCTGTTCCAACCGCACCAGTACAGCCGTACGGCCCGTTTCCTGCAGGATTTCGCCCGTTCGTTGGAAGGGGCGAAACGCGTGGTCGTAGCCGACGTGTACGGTGCGCGCGCTCATATCGATTCCCAGACGGCGGGGGCAGCGGAATTGGTGCAGGAGTTGCTATCCTGCGGCATTCCCGCCGAGCTTGGCGGGCCTCCTTCCCAGGCTGGCCAAGTGTTGGTCGACGGGTTGGAAGGGACGTGTGCCGCCCTGATCTTGGGCGCCGGAGACATCGATGGGATTCGTGGAGAACTGCAAGATCGATTGGCCCTGCGTCGCCCTTGAGCACGCATCGCTCGCCGACCGCACCACCATGCGGGTCGGCGGCCGCGTGCGTTGGTTGCTGGAGCCCAAAGATCCGGACGAGTTGCAGGCGGCCTATCGCGCCGCTCGGAACTCGGGCTTGCCGGTGCGCTTCTTGGGGGGCGGCGCCAACATTGTGGCCGAGGACGGGCTGTGGTCCGGTGTGGTGATCGCGACGGCCGCCATGCGGCGAATCTTTCGGCCCATGCCCGGCACCAGCGAGGAGGAGAGCCTCTCCGCCCGCGATGCGGATGTGCGCGTGGCCATGCCCGAACCGGCCGAAGATCCTCGTTTGATCGCCTGGGCTGGGTGCACCATGCCCGCGTTAGTGCGTACGACCAAAGGGCTCGGTTTGTCCGGTCTAGAAGGGTTGATGGGCGTGCCTGGACACGTGGGTGGCGGCATCGCCATGAACGCTGGCGGTTCCTGGGGCGAGATCTGGGATCACTTGGAGTTCGTGCGGGTGCTTTCGCCCGAAGGGGAGTTCCAAGACATCGCCAAAGCGGACGGTGCACCGCGCTATCGCGATGGCAACCTGGGTGGGCGCTTTGTCGTGGGGGCCGTCTGGCGCCTCGAACCGGCGCCCAAGCTCTTGGTACAGGAACGCATTCGCGAGTACTTGCAGCACAAGCAGCGCGTGCAACCGGTGACCCAGTGGTCGGCGGGCTGCGTTTTCAAAAATCCGAATCCCGAGGTCTCCGAGGGGCGCTCGGCGGGGCGCTTGATCGACGAGTTGGGACTGAAGGGCCTGACCGTCGGGGATGCGCAGATCAGCGAGCGTCACGGAAACTTCATCATCAACCGCGGCAAGGCGACGGCCAGCGACGTCTTGGCTCTGATGGACGAGACCCGCGAGCGGGTGGCGCAGGCATCGGGCATCGCGCTCGAGTTTGAGGTCAAGCGCTGGTTGCGCGAGGACCCGCCAGAGACCTCCGAGCGGATCTAAGGCACGAGCGTCCCGGTGGGGGAAAATCCCAGGGGATCCCGCGGGCACGGTTGCGAGGGGTGGGGGCATGCACCACAATCCCCCCGCGGCTCGTCGCCGGGAGCGGCCGCGCCCGGGTGTCCCAGGTGGGGAGGCCTAGGTCCAGTGTCCCGAGGAGACCCGCGATGGCGGATCAAAATGTGGCCCAGGCCGAGCAGCCTGGGCAAACGGAGGGGCCTTTCCCCCTGTCGACCCTGCGCCACTCCGTTGCCCACCTGATGGCCTCGGCGGTGCAGAACCTGCACCCGGGCGTGCGCTTCGGATTCGGACCGAGCATCGAGCACGGCTTTTACTACGACTTCGACATCGAAGAGCCGCTGACCGAAAAGGACCTCGGCAAGATCGAAAAGGAGATGCGCCGCATCGCCAAGAAGTCTCCCGAGATCCGCTGCGAGGTGCTCACCCGTGAGGAGGCCAAACGCATCCTCAAGGAATGGGGTCAGGACTACAAGATCGAGGCGGTCGACCTGATTCCCGAGGGGGAAGAGATCACCTTCCACTACCACGGTCCCGAGGGCAAAGAGTGGGGTGACTTGTGCGAAGGCCCCCACATCGATTCGTTCCAGATCCCGTTCCACTTCAAGCTGTTGAACCTGGCGGGCGCGTATTGGCGCGGGGACGAAAAGAACCCGATGATGCAGCGCATTTACGGGACGGCGTTTTGGTCCCAGGAAGACCTGGACGCGCACCTAGAGTGGCTCGAAGAGGTCAAGCGCCGCGATCACCGGCGCCTGGGCAGCGATCTGGATCTGTTCAGCACGCACCCTGAAGCCGGCGCGGGTTTTGTCTTCTGGCACCCCAACCTGGGCATCGTGCGCCGCTGCCTCGAAGAACTGTGGTGGGAGCAACACGAAAAGGCGGGTTACGAGCCCGTGTACACCCCCCATGTGTCCCGCGAGGCGCTCTTTGCTGTTTCGGGCCACTTGGAGAACTACGGGGACATGATGTACGCGCCCATGGACCTGGATGAGCTGCCCTATCGGGTCAAGCCCATGAACTGTCCCGGGCACGTGTTGATCTACAAGAATCGCGGGCGTTCTTATCGCGAATTGCCTTTGCGCTGGGCCGAACTCGGCACGGTTTACCGTTACGAGCGCTCCGGCGTGGTGCACGGCATGTTGCGCGTGCGCGGCTTCACCCAGGACGATGCGCACATCTTCTGCACCCCCGACCAACTCGCCGAGGAGATCGCCGGGGTCTGCCAGATGGTGGACTTCTTCATGAAGACCTTTGGCTTCGAGTACACGGCGTATCTCGCCACGCGTCCGCCGGAGAAGACCATCGGAGAAGCCTCCATTTGGGAGCGCGCCACCCAGGCTTTGCAGGATGCGGCGGACTCGATCGGTCTGAAGCTCGAGCTGGACGAAGGCGGCGGCGCGTTCTACGGCCCCAAGATCGATTACAAGATCAAGGACGCCCTGGGGCGCGAGTGGCAGAACAGCACCATCCAGTGCGACTTCAACCTGCCCGAGCGCTTCGACATGACCTTCACCAACGCCGAAGGCAAGCCCGAGCGCCCGATCATGGTGCACCGCGCCATCTTGGGTTCGTTGGAACGCTTCGTCGGGGTGCTCACCGAGCACTACGGCGGTCGCTTCCCGTTCTGGTGCGCGCCGCACCAAGTGGCGGTCATCCCGATCCGCGAGGACCATTCGCCCTACGCCCGCAAGCTGGTCGACGAGCTGCGCTCGCGCCGCTTCCGGGTGGAGGCCATGCTCGAAGCCGGTCACATGAACAAGAAGATCAAGACCGCCCAAAAGGCGCAGATCCCGTTCATGCTGATCGTCGGCGAGCGCGAAGCCGAAGAGGGCACGGTCGCCGTGCGCCGCCGCGGCACGCGCGAGCAAGAGGTCGTGCCGTTCGACCAATTCCTCGAACGCATCGAGTCCATGCGCACCGAGCGCACGGCCGACCTGGTCAACATCGACGAGTAGGGCAAGCGCCCAACCGCGCGCAGCCGTGGTATCGTCGTTCGCTGGGGGCTCCTTGTTGGGGGCCCCCAGCTTGTTGGGCCGTTTCTAGAGGCCCCGGCGCTGGAAGGCGGTGGTTCGAGGTCTCCAGGCGCGCCATGATGGAGGCATGCGATGGACTTTCGGATTCCTAGTGCTGGGGGGCTTGCTGGGGTGCTCCAGCCTCGGGCCTGTGGCAGGGGTCTCCCTTGAGGAGGAAAACCGGCCCCCCAACTTCGTCCTCTTCTTCGCTGACGACATGGGTTGGGGCGACGTCGGGTGTTACGAAGGCTCGCGGTGCCGTACGCCTCATGTGGATCGTTTGGCGGCGGAGGGTTTGCGCCTCACGAGTTTCTACGTGGGCTCGCCAGCTTGCTCGCCGAGTCGCGCTGCCCTCTTGACGGGCTGCTATCCGCAGCGGATCAGTCTTCCCGAGGTGCTGAATCCAGGCAGCCAACGCGCCCTGCACCCCGCGGAAGAGACCATCGCGGAGATGCTGCAGAAGCGGGGTTACCGTACCGGAGCGATCGGCAAGTGGCACCTCGGCGATGCTCCCGAAGACTTGCCGACCCAGCACGGTTTTGAAACTTGGACTGGATTGCCGTACTCCAACGACATGTGGCCCTTCCACTACGGGGACCATGATCGGGGGCTGATCGGGAATCCCAACTGGCCGGACTTGCCCTTGTACGACCGCGGGCAGGTCGTTGCGTACAACCCTCCCCAAGAGAGCTTGACGCCCCTCTACACGAAGCGAGCGATCGAGTTCGTCGAGCAGCACCGGCGCGAGCCCTTCTTCTTGTACCTGGCCTACTCCCACCCGCACGTTCCGATCGCCGCCAGCCCAGCGTTTCGCGGGCGTAGCGGCGACGGCTTGTACGCCGACATGATCCTCGAGATCGACGACTCCGTTGGGCAAGTGGTCGAGGCGCTGGAGGCGAACGGGCTCCGCGAAGACACCATCGTGCTCTTCACGAGCGACAACGGGCCGTGGACGCGTTTTGGCGATCACGCGGGAACGACCGGGCCATGGCGCGGGGACAAGGGCACCTGCTTTGAGGGGGGCATGCGCATGCCCGCGATCTTTTGGGGGCCGGGCCACATCCCCGGGGGGCGCGTCAGCGATCACCTGATGACGGCCATGGACGTGCTCCCCACCATCCAGCGCGTCGCCGGCGCGCTCCGACCCGCGCTACCGATCGATGGCTTGGACCAGTCTCGGCTCTTGCTGGGGAAGGGCCCGGGCCGGGAGCGCGAAGCCTTCTATTACTACTATCCCGACGAGCTGCATGCCGTGCGCAGCGGCCGTTGGAAGCTGCACTTGCCGCATGAGCACCGCACCGTGGTGGAGGCGGGCCAGGGTGGTTTGCCCGGGAAGCAAGGCCGTGCATCCATCGAGCTCAGCCTGTTCGATTTGGAAAGCGATCCTGGGGAAACCACGAACGTGGCAGCCGCGCATCCCGAGGTCGTCGAACGCTTGCTCGGACACGCGAGGAACGCACGAGCCTGGTTTGGGGACGCACTCACGAGGCATGGGGGGACCCAAGTTCGACCGGCCAAGCCACCACACCCCATGATCCGGAGCTCCGATCGGTAGGCGGATCGCTCGATACGGCGCGAGTTCCTAGAGACCAAAAAAAGGCGCCCCGGGCCGAAACCCGGGGCGCCTTAAGACTTGCGTTCGAGGGGCCTACTTCAGGTTGAGAACACCGGTGTTCTTGCCGTTCAGCAGGGTCTTCGTTTCGGCCAAGTAGTTGGTGCCGTGGGCTAGGACCGCGCGCCATGGAGTGGAACGACGGTCCGACATGTAGCCGATCGCCAAGATCGCAGCGTCGCGCACTTCCGACTCGGGGTCGGTTTCGTCGCGCAGGATCTCGACCAATGCATCCAAGGAGCGCTTGTCCCCGATGTAGCCCAGAGCGAGGGCGATCGAGGCCTTTTTCTCCTCGGAGTGCGTGCGCTGCATGCGCTCGATCAACTCGTCGACCACCGCGGCATCGCCCAGCAGGCCCAAGGCCAAGCCCGAACGGGTTTGGACGAGGGGCTCGCGATCCGAGGCCTCCAAGGTGTCTTGGAGTTCCTTGATGACCGCTTTGTTGCGCGACAGGCCCAGACCCAAAGCCACGTAGGACTTCGCGGTTTCGTCCTTGGTTGCCGACAGCTTCTCGACCAGCTCTTCGACGGGCTTCTCGCCGCCGCGCAAACCGATCGCCACGCTGTAGGCACCCAAGTCTTCGGGCTTGCGGGACTTCTTGGTGACGCGCGCCAAAGCCTTGTCGACGCTCGAGTCGAGCTCTTGGCCCTGCGCCTTCAGTTGGTAACCCATGACGCCCAGCGCGAGGCCGGCCCAAGGTTCGACGCCCTGCTTGCCCCGGCTCAGGTGCCGAAGCAGCTCGGTGCGCACCTCGTGCACACCTGCCCAGGGGGTTTCGCCTTGGCCGCGACGGCTGCCCGTCTCCGCTAGCGCGATCAACGCAAAGCGCTTGCCGATGGGATCACCCTTCGACGCGGCGCTGCGCAATTCGCTGCGGATCCAGCGATCCACGTCCTCGTCGTCCGCATCGCCCATCAGGCCCAACGCGATGATCGCGCTGTTTTGCACCATCTGGGGCTGCTTGCGGTTTTTGGACAGGGACTCGATCAAGATGTCGGACACGCCGAGCTTGATCTGGTTGCTGGCTTCGTGGAAGCGTTCGCCTGCCATCTCCGCGCCGGCCAGGACCAAACGCGCCAGGGTGCTCGCCGCGTGGGCGCGCACTTGTGCGTCGAATTCCTCGTCCGCCGTGAAGTGACGCATCAAATAGGTCACCTGCGACTGGAAGCACGTGTCGGGGTCTTCTACGACGCACTCGCCGCAGATACAGACGTCGACCGTCTCGGAGAAGCGCAGGGGGATCAGACCCACGGAGACCATGGCGGCCACGCGCAAGTCGGAAACGTTGGCTTCTTTGAGCAGCAGCGCCTCGTTGTCTTCCCCGCGATCCTCATCCCGTTCGTCGACCGGCTTGCCGGCCTCACCGAAGTCCTCTTCGAGGATCTTGATGAGGTCGCCGACCGTGCGACGGCGGAAAGAATCGTTGCCCGAGTGGGCGGCCGCGAAACCCATGCCGTACGCGGCGAATGCGCGCATGCCCATAGGAACCTTCTTGCGACCCAGGAATTTCTGAGCGGACTCCGTATCCAGCGCGATGGAGGCGAGCAGGTCGTAGTTCTGGTGGCCGCAAGCCAATCCCAACGCGACCGCAGCGGTCTCATTGATGGTGGCTTGGCCGTTGTTCAAGTAGTACTTGAGGAAGAACTCGAACTGGTCCGCGTTCTGCTCGCCGCCGATCTTGGCCATCGTCATCAGCGAACTGCGAATGAAGTCTTCGCTTCCGCCGATTTGGATGCCGGCCTTGAGGGCGGGCAGCACATCCCTTTGGATATCGGACGAGGTCAGGCGGCCAGCCACGTTCTGCGCGGTGGCACCTTTCCCGATTTCCCAATCGCTACCGTGCGTCAACACCGAACCACCGGTGTTGATCGAGCTGTAGCGCAGGAAACGGTCCTGGTTGAATTCCCACCAGAGTTGCCACGCGCCGGGATCCCCGATCGTTTCGTGATCGTTGATCGTCAGCGGATTTTTCAGGCCATCCGGGCGGGGAATGAGAGGGTTGTCCGGGGTGGTTGGACTGCCCCAAGGGGTTCCAGGTCCTCCCTGCGGTCCACCACTAAGGGGACCACCGCCGCCAAGCCCAGTCGGGCCGCCGGCTCCACCTGCAGGGGGTTGGGGTGCGTTGGCTCGTGCTCCTCCACCGGAGGGGCGTGCAGGGCCTCATCACCCCTGGGCGATGGAAATGTCCACCATGGTCAGGCTGGTGACACAGCCCAACAAGGCGACAAAGATCGACTTCTTCATAATGAATTGCGGGTAGGGGATCCGGTCGCGGGAGCACGACCGCGTGCGCTCCATGGTAACGCTCCTTAGAAAACGTGCCCAAAGATCCCCGAGTTCCGTTCCCGGCTGGGAATCTGCTATTGGCAGTCGCCAGGCCAAGAACGTGCGCTATCGAACGGATCGGGCCCCGGGAGCCCTTTGGGTAGGGGAGAACGCCGTGCAGGGGCGGTGATGAGGCCCCGGGGCAAGTCTGAGACGCCATCGCTAGGAGGGCGCCGCGAGGGGGGCTACACTGGCTCCTGAGCTGGGGGCGGCGCCGCGTGGTGCCTGAGAAGCACCCCTCGAACCTGATCCGGATCATGCCGGCGTAGGAAAGCGACTATGAGTCAAACCGAACTCCCCGCGGCCGAGGAGCCGCAAGCCATCGAACCCTTCGAGGCGTCTTTTCCGTCCTCCCACAAGGTCTACAGCGAGGTCACCCACGAAGGATGGACCCTGCGGGTGCCCAAGCGGCGCATTCACCTAACGGGGGAAGAGCCGCCCCTCGACGTTTACGACACCACCGGGCCCCAAGGCTGCGATGTACGCAACGGGGTACCCAAGTTGCGCGCCGAGTGGATCGCGGCCCGGGCGAAAACCTCGGACGGCAACGTCTCGCAGATGCACTACGCCCGCCAGGGCGTGATCACGCCCGAGATGGCCTTCGTCGCGGAACGGGAGGGTTGCGAAGCGGAATTCGTGCGCAAGGAGGTGGCGGAAGGCCGCGCCATCATCCCCGCCAACATCCACCACCCCGAAAGCGAACCGATGATCATCGGGCGCAACTTCCTGGTGAAGATCAACGCCAACATCGGCAACTCCGCGGTCACCTCGTCCATCGAAGAAGAGGTGGACAAGCTGCGTTGGGCCGTGCGCTGGGGCGCGGACACGGTCATGGACCTGTCCACGGGCGACAACATCCACGAAACCCGGGAGCACGTCATCCGCAACTCGGCGGTGCCCATCGGGACCGTGCCGCTCTACCAGTGCCTCGAAAAGGTCAACGGCAAGATCGAAGACCTGAACATCGATCTGTTCATGGAGACCTTGGAAGAGCAGGCCCAGCAAGGGGTGGACTACTTCACGATCCATGCGGGCGTGCTCCTGCGCTACGTGCCGATGACCGCCAACCGTTTGACGGGCATCGTATCCCGCGGCGGTTCGATCATGGCCAAGTGGTGCCTCGCGCATCACAAAGAAAATTTCCTCTACACGCACTTCGAGCGCATTTGCGAGCTGATGAAGCGTTACGACGTTTCTTTCAGCCTAGGCGACGGTTTGCGGCCCGGTTCCATCAAGGACGCCAACGACGAAGCGCAGCTGGCCGAGCTCAAAACCCTGGGGGAACTGACGCAAATCGCGTGGAAGCACGACGTGCAGGTCATGATCGAAGGGCCTGGCCACGTCCCGCTGCACAAGATCAAGGAAAACGTGGATCTGCAGCGCGAGTGGACCTACGACGCGCCCTTCTACACCCTCGGTCCGCTCGTGACCGACATCGCGCCGGGCTACGATCACATCACGAGCGCCATCGGCGCCGCCATCATCGGCGGGCACGGCACGGCCATGCTGTGTTACGTGACCCCCAAAGAGCACTTGGGATTGCCCGATCGCGACGACGTCAAGCAGGGCGTGATCGCCTACAAAATCGCCGCCCACGCCGCGGACCTCGCCAAAGGGCACCCCGGCGCGCAGGCCTGGGATGATGCGCTTTCCAAGGCGCGCTTCGAGTTCCGCTGGGAAGACCAGTTCAACCTTTGCTTGGATCCGCCGACCGCCAAGTCCTATCACGATGCGACGCTGCCGGCGGAAGGCGCCAAGGTGGCGCACTTCTGCTCCATGTGCGGCCCGCACTTCTGCTCGATGAAAATCACCGAGGACGTGCGGCAGTTCGCGCGGGCCCAGGGAGTCGACGAAGCCGAAGCCCTGCAGGAAGGCATGGCCGCCAAGAGCGACGAGTTCCGCCAACAAGGCGGGGAGCTCTACCAACCCGCGAAGCCTTAAGCGGACGGGGTCACCCTCGTCCGCGAGGGCTGGTGAGAGTCCCTTCAAACCAAGGGCCCGGCGATCTTCGATCGTCGGGCCCTTGGTGCTTCGTTTCCGTGGTGGAAGATGTCCCGTGACGGCTCACGTCCTGCGCAGCGGCGATCAGCGCATGCCCGTTGTGCGGGTCACGCAGTTTGCGTTGCTGGAGGGTACGGGTGTTCTCGGCTTAGAAGCCGTTGATCTTGCGGATCAACTCAAACAACCAAAGGGTGAACGAGAGCAGTGGATTCATGGGATCTTGGGGGTGAGCGCAGCTCGCATGGGGAGCGAGGTCCCGCGCCAACAGTACATACGGATTTCGCGTCGCCCTATTGCAGGAAAATGGGCCCTTTGCGCCGTAACCCTATAATTTACGGCAGGTTGCGCTCACCCTTACGAGTTGGGAACGCTTGTCGTACGCCTCGATTTTCCTGGAAAGAGCGCGTCTCTTCGCAGTTTTTGATTTCAACCCAAGGACTGGAGTGTCTAGGAGTCAACTCGCCACGGAAGGGTGGGACGTGTTTGTACTTCTGGCCTTGGACCACCTTGTCCAGACATGGTCGATGTAACTGAGGAAAACTAGAAACAAGGAAAGACCTGCGAACTGTGTGAGAAGAATGAGTCGAGACCAGGGTTCCATGGCGGCTGCCGTCAATTGGCCCCAGGTGGTGCTTGGACCGTACGCGGCAAAGAGTAGGTGGTCGGGAGTGCCGGGAACGATCAGGGTGTTGTTGGATACGTCCGGTAGGGAGTGAAACACCCGGTAGGTAAGCATGGTCGTCACCATCAAGGCACCTAGATAGATCCACCGCAGCGGCGAAAGTTGGGGCAGGGCGACCCGATTCTGAATCATAAAACCCAAGAGAATGAGGGTTCCAGGCAGTGCCCAGAAGACGAAGCGATCCGTGTGGTACCCGCCGATCGCGGAGAGGCAGAGCATGCCAGGTAAAAACAACAGTAGCTCGGTATGGTCAGCCAAGAAGGAGCGAAGGCGCTTCGAAAGCAGGCCCGTGGTCAGCCAAATCACAAACGGACCCAATGAGGTAAAAAGGCACAGCGCGAAGATGCTCGGATGGTTAAAGTTTTTTTCTAGAATCACTCTAAAGTGCCCAAGGGTCGTATATTCCCGTGCACGGTCTTCGAGGGGGATGTGTTCCACGAGGTGCCTGGTAGCTACCACGCCAGCAACCGCAGCCAGGATGGGCAGGATCCGATAGATGGTCGGTCGGAGTGACAACGACCTCTTGCCTAGCAAATACTCCAGAAGGAAAGCACCCAAGAAGGTCAGTGGGACTGCGATGATCACTTCCCTTGCCAATGCGCCTACGAAGCTGACGATGCAAATGGCTAAGGTAGACAAGCCCCCCCCCCGCTTGTATTGCAGGAACAAGCACCAAAAGAAGGTGAATGCGAAGGGGTCTGCAAACGCCGGGTAGTATGGTGAGAATCGGAACGGGGAATTGGGATTGGCTATGTAAATGGCGATGAGTAGCCACGCGATGTGTGCAGCGATCGAGTAGGTTCGAAAAATCCCATAGAGCAAAAGGATTGTGCCAAGGCCCGAAAGAAAGCCGAGCCAAGTAAATCCGTCGAGCAGGTCGTTCGGATCCAAATCGCTCCCAGCTTTGGGTCCGATCGATGCTAGGGCATGAGCTAGAGCAGGGACATCTTCCTGAAGCCAGTTGGCTAATTGCGGGTAGTAGGCACCAACGACGAACGGTGTTGCCAAGCGATAGACAAAAGGAGCCCAGTTCTTGACGGGGTATTGGTTTTCCACAAGGCGTGCTTGGTGCCAGTAGGTTTCCGCATCGTAGGGCGTCCCGTTCCGATACGTGATGCGTTCCTGCGTTCGGGCGTACGCGGCAATGAGCCCCAGGCAAAGCAATAGTGCTAAGACGGTTTTTGTATGCATGGCGAGATCTTGTTCAAGGAAATGTGCCTGCACTGTAATCAAGAATCCCGGCTATGACTCGATCCTCTCCAAAGGGTTGTAGAGTACGCCCCGGGAGTTGCGGTCCAAGCAAGGCTCGATCCGTTTTCACCACCGCTCAGCATCCCACGGAACAGCTTGCTCAGACCGGGGCACTAGTGGACTCAGACTCGAAGGCTCGAGAAGTGGGCCTGCTCCACATCGCCCCGATCCCGCTCGCGAGGCGAGCCTTCCTGCATTCGAATCCGCCAACCCTTCGTTGAGGTCGGCCGAGATCTCTCGCGCGATGCAAGCCGCCCTTTCTCAAGGGCCACGCGGCCTAGGCGATTCCATTGGGGAGCCACGTGTCGGCGCATGTTATGGGCCTCCTGTACGGGATGCGCGCTGGTTGGCAGTGACGTGAGAGAGTGTCCACCGCAAAAAAGAACCCCGCCCCGACCTTGCGGCCGAGGCGGGCGACATCACTTGCCTTAATGTCGTGTTGGTTAGCGCAGGTCGGTGCTGCAGGCGGCTTGGGTTTCGAGGGTTTGGTTTTCCCATTGCAGTTCCGCTTTGGCGCGGCCTTCGTAGTCCACTTCCAACTCGGAGCCCGCCAGGAGTTCCAGTTCGGCTTCTTGCTGCGAGCGGATGCCCGCCAAGCGGCCGGTGATCTGGTCCAGGCTGTGACTCTCGAAGCGGCTCGCGTTTTCCAGCAGGCCTTGGCGTTCGCGCAGCATGGCGAGCAGACGCTCGTTGCGGCGGATGGAGTCCACTTGCCGGTTCAAGTGCTGCAACTGGGCGTGGTACTGGGCGCGCTCGGTCTCGAGCTCGACGAGTAGGTTTTCGAAGCGTTCGATTTCTTTCTCGATGTAACCCAGGTCACGGGCGGCGTCCTGTGCGTTTTGCGCGTGTTGCGCTGCCAGACCTTCCAAGCGCTGCGCGGCGGCCGCACCACTCTTGGTGGTCACGACGATGGTGTTGCCCGATTCCCGCGGGAAGCCCACCGTGCGCGAAAGCGCCAGGTTGGCCGCTTGCCCCTTGGGGGTGCCGTTCAGGGTCAGGGCTTGCAGATCCCGTTGCGCCATTTCGACGACCCGCTCGGAGACGGCTTGTTCCCAGCGCAGGCGGCGGGCTTCCACCTGCAGCTCCCCGAGGTCCTTTTGCACCGCGCGGATGCGCTTGGGGTATTCCGCCTCCAAACGCTGCAACTGCGCGCGCAGGGCGACGGGGTTGTCTTTCACCTCGTCGAGGGTGGCTTGCACGTTGGTGCGGATCTTGTCCACGACGTGGCGGGTGTGGTGGGGGCCGGCGACCAGGGTGGTGCCGATGGCCAAGCCGCCGAGGATGGCGACTCCCCAGAAAGCGGTTTTGGCGATGCCTTTGAGGAAGCAGAACATGAGGATCTCCCTTGCTGGTGGATGGTGGGGCCGGGGGATCCCGGCGCAGGTTTCAGGTGGAGGGCGCCCGCCTCGCGGCCAGGCGCGAAGACAGCGCGGTCGCCGCCTTCACCGGGTTGTTGGGATTTCCAGGACCGCGATTGCAGGCACACCTAAAAAATGGAACGGTTTCGAAGGAAGCCCCTTCCGCTTCGTAAGAGAAAGGTCCCCATGAATCCCACGAGCACGCATTTCATCCGACGCCTGCGCGAGCGCGACTCCGAGGCCTGGTTCGAGCTCTGGGAGAACTTCGGGCCCATTTTGCGAGCGCAATTGCAGCGCTGGGGTTCGGGGCGCATCGGATGGGAGACGGCCCAGGACCTGTCTCAGGAGACCTTGGCCGCCCTCGCTCAAGCGATCGACAAGCACGATCCGAGCCGCGGGGCCCGCTTTTCGACCTGGCTCTTCAGCATCGCGCGCTACACCCTGGGGGACGAAATCGACCGGCGCATGGCCATCAAGCGGGGACAAGGCGTGCGCCCCCTGGCCCTCGATCAGGCCTTGGACGCGCCCTCCGACGGGATCCAGCCCGATCGGGCCTACGAGCAGCAGATCTTCGACGCCAAGATCCAGGCGGCCCTGCGCGCCGTCGAGCGCCAGGTCGGGCTCGAGGACTTCGAGATCTTTCGCCAGCGCGTGCTGGAAGGCCGCAGCGGGCTCGAGGTGGCGGAGGAGTTGGGCCTGTCGCCTTCGGCGGTCTCCCGTGGCCTCACCAAAGTGCGCGATCGGCTCCGGGAGCACCTTTCGGCGGTGTTTGCGCGCTATTCCTTCACCCCCGAAGAAGATGCGGAATTGGAGCGCAACGGGCTGAGCTCGAATCCCAATAAGGAGTGGAACCCAACCTTCGACCAGGCCCTTTCCGAGATCTACGCCCGCCTCACCAGCCGTTCCTGAGCGGGGCCCTTAGACTGGAAAGGGACTGGGCGCCCACCCCAGCACCCGCACCGCCGTGAGCCTCCAGACCTACCATCCGCCCCAAGACGTCGTCCACCCGATCGTCACCTCGTACGGGCAGCACTCCATCCAAGTGACGCCGGAAGGGGCTGGCTCGGAAGCTCCCCTGGTCATCCAAACACCCGGCGAGCCGACCTGGATCTTGCAGGGCAGCGAGGCGACCGAATTGGGCGGGGCGAGCGGTGTGCACATCGGTCCGGCTCCCGAACCCACGAGTCACACCATCAGCTACGGTTATGGTGGGGACCCCTGGTACGCGGAGTGGGTCGACGGCTGGGATGACGGGGGCATGCCCTGGGCGCTGCAACTGGGCCTCGTCCTGCTCGGGGTGTGGCTCGCGATGAAGGTCATCGGCTTGGTCTTCCAAGGGGTCGGTGCCGTGCTGTCTTTCGTCTGGTCGATCGTCACGCTTCCCTTCCGGCTCGCCTTCCGCTTGGTACGCGGTGCGGGCCGCTTGGTGTTTGGCGCTCCGCGTCGCGTCGCGCGCGCCGCGACCGGTAGTGCCGCTTTGCTCGCTGCGAGCGGAAAGGCCATGGGCCGCACCGTATCGCGCGGCTACGAGTCGTTCGCCGACGCCTACAACCGCGCGGATCTGGAACCGGGCCCGGCCTTGCGCAAAGCCAAAGCGAGCTTGCTGTTCGCCCAGCGCAAGGTCGAGGCCGCTGGCCGCCGGGTCGGTCATCGCCTCGGTCGACTCGGCCACGGGGCTGTGCCCGTGGGGGCGGACGCGGGTTCGATGGGGGGCACGTACGGGGAGACGCCGGGTTTCCACCTGGGCGGTGGCGCGGAAGTGCGCCCTGAGTTTCCTGGCTACAAGATCCTGTCGGAGTTGCCCCGCGGGGGCAGCGGTGCGCGCTTGTACCTCGCGCGTCCGCGCCGCGAACACGCACGGCGCCTGGCCGAACGGGGCGTCGACGTACCGGCACAAGTGGTCATCAAGTGGTTCTCCCTGCAGGCGGGCGCGCACATGAGCGGCATCCTGCGCGAAGGGCGCGCGCTCGACGCGGCCAAACAGTTGGGCCAAGTGGTCGAACACGTTTCGGGCCAGGATGGGTTGTTCTACGTCATGCCCTACGTGGCGGGGGAAACCCTGGACCAATACATCGCGACTTTGCACGGACTGGAGCAAGGTCACCTCGCGCCCAGCCAAGAGCCTTTGCGGCCCGAAGCCCTGCGCGAAGTGCTGCACCTCTCGCACGATTTGCTGGCCGAGCTGGAGCGTTTCCACGCCCATGGCTTGTGGCACAAGGACATCAAGCCCGGCAACCTGATCGTGCACGAAGGGCGCATGCGCGTGGTGGATTTGGGCTTGCTCACCCCGCTGGCGTCCGCGTTGACTTTGACCACGCACGGCACCGAGTACTACCGCGATCCTGAGATGGTGCGCCTCGCCATGCGGGGCGCGCAGGTGCGCGACGTGGACGCGGCCAAGTTCGACCTGTACTCGGCCGGCGCCGTGCTGTTTTCGATGCTCGAGGGCACCTTCCCGGCTCACGGCAACCTCTCGCGCCTGACGCGACCCTGTCCCCCCGCCCTGGGCTGGATCGTGCGGCGGGCAATGGCGGAACATGATTCGCGCTACGCTTCCGCCCAGGCGATGCGCGCGGACTTGGCTTACTTGTTGGAGCACAAGCATTGGTCCAGCATCAAGCCCAAGGATCTGCCTTCGTGGGGCCACTCGCCCGAGCCCGTCGCCGCTCCCGCTTCGGTCGATCCGTTGCTGGAAGCGTTGGAGAGTCCGTCGGCGCAAGCCGCGGCCACTCCGCCGAAGCGCCGCAAGCGCTGGGGGTGGAAGTGCAAAAAGTCGCGTATGGCGCTGTGGGTGCCGCTCGTTTTTGTGGTGTTGCTGGGCCTGTCGAATCGCTCGCAACCGCGTACCGGGTTTGCTTTCGCGCAGCCGTCCGGGCCGGTCGTCGAGGTGGTGCGCCAAGCGGCGAGCAGCCAGTTTGCGTCCTGGAGTGCGCGCAACCGCGCCGATTGGGCGCGCCAACAGGTGGAGAGATTGCTGGCGCAAGGTCCGGAAGGGCGCATCGAACAGGTCTACCTGCACGGCTTGCCCCAGGGTCGGGATGGACGCTTGATGGGTTCTTTGCTCAGCAAGACGATGGCGTCCGAAGAGGCGCAGGCCCTGGTCGTCCAACCTTCCGATCCCGAAGCTCAGCGCTGGTTGCCCTTGGCCGCCAGCGCATCGCACCTGCTGGATCCGTTGCCCCGAGGAGAGCAACCCGCGACGACGGCCCAAATCCAGTTCTTCCTCGAGCACCCCGAGGTGCAGGCGATCCTGGACCTGCAAGGGGGCCGGGAATTGGACGCTCCGCGCATGGTGATCAGCCCGTTGATCGGGCCGCGCATGGAGCAGCCTCTGGGGCGCTCCGGGCAGTAACCCTGGTCCCAAACGCTGTCGGTGGGGGCCCTGGCCTGCGCGGTAGAACGCGCCCGAGCTGAGGGCTAGGATGGCGCTCTACCGCGCCCCGTGCTGTCCCTCCTCAAGAAACGCTCCTTCGGGGCCATGACGGCCTCCCAGTTCTTGGGGGCCTTCAACGACAACGCCTTCAAGGCGTTGGTCTTGTTTCTGGCCGCTTCGCTCGCCAAGGACGAGCCGTTGCCGTGGGTGGCCGACAACGTTCTCGCGCAGAACTTTGGGCAAGCGCTTCCCAGCAGCTTGTTCGCGTTGCCCTTCGTACTGCTCGGTCCGATGACGGGAGCGCTCGCGGACCGCGTGTCGAAAACGCGCATCGTTTGGTGGGCGAACGGGATCGAGATTTTCGTGATGCTGCTCGCCTGCGTGGCGTTCCTCTTGGAGAGCTACACGCTGTTGATGGCCACCGTGTTTTGCATGGGGGCCCAAAGTGCGCTCTTCGGGCCCGCCAAGTACGGCATCATCAAAGAACTCGTTGGGCCGCGCGACCTCGCGCGAGCGAACTCGTTGATCCAAGCCACCACGATGCTCGCGATTCTGTCGGGTGCCTATCTGGGCGGCGTGTTGGTCGAGCACTTTTCGGAGCACCTGTGGCGCGCGGGCGCCATCTACGTGGGGCTCGCAACCCTGGGTTGGAGTGTGGCTTTGCGCATGGAGCGCACGCCTGCCTTCGACCCCGAGAAGACCGTGCGCCTGCATCCTTGGCGCAGTTTCTTGGAACACTGGGAGGCCACCGGCCGTGACGGACTGCTGCAGCGGGCCATCGTCTCCAGCGGCTTTTTCTACATGATGGCCGCGCTGTTCATGCAGATCGTCATCGCTTACGGGGCTTGGCTCGAACTACCCGACACGAAGACGGCGGAACTGCACGCCATGACCGGGATCGGGGTCATCTTGGGGGCTTGGCTCGCGGGACGCATTTCTGGAGATGGCGTGCAGAGCAAGCTGATTCCGGTCGGGTTGTTGGTGTTGGCCGGTTCGACCCTGCTGGT
>JAUHXY010000055.1 GCA_030426785.1 bacterium
TGCCGCCTTCGACCACAAGTGGTGGCCTACAACAGCCGCCGCCGGAAGATCAATACGCCGTCGATGCTTCTTCGATTCAAAGCAATGGTGGGCAAGGTGTCGGGAACGATTGGGCCTACTTTGGCACCTTCCCGAACTCCAACACCGGCCTGACCGCGGCCCAAGCTCAGGGCACCTACGTCTTGGGTGTAGCACCGAACCCGTCCGGCAACAACATCCGCATCACGGGTTACGGGGCGGACAGTACCCCGGCGACCCGCAACCAAACCCTGCAAACCCACGTGGGGCCCATGGCGGTCAACAACGGAACGCAACTGGGTTACACCACCGACACCGAGGGTGGTAACTCCGGCTCGCCCGTCATTTGGGAGGAGACCGGTCTCGCGATCGGGATCCACACCCACGGCGGTTGCTCCAGCAGCGGTTACAACAGCGGTACGAACCTGAACCACCCCGCTTTGCAAGCTGCTTTGGCCAACCCCCAAGGAGTTTGTGGCGGTGGCGGGCTAGATTTGGTGGGTGGGGCGCCCGAGATCGTTCCGCCGAACCAACCCATCGACTTCCAAGTCAACGTGGTGGGGGGCTTCACTCCCGGCTCGGTCATGGTGCACTGGCGCACGGCCGGTTCCTTCCAGGCCATGAGCATGTCTCAGGTCTCCGGTGGTCTGCACAGCGCGCAAATCCCCGGCCCGCCCTGCGGAGCTCCTTTGGAGTTCTACTTCTCGGTGAACAGCGACTCTTGCGGGTTGCTGTTTGAGCCGAGTTCTGGTGCGACCGCGCCCTTCGTCGCCGACGTGGGGGTTGCCTCGACCCTGTTTGAGGACAACTTCCAGAGCGACCAAGGCTGGACCACCGAAAACCTCGGCGCCAGCAGCGGCGATTGGCAACGGGGCGTGCCCGTCAACGATGGCGGTTGGGCTTACGACCCGGCTTCCGACGGGGATGGGAGTGGGCAGTGTTACCTGACCCAAAACCAAACGGGCAACACCGATGTGGATGGTGGCGCGGTGCGCTTGACCTCCCCGGCGTTCGACCTGACCGCGACGAGCTCGATCGAGTTCGCCTACTACCTGTACCTAACCCAATCGAACACGAGCGACAGCTTGTTGATCGAAGTCAGCAGCAACGGTCTGACCGGACCTTGGGCTGTCCTGGACGACATCAACCAGTCCGGGGACCTGGATTGGCAGCAAGCCTCCTACGCTCCTTCGGTGTGGATGGCGGCGGGTATCAACCCCTCCAGCAACGCGCGCATCCGCTTCACGGCGGACGACGCGGATCCCCAAAGCATCGTGGAAGCCGGCATCGACGGATTCCGGGTGCGGGAAGTGGCTTGTGGTGGCTCCGGCGACTTGACCGACACCTACTGCGGTCCTGCGGTGCAGCACTCCGGAGGCGTTTCGGCGACGATCCGCGGTTTCGGTAGCACGCTGATCGCCGACAACGACGTGACCTTGTTCGCCGAAAACCTGCCCACCGGGCAATTCGGCTACTTCCTGATCGGAACCGAAATCGGGTTCAATCCGAGCGTGCAAGGCTCGCAAGGCACGCTGTGCTTGGGCGGCGCGTTGGGTCGCTACAACGGTACCTTTGAGATCTTCAACTCGGGAGCGACGGGCGCTGGGCAACTCACCATCGACGTGAATGCCCTGCCCTTCAACCCGGCCGTTCCGGCGGTGTCCGGCGAGACCTACCACTTCCAGTGTTGGTTCCGCGATCAAAACCCCGGCAACACCTCGAACTTCACCGACGGGTTGCGCATCACGTTCTTCTAGGAACGGTTTGCTAGGAAGAGGGCCGACCTCCCTTGCGGGGGTCGGCCCTCGTTCTTTGGGAGTTTGGTAGGCCGGGCCCGTTGGCTGGGGGCACGCCGGACGAATCCTCTTGGCCGAGGCGCAAGGCTCCCTCGCGAGCGCAGGGGAAACAGGTGCGCGACAGAGCCGCCTGCATGCCGATGTCCAAGTTCTTGGCGACTTGCGCGGCTGCTGGGAACGGGAAAGCGTTCCGGTTGTTGGGGCCCTCACGGCTGCCCTTAGATGAAGCGTCCATGGAGAGGTGACACCCTTACCACGGCCCCGGACTTGCCCGTGCAGGCGGGGCCAACGTGGTGTTTCCAAGGTTGGTACCGCGGCCAAAACCCGGGACCTACCCGTCCATTCACCTCGCTCGTTTCGATCGCGTTTCCGTGAAGCGCGTCGCGCGCACGGAGGTGTCCCAAAAACCAGCGCCGGCCGGCATACCAAGGAGGGGCATGCCGGCCGGCGCTGGATTTGGTCCGACTCTAGACGCCCGCCGTTTGCTTCGACTTGCCGTGCGGCGCGAGTTCGCCTAGGGCAGCGAGGATGCCGTCCACGCTCGCTTTGGCATCGCCGAAGAGCATGCGCGTGTTCTCCTTGAAGAACAGCGGGTTTTGCACGCCTGCGTAGCCGGTGGCCATAGAGCGTTTGCTGACGATGACCGTGCCCGCTTTCCAGACCTCGAGCACCGGCATGCCCGCGATGGGGCTGTCGGGTTCTTCGAGAGCGGAGGGGTTCACGATGTCGTTGGCGCCGATCACGATGACCACGTCCGCTTCGGGCAGGTCGTCGTTGATCTCGTCCATTTCGAGCACGATGTCGTAAGGCACCTTGGCCTCGGCGAGCAGCACGTTCATATGGCCGGGCATGCGGCCGGCGACCGGGTGGATCGCGAACTGGAAGGTCTTGCCGGCCGCGCGTAAGCGCTTGGCGAGCTCCGACACCGGGTGCTGGGCGTGGCTGACGGCCATGCCGTAACCGGGGACGACCACGATGGTTTTGGCTTGGCGGATGAGCTCGGCGGTCTCCTCGGCGGTGATGGCTTGCACCTCCCCTTGGTCTTCACCGCCGCCGCCCGCGCTCGCGGATTGGGTGCCGAAGCCGCCCATGATGACGCTGATGAAGGAGCGGTTCATGGCCTGGCACATGATGATCGAGAGGATCGCCCCCGACGAGCCCACCAGGGCGCCGGTGATGATCAAAAGATCGTTGTGCAGCATGAACCCCGTGGCCGAAGCGGCCCAACCGGAGTAGCTGTTCAGCATGGAGATGACCACCGGCATGTCCGCGCCGCCAATCGCCATGACCATGTGCACGCCAAAAACTAGCGCTAGCACGGTCATGCCTAGCAGCGGCCACATGCCTTCCGCGAGCGTCTCGCTGCCGACGAACATCACGCCCAGCCAAATGCAGACGAGTCCGATGCCCAAGTTCAGCAAATGCCGACCGGGCAGGATCAGGGGGGACGAGCCGATCTTGCCGTCGAGCTTGCCGTAGGCGATGACGGAGCCGGTGAAGGTGACCGCGCCGATCAAGACGCCCAGGAAGATCTCGATGTAGTGGACGGTGCGCTCGGTGCCGACCAACACGTGGCTGCTGTCCAAGTAGCTCGCGAAGCCGATCAAGACGGCGGCGAGACCCACAAAGCTGTGCAGGATGGCCACGAGTTGCGGCATGGCGGTCATCTCGACGCGCTTGGCGAGCACGAGCCCGATGGCCCCGCCGACCACCATCATGCCGATGGCCAAGGGCGAACCTCCCACCTGGGGCAGGTAGAAGGTGGCGACGATCGCCAACGCCATGCCGACGATGCCGAAGACGGCGCCGCGCTTGGCGCTCTCTTGGCTGGACAAGCCGCCCAGGCTGAGCAGGAACAGAATGCCGGAGACGAGGTAGGCGGCCATGATCAGGTTCATGGAAACCCAGCTCTCACCAGCGGCTTCAACCGTTTCGAGGGCCGCAAGAGGCAGGCCGCAGAAGATGGATTGCAACATGGTCGAACCTCTTAACGTTGGAACATGCGCAGCATGCGCCGGGTCACCAGGAATCCGCCCGCGATGTTGATCGTGGCCATGAGGATGGCGAAAGCGGCGAGCCCCACGGCCCAGGAGGAGGGATTGCTCATCTGCACCAAGGCGCCGATGACGATGATGCCGCTGATGGCGTTGGTGACGCTCATCAGCGGGGTGTGCAAGGCGGGCGTCACGTTCCAAACCACCTGCCAGCCCAGGAAGCAGGCGAGGATGAAGGTCACCATCTCACGCAGGAAGGTTTCGGGGGCCGCAAAGCCGATTCCGAGGATGGCCGCTGCGAGCACGCCGACGCCTAGGTAGGACTTGACGTTCGCGCTCAAGGCCGGGCGTTTGGGTTCCGGGGCCGGGGCGGGCGCCGCGGGCGCGTTTTTGGGTGCGGCCGAGAGGCGCGGAGGGGGCGGCGGCCAAGTGATGGCGCCCTTTTCGATCACCGTCGCTCCGCGGATGACCTCGTCGGTCATGTCGACCACGATGTTGCCATCCTTGTCGGGCGTCAGCGCACCCATCAGGTTGCACAGGTTGTTCGAGTACAGGGTGCTCGATTGGGCCGCCATCCAGGAGGGGAAGTCGGTGTAACCCACCACGGAAACCCCATGAACTTTGGCTACCTCGCCGGGCACGGTGCACTCGCAGTTGCCACCTTGCTCGGCCGCTAGGTCGACGATGACGCTGCCCGCCTTCATGGCGCGCACCATCTCTTCGGTGATCAGCTTAGGGGCCGGTTTGCCGGGAATCAGAGCGGTCGTGATGATGATGTCGACCTCTTTGGCCTGTTCTAGGAACAAGGCCATCTCCGCCTCGATGAACTCCTTGCTCATCGTCTTGGCGTAACCGCCTTCGCCGGAGCCGTCCTCTTCGAAATCGAGCAAGAGGAACTCGGCGTTCATGGACTCGACCTGCTCTTTCACTTCCGGGCGCGTGTCGAAGGCGCGCACGATAGCCCCCATGCCCACCGCGGTGCCGATGGCGGCGAGGCCCGCGACGCCCGCGCCGATGACCAACACCTTCGCGGGGGGAACCTTGCCGGCGGCGGTGATCTGACCGGTGAAGAAACGGCCGAAGTGCTGCCCCGCCTCGATCACCGCTCGATAGCCAGCGATGTTCGCCATGGTGGAGAGCGCATCGTAGTTCTGCGCGCGGCTGATGCGCGGGATGCAGTCCATGGCGAGCACGGTGCCGCCCGTGGCGGCGAGGCGCTGCATCAGCTCTTCGTTCTGAGCCGGCCAGACGAATCCGATCAGGGTTTTGTGTTCGTCGAGCAGGTCCGCTTCGTGGCGGCCCGCGCCGGGATGTTCCTGGGGAATCGAAACCTTCAAGACGATGTCCGCTCCGTCCCACAGAGCGGCGGCGTCGGGTGCGATGCTCGCGCCTTTGGCTTCGTAATCGGCGTCGGAGAAGTTCGCTCCCACTCCCGCTCCCCGTTCGATGCAAACCTCGTATCCGAGCTTTTGCAGCTTGCTGACGCCATCGGGGCTGATGGCGACACGCTTCTCCCCGGAGTCGATCTCCTTGGGTACGCCGACTTGCATAATCCCTATCTCCTCGTGCAGGGCCGTGGGGCCCGAGTTTTGGTTTGCCTACGCGCGAGGGGAAGCACAGCGCCGGGCCACGTGCTTCGCTTAGGGGGATCCGGCAGCCTCCCCGGTATGGTAGGGAGTCCCTGGGGGAATTGGTAGGCGGCGCAGGCTCCCGAAGGGCCCCGGATGCGGGCTCCCGAGGCTACGCACGAGAACCCGCAAGGCTTGGCGAGGCGCCCGGATCGCCGCCCTAGGGCTGGACCGGCTTTGCCTGCACCACGGTCAGCATCCAGCGATCGCCCGAGGACAGCAGCGGGGGCAGGATGGCAACCTCTCCGGGGGCCAAGGGCACTTCGCCGTGCAGGCTCTCCCGCAAGCAGATCGGCACTTGCATCTCGATCTTACGGCCACCGGGGAAGCGGGTCGCGACCTCTTGCATGGTCAGCAGTTGGTTTTGAAGGATCGCCAAGGTGAGTTGCCCGCGGTCGGAGCCGGCGGGGGGAGCGGTCATGGACAACCGCAGGGCTTGCCCCTTCTCCAGGACACCCACTTCGGGATCCACGAGGGTCTGTCCAGGCGAGCGCTGGATCAGAAAGTGTTGCAGGAACGCGACCTGGTCGACGATCGCGATCTGGGCGGGCTGGACGTCAAAGGTCAATACTCGCGGCGCGTGCAAGACTTCGGTGTCGGTGGTCTGGACCCAGCGTTCGGCCCAAGGCCCGAACTCCTCGGCGGACACGACCCAGCCCTGCAGTTGCGTGCCCGCTTCCCAGTCCTCGCCAAACAGGGCGGCGATCCAGCGACGGTCGCAGCGGTACACCGCGCACTGGAGATCCCATTGAGGCAGTTCTTGCACCTCTTCGAGGGCAAGGTCGTCCAGGTCCTGCCGTGCGCCCGGTTCCGCTTGCGTGCTCTGGACGAGGGATTCCTTGGGGAGTTCGATCAGCGGTTGGGCCGGGGCTCCGATGGTGCCTTCGTAGTGGGCCTCGAAACGTGCTACCACCTCCAGGGGTTGCCAGGAGGCGTCGGGGAGGGGGCCCGGTGAGGATTGGCAGGCGAAAAGCCACCATGGAGCGAGCAGCAGGCTCGAATGCGCGAGGGAGATCTTCATAGACGTTTCTAACCGGTTTCACCGGGGTGGTTTCGCGCTCGGTCGATCCAAGCGCTAGAACCTACCCCGACCCCGCAGAAGGAGCACCAAGGACAGGGGGTCCGTGCGCTACTTTTACTGCCTGACCCGCTTCCGCACTATGGTCCCTCCTCCCGCAACCTCGTCCCAACTCGCCCGCGTCGTAGGCCTCCCCGGAGCGGTCCTGTTGGGGCTGGGTTCGATTTTGGGGACCGGGGTCTACGTCAGCATCGGCTTGGGCGCCAGCCTGGCCAACTCCGCGGTGGTGACCGCCATTGCGATCGCCGCTGTCGTTGCGATTTGCAACGGGCTCTCCAGCGCCCAGTTGGCCGCCAACCATCCGGTCAGCGGCGGAACCTACGAGTACGGTTATCGCTACGCGCATCCGAAACTAGGTTTCTTGGCCGGCTGGATGTTCCTGTGCGCCAAGTCCGCTTCGGCCGCCACCGCAGCGTTGGGGGTGGCCGGTTACGCCTTGGTCGCATTGGACGCGGAGTCCTTCGCCTACCGGACGCCGATCGCCTTGGGATTCGTGCTGCTTTGGACTTGGATCGTGGCCGGCGGCATGCGGCGCTCGAACCTCGCCAACACCCTCATCGTCAGCTTGACCCTGCTGGGCTTGGGAGCCTTTGTGGTGGGTGGACTCGTCACTTTGCAAGGCGAGCAGACGAGCGCTTGGCAAGGCTGGTGGCCTGCGGAGCTCGAGGCTCGCACCCTGCTCGAAGCCGTGGCCTTGTTGTTCGTGGCTTTCACCGGGTATGGGCGCGTGGCGACCTTGGGGGAGGAGGTGCGCGATCCGGCGCGCACGATCCCGCGCGCCGTCATCGCGACCTTGGCCCTCACCGCCGTGATCTACGTCGCCGTCGGATTCGTCTTGGTGTCCTTGGCCGACCCCTCGGAGCTCGCGCGGATCACGGCGGCCAGCGCCGCTCCTCTGGAGGTTATGGCACGCTCCATGAGTTGGCCCGCCTTGGCTCCGTGGATCGGCTTCACAGCCATCACGGCCATGGCGGGAGTTTTGCTCAATCTCCTGCTGGGTCTTTCGCGCGTTCTGCTCGCGATGGCACGGCGGGGGGACATGCCGCCTGGGCTCGCCCGCATCGAAGCGACCCGTGGATCCCCGGCGGCCGCCGTGTGGACCATCGGGGTGTTGATCGCGGCATTGGTCTTGATCGGGGACGTGTACGCTACCTGGTCCTTCAGCGCCTTTACGGTGCTGATCTACTACGCGATCACGAACCTGTGCGCCCTGCGGCTGCCCACGGAGCAACGCCGCTTCCCGCGCGTCTTTGCGTGGGGCGGCTTGGCTTCGTGCCTGTTTTTGGCCTTCTGGGTCCAGCCGATCTACTGGTTGTTCGGCTTGGGTCTGATCGGCGTGGGCTTCGCGTGGCAAGGTTGGATGCACCGCAGCGGACGACCGTAAGGCCGGCGCGTAGGCCAGGGACCAAGGGTTCGCTCCCAGGGCATCCCGTCTTACACTACGTCCCGCCCCGTTCTTCGCACCGATCCCTCCATGCGCCTTCATCGTCTGACCTTCCCCAATCGCAAGGGCCTGCAGCTCTCCGCCAAACTGGAATTGCCCGCGGAGGGGGACGCGCAGCACTACGCGCTGTTGGCCCATTGTTTTACCTGCAGCAAGGACTCGACCGGGCTCGTCCACATCAGCCGTGCCTTGAGCGCGCGGGGCTTTGGCGTGCTGCGCTTCGACTTCACGGGGCTCGGGCATAGCGAGGGGGAGTTTGCCGACTCGCACTTCGCGGCCAACGTGGAAGACCTGTTGGACGCGGCGGCTTTCTTGGAGCGCGAGTACAAAGCACCCGAGGTCCTCGTGGGACATTCCTTGGGCGGAGCGGCGGTGCTGTTTGCCGCACCGCACCTGCCGGCGGTACGCGGGGTGGTGACGATCGCCGCGCCCTCGGACCCTGACCACGTGTTGCACTTGTTCGGGGACCGCCTGCCCGCGCTGCGCGAAGAGGGGCAGGCCGACATAGAGGTGGCGGGTCGTACGTTCTCGGTGCGGCGCGATTTTGTCGAAGCTCTCGAGTCCCGCAGCCTGGACCACGTCCTGCCGGACCTGGGCAAAGCCTTGCTCGTGTTCCACTCCCCCCAGGATCAGGTGGTGGGCATCGACCACGCGGCCAAGATCTACCAAGCCGCACGACACCCCAAGAGTTTCGTGTCCCTCGACGGCGCCGATCACCTCCTGGGGCGCGCCGAGGACTCCGAATATGTGGGCGCGGTCATCGCAACCTGGGTGCGGCGCTACATCCAAAGCCCGGCCGAAGAAGAGGAAGCCCATGGAGACGTGGTCGTCAGTTTGGCGGAGCCGGGTTTCACCTGCAAAGTGAAGGCTGGGCCCCATCGCCTGCTCGCCGATGAGCCGCGCAGCGTGGGCGGCCTGGACCAAGGTCCCGCTCCTTACGACTTCGTTTCGATCGGCTTAGGCGCCTGCACCGCCATGACCGTACGCATGTACACCGACCGCAAGGAGTGGCCGTTGGACGAGATTCACGTGCACGTAACGCACCGCAAGGAGAAGGTGCCGGGGGAGACCGACGAGCGGGGACGGGAGGTCCAGCGCGACGTCTTTCAGCGCAAGATCGAAATCGTCGGCGAGCTGGACAGCGAGCAGCGGGCGCGCATGCTCGAAATCGCAGATCGCTGCCCCGTGCACCGCACCTTAGAGGCTTCGGCGCACATCGAAACCGAGGCCCTCGACCCCTCCGCCGCGAGCGAAGGCTCCACCCAGGCCTAAAACGTGACGCTCAAACCGTTGGACAGGTTGGAACTTTGTCCATCCCGGTGCCAGAGCTGAAAGTGCCAGGTCGACCCGGCCGCGATGAGCGGGTCGTTCCGGGTCGGAAGGGACGTGGGCACGTCGAAGCCGGAACCGACCGACGATGTACCGACCAGGTTTTGCAGGGTCCCCGTCGCATCGAATTGACCGACCGAGTTGCGCTCGGATCCCGCCAGGTTGTAGCGGCCGATGCTGGCTCCACTGCTGGTGTCGAGGCACAGGCGCCCGTCGGCAACGACAACGCCCGGCTCGAAACTGCCCGAACCGACGAGGAAGTAGCCGAATTGATCGGCAGGACCTCCCGTCGCCTCCAGGTGCAAACCCGTGCCGCTCGTCCCGGTGAACAGGCCGCCCAGTTTGGTGCTTTGCCCGCTGGAGTTGGGCGCAGCGGGATCGCAAAACGCCAAGATGTTGACCGGTATCGGCGAATAGGTGATTTCCAACGTCGGCGCTGCCATGGGCGAGGAGTCCTCGCGCGTCGAAAACACGAAGGCGGTGTTGGGGGTCTCGAAGCTGTCCTTGATCAACCAGCCGTGATTGGAACTCGGATCCAAGATCCACGACACAACGTCCGCCACCATCTGCGGGCTCGAAAAGTAAATCGGCCCGATCGTGTTGTGTTGGGTGATGACGCTCGGGATCGGCAGGAAGTCGCCACCAGGCTGCAACCAGGGCATGCCAGGCACGAAAGCGAAGTGCCAAGAAGCGTCCCCCGGCTGCGCGACGGCGCCATTGCCACCGGGGAAACCGGCGTCGGAAGACCCCTCGCCCCACGCACGCGTAACGCGGTGCAGGTGCTGCGCCATGTTGAAGGTGGAGTTGGGGGAGAAGTTGGAAACATTCAGCCGCAGGCGCACGTTGGTCACCAGCGAGCCCGTCGGCACGACCCCTTCCAAATCAAAACGGACGAGGTAGCGTCGCCGCTGGTTGATCTGGTTGACCCCGAAGTGGCCGCGCGTTCCCGACCCATTGCTGCGCTGGATGGACGGATCGTCCTCGTAGATCGTCGTGTCCCGATCGGGTTCGATGATGACGGTTTGTGCTGCCCCTGGGGAAGCGAGGGCCCATCCCAGGAGGAGTAGCAGAGCGAAGGAGTGCCCAACTGGCCCAAGGAGCGCGGAGCGTAGCGAGCGAAAACCAAGGAGACGCGACATAGGGCGAAGAGCGGCGACCGTCAGGTGGACAAACCGGAGGAACGTCCGGGAGCGGGCGACCCCTAGTGAAGCACGATTCCAGCTGCGTGGCTTCCCCCTGGGCAATCCGTCCTAAAACGTGACGCTCAGTCCGTTGGACAGGTTGGAATCTCCGCCGTCCTCGCGGTGCCAAAGCTGGAAGTGCCATGTCTCGCCGCTTTGGATGCTGGGGGAGCCGGACAGGGGAAGTGCGCTGGGCACGTCGAAGCCGCTGCCGACCGAAGAGGTGCCGACCCCGTTTTGCAGGATGCCGGACCCATCGAACAGGCCGATCGAGTTCAGGTTGCCGCCACCCACGTTGTAGCGTCCCACCAGGTTTCCGCCCGTCAAACTTAGGCAAAGGAAACCCGACCCGACCGCGGCGCCGGGATCTTGCGGAGCCGTGCCGACTAGGAAATAGCCAAACTGCCCGGGAGGCCCTTGCGCGGCTTCCAGGTGCAAGCCCGAGCCGCCAGGTGCGCTCATGGCGCCCGTTAAGACGGTGGGTAGTCCCGTCGAATTGTTCGCGGCCGGATCGCAGAAGGTGCTCAGGCCTCCGCCGGTGGTGTACTCGATGAGCAGCGAGGGGACGGATTGGACGAAGGGGTCCTCGCGAGAGGAAAACAGGATGGCCGAACCCGGCGTACCCAAACTCTCCCGCAGCAGCCAGCCGTGGTTTGTGGTCGGTTGGTCCAGCCAATCCTGGACGTCGGCGACCATGCCGGCGCTCGAAAAGTGCTGCGGGCCAAACCCGTTGTTCTGAAAGACTCCACTCGGCAGGGAGACGAAATCACCGCCGGGGTTGGTCCAGTTGCTTCCGGGGAAAAACGTGTGCGTCCAGGTGGCATCGCCCGGTTGAGCGGGAGCGGGACGTCCGCCAGGAATGCCCGCATCGGACGCGCCTTCTCCCCAAGCGCTGGTCAAGCGATGCACGTGCTGGGTGTAGTTGAAGGTGGACTGCCCCGAAACTGACAAGACGCTGATCGTCAAACGCGCGTTGGTGACGGTCGCCCCGGCCGGAACCGCGCCGGCCACGTCGAACTGCACCAGGTAGTGCCGCGTGTTGTTGGTCAGGGTCGTGCCGAAGATGGCGCGAATCCCTGATCCGTTGCAGTCCCCTTCGGGGGAGGGCTCAAAGATCGTGGTGTCCTGGCTGGCGGTGAGGGAGACCGATTGTTGGGCGGCGAACGCCGCGGCCGGTGCGCCGAGCGCGAGCAGGGAAAGGGGGAGCAGACGGTTTCGCATGGGAGCGTGCAAGGAAGGTCCCCTGGCGAGCCGCCAACTGCCGGACGGCACACCAGGGGAGGAGGTCTAGAGCTTACTCCAAGATCCTCGGCGGGAGCGGCATGATCCGAAGACTCGCGATTCCGTGTTGCCCGACGAGACTACAGCGCGGAAAGGCGGGCTGGGACATGCCTGCCAGCCGGGAAGTGCGCGGCTCCAGGCTTCTTCAAGCCACCCCTTCTCGACGGGAAGGGCCGTAACGTTACGCGCATCTGTTCTTTTGGGGGCCGTTCCTCGCCCCCGCCCTTCGGTGCACGGGGGCGCAACCCGTTCGGACTCCCAACTTCCGAAACGAAGTTCCCCCGGTTCGGTGCATCCAACGCGGGTCTGCGGCGAAATCATCCGCAAGCGGGGCTTGCGCCCCCATCCAACCCAACGGCTACCCCCGAACCCCATGTTGAAATCTCTCCTTCTGGCCGCCGCTGGCGGCACCGCATTCGTTTGCCTCGGTTTGTCTGCGCCGGCAGCCATCGCCGCCCCGGCGAGTGGTGAGCCGGACACCTTGCTCGAGCGGATCACGGTCCTGGACCGCTACGTCAGCACCGAGAACGGCGCTGGCTTGGACCGCTTCCGCTGGGACCAGCGCAACTGGTACGACTTTGACATCCTGACCGCGGCCGTGGTGGCCGATGGCAACCTCGTCTCCGCCGTCACGGATCCGCACGCTGCGTTGACCCTCTTCGCGCCCAATGATCGGGCCTTCCAATTGCTGGCCTACGATCTGACCGGCAATTGGTACTGGACGGAAGAAGGCGTGCTCAACGCGATCGTCGGAGCCGTGCAAGTGGGCGCCGTCGACCTGACCAACGTGCTGACCTACCACGTGCTGGACGGTCGGGTGAACCGGGCGGACGTCCCCTTCTTTACCCCGGTACCGACCTTGAACGGAGACACCATCCTCTTCAACCCGCGCTTCTTTGGACTGTTCGTGGAGTTGCAGGACAACGTGGGCGCTTTCCGGAACCCCTACCTCATCCGCACGGACCTCGATGCAGGCAACAGCGTGATTCACTCCATCTCGCGCGTGTTGATCCCCACCAACGTGGGGGGCGGCGAGTAAAACCCGCTCCGCATGGCGGGATTTTCTTGCGCGGCGCTCCGGCCTTGGGCGGGGGCGCCGCGCTCTATGGGGCGCCTGCTGACTCGCTGGCTGGGATCGTCGCGGCGTGCTCCAAGTGGCAAGCGAACTCGTGTCGCCTGCCAGGGTGCTCCTCCTCCAAGTCGGGGGTCTCCGTGGTACAGCGCACGTCCGGCTGCGCAGCGTACTTGGGGCAACGCGGGTGGAAGGCACAACCGGCGGGCGGGTCGATGGGAGAAGGCACGTCGCCCTGCAACACGATGCGCTCTCGATTGCGCTCCCGCACCGGGTCCGGTTCGGGAATCGCCGACAGAAGGGCCTTGGTGTAGGGGTGCCGCGGGTTGCGGAAGAGGTCTTCCCGATTCGCGATTTCGACGATGCGCCCCAGGTACATGACCGCGATGCGCGTACACAGGTGGCGCACCACCGCTAGGTCGTGGGCGATGAACAGGTAGGAAAGGCCGAAGCGTTCCTGCAGCTCGCCGAGCAGGTTGAGCACCTGGGCTTGGATGGAAACGTCCAAAGCACTGACCGGCTCGTCGCACACGATCAGGTCGGGCTCCAAAGCCAGGGCGCGAGCGATCCCGATGCGCTGGCGTTGCCCACCGGAGAACTCGTGGGGATAGCGATGGATGTGGCGCGGGTTGAGGCCGACCGCTTCCAGGAGCGCCATGGCGTGGATCTTGCGGTCTTTGGCGCGGCCGATGCGGTGGATCTTGAGGGGTTCCGCCAGGATCGAGGCGACCGTTTGGCGCGGATCCAAGGAGGCGTAGGGGTCCTGGAAGATCATCTGCATCTTGCGCCGCACCGGGCGCCACTCCGAACGCGTGAGCGTCGTGAGTTCGCGGCCCTCGAGTTGCACGCTGCCCTCCGTCGCGGGGTAGAGCCCCATGATCGTGCGGGCGGCGGTGGACTTGCCGCACCCCGATTCGCCTACGAGCCCCAAGGCTTCGCCGCGGCGCAGTTCAAAATCTACGCCGTCCACGGCGTGCAGCATCTTGTCCTGACCTCCCAGGAGTCCTTTGGACTGCACCTTGAAGTGTTTTTTGAGGCCATACACCGCTAGCAGTGGCGGCCCGGACTCCAGGGTGCGCGTGCGGCTCGCCGTCCCCGCATCGGGGAGGTTCGGAGGGGTTGTCGTGTCGGTCATGGGGTCACCGGCGCGGAGGAAGGGGGCGTTTGCAGCAGGGTTTCGATTTCCAGGCAGGCGCTGTGGCGCTTGGCGCCCGTTTCCGGTTGGGTCAGGGATCGCAAGGGGGGCGACTCTTGCGCGCAGCGCTCGGTCTTCCAGGCGCAGCGCGGTTCGAACGCACACCCGGGAGGCATGTCCGCTAGGTCCGGGGGTTGGCCGGGAATCGAATCCAAGTCTTCACCGGGATGGGAGTGCAAGGTGGGGATGCTGCCCAACAACCCGCGCGTGTAGGGGTGCAGGGGCTGCGCGAAGAGGTCCAAAGTGGGGGCCATCTCCACCAAGCGTCCACCGTACATCACCTGGATGCGATCGCTCATCCCCGCCACCACGCCCAGGTCGTGGGTCACCAGGATGATGGCGGTGCCGGTGCGCGCTTGGAGGTCCTTCATGAGCTCCAACACTTGGGCTTGGATCGTCACGTCGAGGGCCGTGGTGGGCTCGTCCGCCAGCAAGAGGCGCGGTTCGCACAGAAGCCCCATGGCGATCATGACACGCTGGCGCATACCGCCCGAGAGTTCGTGGGGGTATTGGTCGATGCGCTTGTCGGGGCTCGGGATGCCCACATCGCCGAGGCCTTGGATGGCCTTTTTTTTGGCCTCGCGACGCGACATCTTCTTGTGCAGGCACAGCACTTCGGTGAGTTGCCGTTCGATGGTCAGGAGTGGGTTCAGCGACGTCATCGGATCTTGGAAGATCATCGAGATGTCGTTGCCGCGGATCTTGCGCATCTGCGCTTCGCTGAGCTTGGCGAGGTCCGTGCCCTCGAAGAGCAATGCGTCCGCTTCCACCACGCCGGGGGGGGAGGGGATCAAGCCGAGCAGAGCCAGGTTCGTGACCGACTTGCCCGATCCAGATTCGCCCACCAGGCCCAGGGTTTCGCCCTCTTCCAACTGAAAGCTGACCCCGTCCACCGCGCGCACCACCCCGTGGTGGGTTTCAAAGCGCACGCGCAAGTTTTGTACGTCGAGTAACGCCATTAGTCCTTACCTCGCATCTTCGGGTCGAGAGCGTCGCGCAAACCGTCGCCGAGCAGGTTGAGCGCCAAAAGGGTCGATGCCATGGCGATGGAGGGGAAGACCACCAACCACCAGAAGATGCGCAGGGGGTTGATGGCCGCGGTCCCGTCGCTGGCCAGGGTGCCCCAGGAGACCTTGGGCGGCTCGATCCCCAGGCCGAGGAAGGACAGGAAGGCTTCGAACAGCATCACCGCGGGGATCGTGAGGGTCAGGTAGATGATCACGATCGAAAGCACGTTGGGCACGATGTGCGCGAACAGGATGCGGGGGATGGAGGCGCCCATGACGCGGGCCGCTTCGATGAATTCCTTGTTCTTGAGCGAGAGCACTTGCCCGCGCACCACCCGCGCCATGGTGAGCCAATAAACCGCACCGATCACCAGGTAAAAGACCGTCATGCGGTCGATCCCGATGGATTCCAGCTCCTGTTTGTAGTCTCCGATGAGCGTGATCAGGAAAATGACCACGAAGATGAAGGGGATCGAATAGAGGATGTCGACGATGCGCATCATCAGGTTGTCGATCCGTCCGCCCATCAGGCCCGAAAAGGACCCGTAGACCACTCCGATCAGCAGCGAAACGAGGGCCGCTACGAGCGCGACGATGATGGAGGTACGACTTCCCCACAAAATGCGCGACATGACGTCTCGGCCGAGTTCGTCGGTGCCCATCCAATGCCCGGTTTGCCAACGACCGAAGATGGCCAAGCGCACCCGGACCAGGGCTTGATCGGCTCCGAAGATTCCGCGGAAACCCGGCCAGTAGGTGTCTTCGATGGCCTTGTCGGTGACGGGTTGCCCTTCGGGAACCGCTTCGAGGAATTCGGAGTCGCCCCACTGCATGATGGGGGCTTGCAGTTGTCCCGGTGGGTTGGGTTGGGAGGGAGAACGGAGGGGGAAGATAGGCGCCAGGAAGGACATCAGTCCGAAGCCCACCAAAAAGAGCAGCGACCACCAAGCGACACGATTGCGCCGCAACCGGCGCCAAGCATCGCTCCAAAGGCTCTCGCCTTTGAAGGCTTTGGCCTCGCGCAGCAAACGGACCGCGTCTTCTTCCTTCAGTCCGAGGCGGTCTAGGGAGGAGTTGGTGGCCGCCATGCTACTGCTCCTCCAACTTGATGCGCGGGTCGAGCAGGGTGTACGCCAGGTCGACGATCGTGTTGAGGGCGTACACCAAAACCGTGTAGAGGATCGTGACCCCCATGGCCAGGGTGTAGTCCCGATTGGTCGCGCTGTTGACGAAGTGCGAGCCCATGCCAGGGATGTTGAAGATGCGTTCGATCACCAGGGAGCCGGTCAAAATGCCTGCGGTCGCAGGGCCGAGATAAGAAACCACGGGCAACAAACCGCCCTTCAACGCGTGCCGCAACACCACATGCCGGGGGGCGAGGCCCTTGGCGTGGGCCGTGCGGATGTGGTCTTGGCTCAGAGTCTCGAGCATGCCCGTGCGAGTCAGTCGGGCGATGTAGGCGGCGAATACGAGTCCCAAGCAAAAGCCTGGCAGCATCATGTGCTGAATCGTTCCCCAACCCGCCACGGGGAAGAGGGGGATCAAAAAGACAAACAGGATGATCAAGAAGCCCGCGATGACGAAGTTGGGCAACGCGATGCCGCCGGTGGCGGCGAGCCGCATCGACACGTCGAGCCCCGAACCTCGCCGCAACGCGGAAGCCACCCCCGCAGAGATGCCCAGGGCTAGAGCCCACATCATGGCCACCGTTCCGAGCAATGCGGAGATGGGCAAGGACTGACCGATGATGTCGTTGACGGTGAAATCGCGGTAGCGGAAGGAGGGGCCGAAGTCTCCGGTCAGGACGCCTCCAAACACCTGCTCGCGAGTGCCAAACAGGCCGCGCTCATCCAGGTTGAACGGCCCCATGTATTGGGCGAACTGCTTGTACTTGTTCCAGTCTAAGTGGTAGCGAGCGTTGATGTTCGCTTCGATGGCCGGGTCCAGTTTGCGTTCGCCATCGAAGGGGCCACCTTTGACCGCGCGCATCAAGAAAAAGGACACGGAGGTCACGACCAACAACGTGATCGCAAACCACATGAGCCGACGCAGGAGGAATTGGAGCATGAAGGTGCGTCGGGAGGGTTATTGGGAGACGCGGGCGCGCATCGCGGCGGGGGAGTAGAGGCCTTCGGGAGGACCATGGGGGTCGACGATCTCCCAATCGTCAGGGTACTGAGCGCGCTTGGCGGCCAGTTCCTCGTCGTCCATCCAGTACCAGAATTTGGGGAAGTGCTCATCCCCGGGGTTGGAATAGAACCCACCCAGCCGCGGGGCGACCAAGTTTTGGGTCACGTAGAAGTAGATCGGGATGATGGGCAACTCGTCCATTAAAATCGCTTCCGCTCGTTCGAGCATGTCGAAGCGCTTCGCGGGATCGAACTCGTTGACGGCTCCTTGCACGAGCCGATCGTACTCGGCGTTGCCCCAACCGGTCTTGTTGTTTTCACCGCCATCGAGGAACAAATCCACGAAGGTGTTGGGGTCCATGTAGTCGCCGATCCATGCCGAGCGCGAAACGTCGTAGCGCAGGTTGGACTGGGTATCGAGATACACCTTCCATTCCTCGTTGCGCAGCTTGACGTTGAGTCCCAGGTTGCGCTTCCAGGCGTCCATGACCGTTTCGGCGATTTTCTTGTGGGATTCGAGGGTGTTGTAGTGGATGTCGAAGGTGGGGAAGGGCTTGCCTCCCGGGCCGTAACCCGCTTCTGCCAGAAGCTCCCGTGCGCGCTGCGCGTTGGCTCGCATGCGCTCTTCGGCGGAGCCTTCGGTCGCGCCCCGATCCGTCTCTGGGGACGTGTAATCGATCGTCATGGGCGGCACGAAGGAGTAGGCGGGCACCTGACCCATCTTGGTGATCTGTTCGCAGATCAACTCCCGCGGCATGGTGAGGCTGAGTGCCTTGCGCACGCGCACGTCATCAAAGGGCGGCTGGGTGGTGTTGACGCGATAAAAGTAGACCCCCAAGTAAGGCTGGGGGTTGAAGTCTTCTCGCGGCATGAGCTGCGGCACGACGTTGTCGTTGACCTTATCGACGAAGTTGCAGCCACCGGTGAGGTAGACGTTGACGCCAGTGGAGGCTTGCTCGATCGCGAGCACATCCATGGTTTCAAACGCTACGTTGTCCGCGTCCCAATAATCGTGGTTCTTGACGAGCCGAATGCGGTCGTTGACGCGCCGCGATTGCACCTTCCAGGGTCCGTTGGTGACGATGTTCTCCGGCCGGAGCCATTCGATCTCCCAGGAATCGGGCCAGCGTTCCTGCGCTTCTTCGAGGTTGCGACGATTGACGGGGAAGACCGGGTAGAAGCCCATCAGCTCCATAAAGAACGGAGTGGGAGCCTTGAGCTTGATTTCCAGGGTGTAGCGATCGAGCGCGCGGATGGCGACGGACTCCGGGGGGTGGATCGACTGGCCCTGCTGGGGGTGGCCTTCGGGGTGCACTTCGGTGGTATACGCCTTGGCTCCTTCGATGTACCACAGCTGGTAGGCGTATTCCGAACCGGTTTGGGGGTCGAGCATGCGCAGCATGGACCACTCGAAGTCCGGGGCGGTGACCTCGTCGCCGTTGGTCCACTTGGCGCCCTTGCGCAGGTGGAAGGTATACGTCAAACGGTCGTCGGAGATCTCCCAGCGCTCGGCCATCCCGGGCACCGGCGAGAGATCCTTGGGGTCCTTGATCACGAGCCCCTCGAAGATGCAGCGGATGACGCGACCCTCGGGCACCCCGGTCACCGTGGCCGGATCGAGGGTCTGGACCTCGGTCCCGTTGTTGAAGGTGAAGTCCGCCGGCTCTAGGCGCGCTCCCCGGGTGAGCGCCACCGCTCCCAGCAACAGCGTGAACAAAAGGAGCACCGCCACGGCGGCACGAAGCTTGGGGGCGAGGGCGGAGGCGTCCATGGCCGCAGGGTAGCGATCCGGCTGGCTGGGCACAAAGTCTTTTCTTGTAAGGGTTTGTGTTCGGCGGGGGCGCGCGCCCGAAGGTTGGATTTTCGTTCGAGTTCCCCGGACCGGGGCCACCCTTCGGTAGAATCCGGAACGCCGCGGACTAGGGGAAGGTGGTCCCCGGCGCTCTGGGCCGAAACCGTGCCGGACACCTTCCAATCCCCCAATCCCCTTTGATGAGAGCTCGAACCTCCGCGTGGCTTCTGGCCGCTTTGCCCCTCGCCCTTTCGCCCGCTGCATCTGCTTTCCAGGCCAAGGAGGCCCAAGCACCCGTCTCCGACGGCGGTGCCCTGCCCGCGGAAATGGACGTATTCCACCCGGATCGGGCCAAGCCGGCCACGCCCCGCTACGGCGGTCGGGTGATCGTGCACATGGCGTCCCTGCCCAAGCACACCAACTACGTCACCGAAAACTCGGC
>JAUHXY010000056.1 GCA_030426785.1 bacterium
ATGCGCTGCAGGCAACGATCGACGGTGCGCACGGCTTCTAGAGCCGCCTCGAAGCGACCGCTGTGCCCGACCATGTCGGCGTTGGCGAAGTTGACGATGTAAACCTCCGTCTCGCCCTCCGCGAGCTTCTTCAGGATCGCGTCGGTGATGCCGAGCGCGCTCATTTCCGGCTGCAGATCGTAGGTCGCGACCTTTGGGCTCGGCAGCAGCACGCGGTCCTCCCCCTCCAGCAACGCTTCGTTCCCGCCGCTAAAGAAGAACGTCACGTGCGCGTACTTTTCCGTCTCCGCGATGCGGGCTTGCCGCAAACCAGCGCGAGCGACCAACTCGGGAAAGAGTTCCTTGAGGTCCTGAGGCGCAAACGCCACGGGATAGGGGAAGTCCGCCCGGTACTGGGTCATGGTGGCCACGCGCAACGAAACGCGTCCATGCCGCTCGAAACCGGTGAAGTCTTCAAAGGTCAACGCCTCGCAAATCTGCCGCACACGATCGGAACGAAAGTTGAACACGAACAAGCCGTCCCCGTTCTGCAAGCGACCTTGGGAGGGATCCCCGATGACGGCCGGCTCGAGAAACTCATCGCTCACATCGGATTCATAGCCCGCTGCGATCGCATCGCTCGCGGTCCCAAAGCGATTCCCACGGCCCGCCACGAGCAGGTCGTACGCGCGCTGCGTCCGCTCCCAACGCTTGTCGCGATCCATCGCCCAATAGCGACCACAAACCGACACGATGCGGCCTACGCCGATCTCTTCCATGGCCGCTTCGAGTTGTCCCACGAACTCGATCGCCGAACGCGGCGGCGTATCGCGCCCGTCGGTGATGACGTGCACGCACACGCGTTCGCGATCGAGGCCCAGATCCGCGGCGAGGCGTAACAACGCAACCACGTGCTGATCGGAAGCGTGCACCCCTCCGTCCGAAACCAAACCGAGCAGGTGCAATTGCTTGCCGTCACGGCGCGTTTGCTCCATCAACTCCCGCACCACGCCGTTTTCGGCAAAGTCGCCCGATTCGATCGCGTTGTCGATGCGGCTGATGTCCTGGTACACCACCCGTCCGGCGCCCAGGTTCATGTGGCCCACCTCGCTGTTGCCCATGATGCCCGGAGGCAATCCCACCTCCTTGCCGCACGCGGTCAAGAGGGAGTGAGGGAAGCGGGCCTGCAATTCGTAGAAGTACGGGGCGCCCTGCAGGATAGCGTTGTTGTCCTCTTCCTTGCGTTCTCCCCAACCATCGAGGACGACGAGCAAGAGCGGGGGAGTTTTCATGGGGTGCAGGGGGCGACGGGGAGATGGGAGAAGGCCGGGATGGGTGCTACGGGCGCTCGCAGCGCAGGGTCCGGGGCTTGCGGCACACCGTCCGCGCAGCATACTAGAAGCTATCCGAAAACCCTGAACTCGGCAGGCACCCTTTTGGGCACCAAATCACGGCGTCGCGTTTCCTTGCAGTATCCAGAGGGGTAAGCCCAGTGCCTGCGCAGCAGCATGGAAAGACCCAGTGGGTCTTTCCAATGGGTCCTGGCGGCGTTCAACGCTTCTTGTGCTTTGGGCCAAAAAGAGTACCTGCCGAGTTCAGGGTTTTCGGATAGCTTCTAGGTAGGGTCTGCAAGCGGCTGAACCCCTTGCCGACATTCCTGAAACCAGACCGGACCCCACCTGACTTTCATGCGAAATCCCCTGCCTGCCTCGGAGGCTGCTCGATTCGAGCGGTCGCTTTCCCCAGCGGCTTTACCCCGGCCGCGGCGACTCCGCCAGCTGGTGCGTGGGCTCGCTGGACTCGCGTGTGCCTTGTCCCTGGGATCCTGTTCGTTGTTGTCCAACTTCAACGTGCTTTCGGTCGAGCAGGACGTGAGCATGGGCATCCAAGCCTACGACGAAGCCATTGGCGGTGAACGGGTCATCACGAGCGGTCCGCAAGCGGAACTCGTCACCGAGATCATGGAGCGCTTGGTAGCCGCCGCACGGGTCGAAAGCCCCGAGCTGGTCGACATGTTTCCCTGGGAAGTGCGCCTGCTCGACAACGATCAGGTGGTCAACGCCTTCTGTTTGCCGGGCGGCAAGATGGCGGTCTACACCGGCATCCTGCCGGTGGCGCAAAGCGAAACGGGCCTGGCGGTGGTCATGGGCCACGAAATCGCGCACGCGCTCGAACGCCACGGAACCGAAGCCGTTTCGCGCCAGATGGGCGCGGGGGTCATCCTGCAAATCTTGACCGGGGGAGAGCCGGGGCAGATGGCCCAACTGGCGGCTAGCCTGACGAACCTGAGCTTCGGGCGCCGTGCCGAACTGGAAGCCGACCGCAGCGGGCTGCGCTACATGGCCCGCGCGGGCTACAACCCGCAAGAAGCGGTGGCTTTCTGGCAGCGTATGGCGGCGGGCGCGGGACCGAGCCCGCCGGAGTGGCTCTCCACACACCCCTCCAACTCCAACCGCATCGAGCAGATCGAAGAATTGCTGCCCGAGGCCATGGAACTGTACCGCCAGAGCGGTGGTCCAAGTTCGCCCGGGCCCTCCGGCAAAGAAACGAATTCTGGAAAATGGGGGCCGTAAACCCCTGGGAATTCGTCTCTTATGGAGACCTAGGCGCGATCAGCCCCCGCGAGAGGGGCACTCTTTTCTAGCCTTTCTGCCAGATCCGGGGCATCGCCCTCGGAAGCGTGGGTAGCCACTGGGTGCTCCTGCCCCCTTCCGAACCCCGCGACCTGCTCGCTAGATTTGAAAGTCGCTGTCGTAACCCCCGAATTCCTGTCCTTGGTTCGGCGAACGAACTTGGCGGAAATCGCCGAGTATCTGCCGCGCAGCTTGGCGGAACAACGCGCGCAGGTGATGGTATTCCTGCCGTTTACGACGGACATCGACGCCAAACAACTCCCCCATCTCAATCGGCTGGGCGAGATGGACGTCAGCATCGAGGAGGGAGAGGTCCACAAGGTGACCTACTGGATGGGCCAACTGGACGACGTTTCGATCGTGCTGGTGGACCATCCCGAAGCCTTCGAAAACCAACACCCCTATGGGGACGACAACGGGCCGTACGCGAACAACTGGTGGCGCTACGCGCTGTTCGCGAAAGCGGTGTTGGAAGGTTTGACCCTGGCGAACTTCAAAGCCGACGTGATCCATTGCCTGGACTGGTCGACGGGGCTGGTGCCCGTGTATCACCGCCTCGAGTACTTGGGGCGGGAAGACCATCCCGCCGGTCGCGCGGGTACCTACTTCGGCGTACACAATCGCGCTATGCAAGGTTCCTTTGAACGGGAGATCTTGCCGCGCATCGGGGTGCCGCACGAATACTTCCGCGCCATCGAGGGCGTGGAGCTGGGGGGCAAGGTCAACTACCTCAAAGCGGGCGCCGAATTCGCCACCATCATCGGCACCCACCTCCCCCATCAGGTAGCCAACCTGGAAGCCTATCGGCGCAGCGATGGTCTCGACGAGACCCTGGAGCGTCGCAAGAAAGAGGTGGTCGGCATCCAAAACGGCGTGGACTACCGTCAGTGGGACCCCACCACCGATCCCCTGTTGGCGGAAAACTTCGGTCCGGACGACAAGGACCTGAAGAGCAAGCGCAAGTGCAAGTTGGCCGTGCAAGAGCAATTCGGTCTCGACAAGGACGCCAAGTCCCCGATCGTGTTGGTGCTCGAGCGCTTCGATACCGATAATGGTTTTGAGATCCTCTCGGGAGCGCTCACGGAGCTCTTGGAGCGCAACCTCCAACTCGTGTTGATGGGTCCAGGACAACAGGAGATCATGGAGCGCCTGCACATGGTCGAGCAAACCTTCCCGGGTAGCTGCAAGGTCATCGAGGGCTACAACGTGCACGCGGCCCACCAGGTCTTAGCGGGGACCGATGCGTTCTTGATGCCGGCGCACGATTACTCCACCCACGCCCTGGCGGCCATCGCGATGCGCTACGGCGCCGCGCCGGTGGCCTACGCCCAAAACGGGCTGGAGGACACGCTCAGCGATGTGACCCAGGAGCCCAAAACCGGCAACGGGTTCACCTTCGAGCACTACACCTCCGAGGATCTCGTCGCAGCCATCGATCGCATGCGCGCCTTGTACAAGCACCCTGCCGATTGGAAGAAGCTCGCGGTGCGCTGTTTGGAACAGGACTTCTCTTGGTCCGCTTGCGGCGCGAACTACATCAAGGCGTACCGCCGCGTGACGCGCCGCATCCGAGGCCGGTAAGCATGGACCCCGTGGTCGGGATCGACATCGGCGGCACGGCGATCAAGGCCGGTCGGCTCGGTCCGCAAGGAGAACCGCAGCCCGCCGCTGCCCGGCCTACCCTCATCGAAAACGGCGCTGCGGACCTGTGCGATCGCCTGGCCGACTGGGCGCGTGAACTCGGTGCGCGAGCACCGCTCGGAATCGGCGTACCCGGCGTTTTCGCACCGGGTACGCGCACGTTGGTCGAAAGCCCAAACCTGCCGGCCCTAGAGGGCTGCGATCTGCGCCTCGAGGTAGCACAGCGGCTTGGTTGGGCGCCCGAGTGCATCGCGATCGACAACGACGCGAACGTGGCGGCCCTGGGCGAGGCGCGTTTGGGCGCCGGCCGCAACGCGGGGGACCTTGCGATGGTCACCTTGGGGACCGGAGTCGGCGGCGGCTTCGTCTTCGGCGGACAGATCTTCCGAGGCGGGCTGGGGCAAGGCGCCGAGGTCGGGCATCTCTTCGTGCACGATCGGGAGCGCTGCGACGAGCCGTGCGGGTGCGGCCGTTGGGGTTGCTTGGAGAGTTTCGCTTCGGCGACGGCCGCCATGCGGCGGGCACGCCGCGCCGGATTGACCGACGACTTAAGCGCCCTGTGCGCCGCGGCGCGGGAAGCCCCGGGCCCGGCCCGGGAACTGCTGGTCGCCATCGGGGAGGATTTAGGGCGCGGTTTGGCCCAAGTGCTCGTGCTGCTCGACCCGCCCACCTTCGTGATCGGTGGTGGTTTTGGTGCGGCTTTGGACACTCTGTTGCCCGGCATTCGTGCGGGCATCGCCGAGCGAGACTTTGCGCAGCGCCACCCCCAGATCGTCGCCGCCACCTTGGGCGCCGACGCTGGCTGGATCGGCGCGGCCTGTTTGGCGCAAAGCGAAGGCGTCCGCGCGAACTAGCGTTTTCCCGTCCCCACCGCCGGACGCGGAAGTCGCGGGCTTCCTAGGAACGCCTTCGAACCAGCGCGCTATGATCGCAACTCACCATGTTGTCCGCTGAACTCCGCGACCAACTGCGCTCCCTGTTGGGACCGGATGGGTACTTGGATGCCCCCTCCCAGCGCCTGAGCTACGAGTCGGACAGCTTGAGTTTGGTGCGTCATAGCCCCGATGTCGTGCTGTTGCCCAAGGACACGCGCGAAGCCGCCTTGGCCATGCAAGCCCTCGCGCGCGCGGGTGTGCCCATCGTGCCCCGCGGGGCGGGCACGGGCTTGTCCGGCGGGGCTACGCCCGTTCCCGGCGCGGTTAGCCTCGTCACCACCCGCATGCGCCGCATCTTGCGCATCGACGCCGACCAACGCATCGCTCACGTGCAAGCCGGCGTGATCAACGTAGAGCTCACGCGCGCCGCCGCACCCTTTGGCTTGTTCTACGCCCCCGACCCATCCAGCCAGATGGCCTGCACGTTGGGCGGTAACTTCGCGGAAAACTCGGGTGGACCGCACGGTTTCAAGTACGGCCAAACCGCGCGGCACATCCGGGGCGCGCGCTGGATCAACCCCCGTGGCGAGATCGTCGATTGGCTCGATCCCGTCGTCGACCCGGAAGGCTTGGACGTGTTGAGTCTGCTGGTGGGCAGCGAGGGCATGCTGGGCATCGTCACCGAGATCCTGGTGGACCTGCTGCCCATCCCCGAAGCTTCCGAAACCCTGCTCGCCCTGTTCGACTCCCTGCCCAATGCTTGCGAGAGCGTGACGGCCTTGATCGCCAGCGGACTGCGCCCATCGGCCATCGAGATCCTCGACCAACTCACGATTCAAGCGGTGGAAGCCAGCGTTTTCCGAGCGGGCTACCCCCAAGAAGCCCAAGCGGTCATGTTGCTGGACCTGGACGGCACGGCGGGGGAAGTCGAAGAGCTGCGCGCCGCCTTGGTCACCATCTTGCGCGAGCACGGTGCCTTCCAAACCCAACACGCCACGGACCCCGAGCAACGCAAGCGCTTGTGGGCCGGCCGCAAGGGCGCCTACGGCGCGATGGGCCGACTGGCACCCGATCTGTACGTTGCGGACGTGGTCGCTCCACGCACGCGCTTGGCCGAAATCGTAGGCCTCGCCAGCGAAATCTGCGCGGAGCTCGACCTGCCCTTGGCGAACGTCTTCCACGCCGGCGACGGCAACCTGCACCCCAACATCTCCTACGACCGCCGCGATCCCGAGCAGGTGCGGCGCGTGCTGCTGGCGGGCGAACGCATCATGCAAGCCTGCGTCGAACGCGGCGGAACCTTGACCGGCGAACATGGCGTCGGGCTCGAAAAGCGTGATGCCATGTGCTCCTTGTACAGCGATGAAGAACTCGCCGTGCACGCTCTGGTGCGCGAAGCCATCGATCCGGGACATCGCATGAACCCCGGAAAACTGCTGCCCGTGCGCGGTTGCCGCGAAGCGCGCACGCGTTCTCCCTATCTGCCCGGCATGCCCGAGTACGACGTCGAAGTTCGGGAGTCCACCCCGTGAACGGCACCATCGACATTGCAGAGAAGCTGCAAGCTATGGGGGTTCCGGTGAGGTCGGGCGTGGTGCGGCCCACCTCGGAAGCGGAGCTGGAACGCGCCTTGACCGGGTTGCGCGAAGCCCAGGCCCGCGTCGGGTGGGTCGGTGCCCAAAGCCAAGGGCACGCCTGGACGGATCCATCTCGCTACGACGTGAGTTTGACCTTGCTGGACATGCCGCAAGAGGTGCACTTGGATGCGGGGGAAGGCGTGGTGCGCGCGACCGCCGGCGTGCGCTGGGGCGAATTGCGGGAACGAGCCGCGGCGCAAGGCCTGTGGCTTTCCCCCGACCTGGGTGTCCACGTTCAGGCGACCGTTGGCGGAGTCGTATCGGCGGGGCTCTCGGGAGCGGACCGGGACCACTACGGGGCGTTGCGGCACCAAGTTTTGGCGACGCGGGTCGTGCTCTCGGACGGCCGGCGCGCTCCCTTCGGAGCCCCGCTCGTGAAAAACGTCACCGGTTTCAACGTGCCGGCGTTGATGGTCGGCCAGCGCGGACGCTTGGCCGGTTTGCTCGACGTGGCGTTGCGCTTGTGGCCCGCGCCAGCTGAACGGTTGGCTTGGAGCGTGCCAGGGCCCGAAGGAAGCAAGGCTTGGCAGCGCCTGCGCGCCGCGCGCATTCCCTATCTGTCCGTGCGCATGAGCAGCGACCCCGAGGAACCGACCGTTCTGTTGGGCCAAGGCACTGCCGGCGCGATGGCGGATGTCGCGCACAGGGTGCGCACGGAGTTAGGCGCGCACCCGATCGATGCCGCCGCACACGACCAAGCTTGGTCCCAGTCGTGGCGGCTCGACCCGGAGGCTCGCAGCGTGTTCGTCCAGGGCTCCCCCACCGCCTTTCCCGAGATCTGGCGCACGCTGCATCAGGAAAATCTGCCCTGGGCGCAGCGGCTGCACTGGCTGGCCATGCCGGAGATTGCGGAAGTGCGCGGTGTTTGGGTCGAGGAACCCACCGATGCTGCGCGCGAAGCTCTCGCGCAACACCTGCGCAACCTGCCTTGCCGGTGGCGCTTCCTGGGTGCTGGCGAACCCAAGCCGCTCGCGGGTGGTCCGGAGAGCGCGGCGGGATTGCGCGATGCCCAAAACGCTTTGCGCCACACTTGGGATCCCGCCAACCTGTGGCAGCCGCGGCCGATCGATCCCCTGGCCGGATCCGCGCAAGCCCCAGCCATCGCTGAGGAGGTGTCCGGCGCATGAACGGAGCAACGGCCAATGGACCGGTACCGGGCGACCCGAGCGCCCCCAAAGTGCCCAGCGACCTCGACTGCATCTCCTGCGGCTTGTGCATCCCGACCTGCCCCACGTGGCAGCACACCGGCCGCGAAACGCAGAGCCCACGCGGACGCGTGCGCTTGATGCGCGCCATGCGCGAAGAGCGTCTACCCGCCGATGCCACCATCGCTCAGGAGATGGAGGACTGCCTCGTCTGTCGGCGCTGTGAAAGCGTCTGCCCGGCGGGCGTGTCCTTCGGTGCTTTGATGGAAGAGACGCGCGAAAACCTGCGCGAGCAAGGTTTTGGGCCGCCGCGCCGAGCACGCCTGCTGTTGCGCACGATTCTGAAGCCCAGGCGGCTGCATTTCGGCATGACGATGCTCGCTTGGCTGCAACGCCGCGGTTGGCATCGTCGCTTTGGTGCTTGGCTGGCAAACCTACCCGCGGTGCCCAGCCAAGACCAACGCGCTTCCCTACCCGATTTTGCCGGCGCCCATCATCCGCGCGTGGGCGAGGTCTGGTTGCTGGAGGGCTGCGTCATGCCCGAGCTGTACGGTCGCGTCAACCGCGGGGCGCTCGGGTTGCTGCAGCGGCTCGGCTACGACGTGCGCGTGCCCAAACCGCGCTGGTGTTGCGGAGCGTTGCACGCGCACGCCGGCGACGGGCCCACCGCAAGAGACCTAGCTCGCAAGTGGCGTCATCAGTTGCGCCAGGTCGGAACCCCGGACGCCATCTTGAGTACGAGTGCAGGTTGCGGCGCGCACCTGCAAACTTTCGACCACCTCGCGCCGCCCGAACCCGGCGAAGCCCGTTTTGCCGACCTCGTGATGGACGTGAGCACGTTTTTGGCGCGCCGCGAGAACCTTGCGCGCCTACAACCCCTGTTGCAGCCTTTGCCGGAAGCGTGGTTGCCCCTGGCCTACGACGATCCTTGCCACCTGTGCCATGGTCAACAGGTGCGCCGTGAGCCCCGCGCGCTGCTCGACGCGATCCCTGGCGTGCACCGGGTGGAGCTCGAGCGCGCCGAAGAGTGCTGCGGATCGGCAGGTTTGCACGGCATGCTGCACCCCGAAAGCGCGCGCCAGCAATTGGCCCCCAAACTGGCCGACCTAGCCCAAAGCGGCGCGGCCACCCTCGTGACCGGCAATCCCGGTTGCCACATGCAATGGGACGTGGGCCAGCGCGATCTTCCGGCACCGCGGCCGGTCCGGCACCTGATCGAAGTCCTCGATCAGGCTTTGGGGTCCTAAGGGCGGCTCCCAGGCGACCACAAGGGGCCGTTAGGCTCCATCTTCCCAGTCGCGCACCCGCCGGACATTTTTTCCCGCAGGCCCCTCCCGGGACTCAAGGGGGCGGAAAGGTTTTCCGATAAGGCCGGCATGAGCGGGGTGAACGTCCCCCTCCCCTTTGCGCCATGCTGGTATCCCTTCTGCTCCTGACCGCGTCGCTCCTCCCGAGCGGCCCCGTGCCCACCGCCCCGTTGGAAGCCCCGAACCCCCTGGCCACCCCTTGCGTCGAGCTGCACGTTCCGGGCACTCCGCCCCCCGCTCCGCGACGCCAACGAGACACCCCACCGGCGATCAAAGACAAACCTTTGCCGCCGGTGTAGGGCCCAAGAGATAGTGAGATTCCGCAGCGAGGAGGTCCTTGGGCCTCCTCGCTGACTTTTTACCCCAAACCTTCGGTCCGTTCGTCTTTCCAAACGGGCAGGATACGGCGCAGTTCGTGCAGGTCCTCGAAATCCAAATCCGCGCGGATCGCTTCGTCGTCGGGTGTGCCTTCCGCCAGCACCTCGCCACCCGGGCCCACGATGATGGAATTGCCGGGGAAGCGCAGGCGGTGCTGACGGCGCCCGATGAGCTCTTCGCCGCGTCGGTTGCACGCCACGACGAAGCACTGGCTCTCCACGGCGCGGCCGATGGCCAGCGCGCGCCAATGCTGGGTGCGGGGATGAGGCCACTGGGCGCACACGAGCATGACCTGGGACCCGGCGCGGGCCGCGTGCCGCACCCATTCGGGAAAACGCAGGTCGTAGCAAATGACCGCGTGCATGGGCGCTAGGCGCGTTTCGATGAGCTCGGGCGGCGTCGCACCCGCGGAAAACGAGAGATGTTCGGCGGTGGGGCTGAACAGGTGCCCCTTCTCGTAGTGGGCGATTTCCGCGCCCCGATCGAACAGATGAAAGCGGTTGCTCGGCGGTCCTTCGGCGCGCGAACCGTAGGCCGAACCGCCCACCATCAAATCCAACTCTTCCGTCCAGGCCGCGAGCTGTTGCAGGGCCGTTTCCGTTTCCGCCAGCTCTCGATCGCCCACGTCACGCCGGAACGAGGTGGGCCACATCTCGGGCAACATGCAAAGCTGGTCGCCCGCATCGGCTGCCGCCCGCAAGGCGCGCTCTACCTGGCGCAGGTTTCCGTCGGGATCCGAGGCTTGCGGATCGATTTGTAGGCAACTAACGCGCATCGCCCTGGCATGATAGCGGGCGGTTTCAGGTCCTTCTCATGCAGCGCGAAGATTCCCAAGGCGATCCTAGCCCGGCGGGGGCCGCGGCCCCCTTTGATTGGGGTTCTTGGACGCCCCCGGAGGTGGGTCGTGCCAAGAGCACGAGGAGCGTCGCGCTGCGGGCTGCGGTGCTGCGGGCCGAGCGGGGGCTTGACTACAAGCGCAACCTCGAAAAGCTGCTCCAAGACCTCGTGCCTTGGCGAGCGGACGAGCACTTGATGATCGGACAGGAAGGGCGCGGCGCGTTTTTGCTGTTGCTCGAGCGCTCTGGGGGCCAAGCCCTGTTTGTGGGCGATGCGTTATCGGGCACGGTAACCGCTTTGGCCGGGCTTGGTTTCCGCGTGCACGTGTGCGATCCGGATCCCGATCGTTTGGCCTTTGCGCGGGTGCGGGATGCGGCCCTCGCGCCCGGTCGGGTGACCCACCACCCCATGCAGGCTGGCCGGGCCCCCGAAGGGTTTTCCGAGCCCATGGATCTCGTTGTCGCCGAACTCGGACCGCGAGGCGAAGCCCCGGTGTGGGGTCGCGATTGGCAAGGCCTCCAAAACCTCTCGTCGGATACGTTCGTGGCCGTCGTGGACAACGCTTGGGCCTACAAACGCGCGCTCGGACGAAGGGGCCGATTCGAGTACGTGAAACCGTGGACCTTTTTGGCTCGGGCTCTCAAGCCGGCTCCCGGCGAAGGCACGCGCGCCTCCTTTCGGCGGAGGTTCGCGCGCTTTGGAAAGTCCGTGCGCAGCCTCGCTTTGTATCCCCATCGCTTGGAATGCAGCCACGTGGTCGCCCTCGAAGGGGAAGGGCCGCGTTTGACGGTCGGACGGCTCGAACGCCGCAATCGCCTCAAGGTATGGGCCCATCGCCTGGGCGCGTTTCCCTGGCTCAGCCCTTCGTTCGTATGGATCGCTCGGCGCGCGCAGGCCAGCGGGGAGGATCGGTTGCAACGCTTGTTGGATGAGCTCGCTTCCGAAAGCAGCGTGCCAGCCCAGCGAGCGGAACACTTGATCGCGACGCGCGGCAACGTGGCGGTCGTGTTGACCCATGCGCCCCAACAGCCGACAGGGGTGGGCTGGGCATTGCACATCCCGTTGTGCGCCCAAAAGCACCGCTTGCTGCGGCGTCACGCGGCCTGCTTGCAACAGCTGCCAAACCGTTTCCCCGAAGTCCCCGCACCCCAACTGCATTGGGAAGGAACGCGCGACGGTCTGTGGCTGACCGTGGAGGAGCGCTTGCAGGGACAGAGCGCACCCCAGTTGGACACCGGGGGTCCCGAGCAGGCGCACATGCTGCGGCAGATGGCTGAGATCTTGACCCAGCTGCGCCACGGCGAAGAGCAGGTCTTGGACGAGGCGCGCCTCGAATCCCTGTTGGGCGAGCGCGTGCGGCGGATCGTGGAGCTGTGCGGGCGCACGGCGACGGCTCAGCGGGTGATCACGATGCACCGCGAGTTCTGCGGGGCGGTTCTCGGCCTGCGCGTGCCACGGGTGCTCTACCACGCGGATCTACGTCCGAAACATGTGCAGGTCGACGGACAAGGGAACGTGCTCGGCTTGATGGACTGGGGCGCCTTCGAGGAAGAGTTCCTGCCGTACATGGACCTGCTGCACCTGTTCGCCCACCTGCGTCCCGACTCGGCGCGTCACCAGTGGCAGCGTTTGCTGGACGGAGCTTTGGATCCCTGGGAGCGCTCGGCCTTGGACCACTACGCCGATCGCCTGGGCTTGCCAGAGGCGTTCTGCCGGGCCATGGAGCGTTTCTACCCGGTGCTCGTCGCGGGCATGGCCGAGCGCAACTGGGACTTCTCGCGGCCCTTCTGGGTGCACCGCGAGTTTGGGCTGTAGGGGCCCTCGCCGAGCCTCCCGATCCAGCGACCACGGATCCGAGAAATCCGGCCGGAAGGGCTGTTCTTCGCGCCTTGCACGGTTAAGGCTACGCCCTGCATGGTCGATGATCCCATCGGTTTCCTGCAAGCTCTCCCCATGACTCTGATCGCTCTCCTCTTGCTCGCCTTGGCCCTCTTCGTGGCTCTGGCCTACTTCGGAAAACCCGGGCTCGGGGCCGTCGCCGGCTCCTTGGCCTTTTTGGTGGGATATTGGCAGGTGTGCGGCACCCCGCCGTTCCTGTGGGTCCTGCTGGGCCTCACGGGTTTGGGCTTTGCCCTGGGCTTGATTCCAGGCTTCCGCCAGACCGTGCTGACGGGTCGCATCATGAATGCCTTGGCTCCCAGCCTGCCCCGCATCAGCGAGACCGAGTTGGTCGCGCTCGAAGCCGGTACGGTCTGGTGGGATGCCGACCTGTTCTCGGGCCGGCCCGATTGGGACAAGCTGCTCGCGTTCGAACCCAAAGGCTTGAGCCCAGAAGAGCAAGCCTTCTTGGACGGCCCCGTCGAAACCATCTGCCAGATGGTCGACAACGAAGAGGTCGATCGTTTGGGCGACTTGCCGCCGGCGGTGTGGGAGTATCTGAAAGAGCAAGGTTTCATGGCCTTGATCATTCCGAAGGCCTACGGCGGATTGGAATTCTCGGCGGAAGCGATCTCCGCGATCATCACCAAAGTCTCCAGCCACAACGTGACCCTGGCGGTCACCGTCATGCTGCCGTCCTCTCTGGGGCCGGCGGAGTTGCTGCTGCACTACGGCACCAAGGACCAGCGCGAGCACTACTTGCCGCGTCTCGCGAAGGGGGAACTGATTCCCGCGTTCGCCTTGACCGAACCCCACGCGGGATCGGATGCGGGTTCCATGCGCAGCACCGGCGTGATCTGTCGGGGCGAGTGGCAAGGGGAGCAGGTCCTTGGCCTGCGCCTCGATTGGGACAAGCGCTACATCACTTTGGCGCCGATCTGCAACCTCTTGGGGCTGGCTTTCCAGGCGCAAGATCCCGATGGGTTGCTCGGCAACCAAAAGGATCTGGGCATCACCTGCGCGTTGGTGCCCGCCGATCTGCCCGGCATCCAAACTGGCGAGCGCCACGACCCCTTGGGCGTCAAGTTCGTCAACGGGCCGACGCAAGGCCAAAACGTCTTCATTCCCCTCGAAAACGTCATCGGCGGGCGCAAAGGGCTCGGCAACGGCTGGCGCATGCTGATGGACTGTTTGTCCGCCGGCCGAGCGATTTCCTTGCCCGGCCTCGCTTGCGGCGCCGGTCAAAACACGAGCTTGACCGTGGCGGCCTACAGCCAACTACGCGAGCAATTCGGCTTGCCCCTGCACCAGTTCGAAGGCGTGGCAACCCCAATGGGTCGCATCGCCGGCATGACCTGGATGATGAACGCGGGCCGGGAACTGACGGCGATGGCGGTCGCCCAGGGCGAAAAGCCCTCGGTGGTGTCCGCCATCATGAAGGCGTACTGCACCGAGGGCATGCGCAAGGTCGTCAACGATGGCATGGACATCCAAGCCGGCGCCGGCATCTGCCGCGGCGAGCGCAACATTCTGGCGCGTTACTTCCAGGCGATCCCGATCGGCATCACCGTCGAGGGCGCCAACATTTTGACCCGCACCCTGATCATCTTCGGGCAAGGCATGTTGCGCTGTCACCGCTATGCCTTCGACGAAGTGCGGGCGGTGCAAGCCAAAGACGTGGCGCGCTTCGATCGCGCCTTCATGGGCCACGTGGGATCCGGCATCACCGCGGGGGTACGCGCCACCGTGCAAGGCTTGTGGGGCGGACCCATCTTCCCCGTCACCGGTCCGGCTTCGAGCGCATGGCTCGTGCGCGGCATGACGCGTTTGTCGGCGGGCTTTGCCCTGAGCGCGGAAACCGCGATGGCTACCCTGGGTGGAGATCTGAAACGGCGAGAGGAGTTGTCCGGCCGTTTGGCGGATGCACTCGCTTATCTCTACTTCGGCTCCGCCTGCTTGCACCGCTTCGTGCGCGAAGGCGCGCGCGAAGAGGACGAAATCTGGTTGCGCTGGGCCGGAGAAACCTGCCTGTACGAGGCGCAGGAAGCCTTGATCGGCCTGCTGGACAACCTGCCCAATCGATTCTTGGGTTGGTCCGTCAAGAAGATGCTGTTCCCCTGGGGACGTAGCTACGAGCGTCCGCGGGACGAAACCACGCACGGGTTGAGCCAACGCATCGCGCAGCAAGCCGAAGTACGGGACGCCCTCTGTCGCGACGCGCACCGACCGTCAGGGGATCGGCCTGGCTTGGGTGCTTTGCTGGCAGGCCTGGAGCGCTTGCAGCGCGTGGCACCCATGCGCCGCAAACTGGCTAAGGCCGTGAAGGAGCGCGTTTTGCCCCGTCGCACCGAACGGGACCTCTTGGACGTCGCCGTCGAGAAGCAAGTCTTGACCGAAGTGGAACGTCTCATTCTGCGCGACGCTCTCGATTTGCGAGATGACCTGATCCAAGTTGATGCGTTCTCGCCGGAGGAGTACTTGGAGCGCTGCGGCGCGTAGTTTTCTCCTCCGAACCGCATTCACGCACCTCCTGCGCCCTGTGTGGCGCGGGAGGTGTTTCTTTTTGGTGCGAGCACCGCCGTCCCCTTTTGGGGGTCCCGTGGGAACCGGGCGTTCCCTTTTAAGAAAGCTTGTCGTGGATTCCGACATCCCAGACCGACCTGCCTCTCCGGGTCTCTGTCCGAACCATGTACTCCGCAACCTCTGCGCGCCGTCGAGCGCGATCTCGAACCGGATTCACTCTGGTCGAGATCATGATTTCTTTGACCGTCTTGACGGCGGCTGTGTATCTGCTCTCGAGCACGATCACCGCGACCATGACGCACACGTCGAAGCGCAAAGAGCGCACGCTGGCCATGGAAGCCGCCATGAACCTGCTCGAGGCGATGCGTGCGGAGCCCTTCCGCGAACTCGCGGTCAAGTACAACGCCTGGACCAAGGACGATCCGCTCGGTACGGGCACCGCGCCGGGTCATCGCTTTGACGTTCCTGGTCTCGAACCGCTGCCCAACAACCCCAGCGGCATGGTGGGAACCATCATCCTGCCCACCGACCGCGAAAAGATTCGCGAGGACCTGGCGATGCCCGAGCTGGGCTTGCCGCGGGACCTCAACGGCGACTTCCTGATCGACAATCGGGACCACATGCTCGACTACATGATCTTGCCCGTCGTGGTACGCATCGAGTGGCAAGGCGCGGCGGGTGCGAGCGAACTCGAGGTCACTTCCATGTTTTCCGCCATCCAAAAGGACCTGCGTTGAAAGTACGGCGGAACTCAGGCTTCACCATCGTCGAGCTCTTGATCGCGATCACCATTTTTGGATTGATCGCGGTCAACGCGGCCATGGTGAGTCGTACGAGTTCGAGAGCCACCGAGTCCGACATGTTTCGGCAACTGCTCGATTCGGAGCTAGATCTGACCTTGGAGCGCATCCGACTCGCCTTGATGGCGGCGGCGGCGGACAACGTGTACCCGCAGATCCCGGCCCCCCTCTCCGAAAACCACATCGATTACAGCACGAGCGTCGGCGTGCAAAACGGCAAGTTGGTGCTCGGCGAACCCGAGCGCATCCGCTGGATCGAAAGCGGCCAAAAAGGTCGTGTCACGTGGACGCGCGCTGTCGGTCAACCCGAAGAAAGCGAGATCCAGTGGTCGAGCAACGTCCCCTTGCTACAGGACAAGGAGGTCGTCAACGAGAAGGACGACAACTTTAACGATTTGGTCGACGAGCCGGGGCTCTCCTTTCACGTAGAGCACGCGCCGGACAAGGCCCTTCAAATTTTTATCACTCTCACCGTTTCCAAAGAAGATTCGAGCGGCGCCACCATTCCTGTGCACCGCCAAATCAACGTCACTTGTAGGAACTAACGATGAAACCGCTTCGGCAAGGCAACCAAAAGCAGCGCGGGGCTGCCCTGATCACCTCGCTCATCCTGGTCGCGGGGATCGCCAGCTTGGGGGCTGGCTTGGTCCAGATCAGCTCCGTCAGCACCAAGCGACAGAACCTCGGGATCGACACGGTCCAGGCCTTGTACGTGGCCGAAGCCGCGCTTTCGGAAGCTTACTTCGCCGTAGCGATGGGCAAGAGCGGCAAGATCGGGGAGCCAGATGAGCCGGCGAAGATCGGTGGTGGCTACTACTGGGTGGAGGCCACGGACCTTCCCAACAACATCGTGGCACTCGAGGCCACGGCCCTCTACGGGCGCGGGAAGTTCTCCCTCAGCATGACCCTCAACCGGTCGGTGAACCAAGTCGCCGCCCTAGGCTTCTGCGGGCTCGACGGGGTCACGATTGGAGAGGGCGCAGATCTACGCACCACCTCAACCCCAGAACTGCCTGCTTCCTCGTTGGTCGATCCCCCTGCGGTCCACGTGCGCAGCAATGGGGACATCACGGTGCACTCCCCGATCACCATCGATCCGGAGTTCGCCACCAACGTGATCGGAAACATCAACCCAGGGCCCAGCGGCATCGCCGACTTGGATCCCAGCACGGTCGTGACCGGCAGTACGGCTTCGAGTGCCCGAGGTTTGACCTTGCCAGCGTTCACGATTCCGCGTGTTCCGTTGGAACTCCTGGACTTCGTATTCGCGGTTGGTCAAACCAAACTCACGCTCGATTCGGACTTTTCCTGGGACGAGGTCTCGGTACCTTCTGGCTACACTTTGACCCTGAAGGGTCCGATGCGCCTGCGCGCCGAAAACATTACGGTGGCCACGGATGCGCGCGTGATCATCGACACGACGCTTGGACCGGTGGGGATCTACACCACGGGTTCGACGATCTTTCAACCGGGCTCCATCCTCGAGAACATCGGAGACGACCCGACGCAGTGCTCCATGTTCGCGCTAACGCCGGACACCAACAAGCGCTCGATCGTTTCGATGGGTGCCAAGGGTGAGTTCAAAGGCATGATCGTAGCCCCGCGCACCACGGTGGCGATCCCCGGCAACCTGCAGCTGACCGGCTCCGTCGTCGCCGAGGATCTATTGATCGGTGATCACGCCACGGTGCGCTTCGATGAAAACCTGATCGACGGCGGATACGGCATCAAGATGGTTCCGACCATGGTGTCCTGGGAGGTCATGGAGGTGCCCGATACGCCCTTGACTCGGGGCAGCGCACCTGTGGACGCCAAGATGGCCACTCTCGGCTACTCGACCGTTCCGACCGCCACCGCGCACCGCGAGCAAAACGTGCAGGTCAAGTACCTCGACGCTCTCGGCAACATCCAGATCTACGACGGACCGGCTGCGGGCGTGCCTTGGGCCGCCGTCAAGCTGCTGGACGAACTGCAATGGTATGACGGCGGCGCTCTCGACCCGCCCGTGCGCCCCAGCATGGTCGTGGACACCGTGGAAGACCTCAACGGCCTGATCGACAACATCGCCAAGCCCTTGGGCTAGTGTCATGCGAATCCTCCCCCTCCTGCTCCCCACTTGGTTCGTCGCTGGGACGTTGGTCGCTCCCCTTGCGGGGCAAACCACGTCCGAACAGGCCGATCCATTGCGCGAGTTGGTCGACACCCTGTCGCAAAGCCAACCCGCGCCCGCCCAGGATTGGATCGACGTGTTAGTGGTGCAACCGCCGAACACGACCTCCGACCTATGGCTGCTCCTGGGTGAGGAAAACCAGCATCGCGAGCAACAAGCCTACCGAGCTGTCTTGTTCGATGTCTGTGCCCGTCTTGCGGCGCAACACGGCGCGGAACCGTTCGAGCCGCGCGCTTGGCGTCCCCGTCTGCGCATTGCGCTCGAAGTGTTGCACCACTTGGGCACTTCCGAGCAAATGCAGCAGGTTTTCGACTTGCTTCAGGTTTCGGAGGATCCCGAAAAAGCCGCCCCTTCGGGCTACCGGCTTTCCTTCGATACGCGTGCCTTGCAGGAAGCCCTGATCGCCTCCTTGAGTCGTGATGTGGGCTGTTGGGACGTCCTCGACCGGCACTACGCCCAAGCGGATTTCCAAGTCGCCCGGGCCATGCTGCGCGCGCTCGGGGAAGGTGATTGGCCTGTCACTGCCAACGCTCTGGGTCGCTGGATCGGCCAGCGACCCTCATTGGACGCCGTCCTTTTGACCCAGATCGCGCGCGTCCTACGCCAGCCTCAGGTCCAACTCTCGGAAGAACACCGCCTAAAGGTCCGCCGCATGCTGCTGCAGGGCCACGATTCGGTTCGCCAAGCCGCCATCCGCACCATGGGGTTTGCGGACGATGTGAGCAGCATTCAAGCCCTGATCACCGTGTTGAGCGACACCAACCTCGCACTGCACGAGGAAAGCCTGCGGGCCTTGCACCGCATCACGGCCATGACGATCGACGGACACCCCGATCGTTGGGAGCTCTGGTTCGAGGAAGAGTCGAACTGGTGGCGCGAAGAAGCCGCCAGCACTCTGAGCGCCATCAAGCGCTCCCATCCCACCGCTATCGCGGAGCTCTTGCGCGAGTTGGGCTCCAAGCGTCTCTTCCGCCGGGAGATCGCCCCCCACATCCTGCCCCTCCTGCAAGACCAACGCCCGGAAGTGGCGCGCATGGCGCTCGCAGCTCTCGATTCCCTCCGACCGCCCCTGGAACTCGTCGAAAGCGAGTTGGGAGTCCTGCTCGATCATCGTCATCACCAGGTGCGCGAAGATGCGGAGCGGGTTCTTCTGCACTTGGGCGCGGATCTGCCCCATTGGCGACGCAAGCTGCAACTGCCCGCCAAGCCTGCCCCCTCCCCCCTGCCTAGGCCAAGGTAACCCATGTCCTTGCGCACCAAAATCACCCTCGTCCTCCTGGGCGTCATCGGTGTCTTTGCCACGGCCAACTACGTGGTGCA
>JAUHXY010000057.1 GCA_030426785.1 bacterium
CGAAGCTGCAAAGCGGGGCACTCGCAAGTAGTTGCTTTCCGCGAGCATTTCCTTACAGAGCCTTGGGCGCAGGTTCTTCTTGCGGTACGGGCTCATCGGGCTCGGGATTCGGTTGCGGTTTGGCCATACGACGGAGTTCGGCCTGCGCCGCCTCGGCAGCGGTTGGCCAATCCGCGCGCGCGGCTAGTACCTTGCCTTGGGCATCGAGCACGAAAAACGTAGGCCACTGGTCCACCCCAAACAAGAGGCTTCCGTCGGAGGCCGGCGGCCCGTGCCACTGCTCGAAGCCCAGCTTCAGCACGCGGCTCCAGCGCCGGGCTCGCTCTACGTCCACGTCGCCGCTGACCCCAATCACCTTGAGAGGAGCGTCCGCCTGTTGGTTTCTCAACGCTTCGATGTGGGGCAGAGCGCGGCGACAGCCTGGAGCCGCGGCCTTCCAAAAGAAGAGGATCACCACTTTCCCGTGTGCGTCGGCGAGTGCCCTGGGTTCGCCGTCGAGGGTTCTCGCTCGCCAATCCACGAACGCTTGCCCCATGGAGAGGTGCGCCAATTCGACCTGCAGGCGGCTGGCCCAATCCGCTCCCGTACGCCCCTCAAACGATTGTTTGGCGTAGGCTGCTGCCAAGCGCGGAATGCGCAGTTCCAAGCGTGCTTTCGCCGCTTGCACCTGGTCGCCTTGCCACAATTCCAAATCCATCCGGCAGAGCTGTACCAAGGCACCTGTTTTGACCGCGGGGATGGGACTGTGCTGCAACAAGTGTTCGAGGTCCTGCCGCGCTCCCGGCCGCGACTCGCTGTTCAAAGCGGAGCACACCGGCGCCAATTCCGGCCGTTGGAGGTGATCGCGCAGCAGGATCGTGCGAGCGGAGCGTTCGACCGGTCCTCGATCGAGGTGTCGAACGATCCAAACCAAAGCGCGCGCTGCCCCCAGGGTCTGCGGGTATTGTTCGTGCACAGCCAGGAACCGGGGCGCCCACTTCTTGGGGTCTGGGTAATGCTCCCGGAAGGCTTGTTCCCGCTTGGCCGCCGTGCGCAAGCCAGGAAGCATGTGGTTGTAGCGAATCAAGGCCGACTCGCGTTCGCGCAGCAAGCGCTCCACAGCCAGCTGTGCTTCGTGTTCCCGGCGTTTGGCTTCGCGCGCCTCGATCTCCGCCTGCGCGGCGGGGCTCAAGGTCGGGGTCCCCTCTTGCAAGGCCCAAGCCCAGCTCGGAGAGCTGCCAAGCCCCCACCACACCAAACCCATGCACAGGAAGGCCGCGGACCGAGCGCGGATGGCTTGGCAGGCCAAAGTGAGGGGAAGCGTGCGATCCAAGGGCTTGGGATCAGTAGTGGGGCGGGGTTTCGTTATCCGGTAAGGGCGTTTGTCCTTGTCCAGCGCGTAGGGTTTGCGCAAAGGCCTCCACTTTGCGCTCGAGCTGCTCGATCACCAAAGACTGCTGATAGAGTGCTTTGTGCAACGAATCGATCTGGTCTTCCTGGAAGGTGGAGCGCACTTCGAGTTCTTCGATGCGTTGCGGCAAGCGACCGGAGGCCTCCGAATCTTGAGAGGGGGACATGCCCTCCTAGCCTATCCGAAACGCGTCCTGGCCGTTGCCCGCGTGCATCAGATCGCCCACGTACCGTCCCGATTCGAATGCTTCCCTTCCGCGGCCCCATCGCGTCGGCGGGGCAAAGCGGGGCCCCACTGCTTCGCCCGGAGGCGGCGTGCGCCCAACGAGGTCGTCAGCGCGACTGCCCTGGAGGCTGATCGGCCGTCGGCGGTTCGCTCAGCCAAAGGAGCTCGAGCAAACGATCCCGGCCTCGATCGGCATCCACCTGCAGTTCCAGCTGGAAGTAGCGCAACTCGGTCTGGGGCAAGTTGGCCTGCCCCGTCGGACCGGGATCCCGCTGTACCCGGACCCAAGAGCGAATGCGCCAATGGTCCTCTTGGGCTAGGCGCTCCACGTGATGGGTCTTGGAAAGCCCGGCTTCAAATCCGGATTCGATCCAGCGGCCGACCCGGGCTTGCAACAACTGGCTGGCACCGTGCTCGACGCGCAGTCGCACGAGGGGCGGCAAGCTGCCCTCCTGTTCCGCGTACTTGGCGACCTGTGCTGCGCGTTCCACGGAACCGCCCAATTCCTTTTGGAAGGTTTGGTGGTGGCGGCAAAGGTTGTAGCCGGCAAACCGGAAGTTGCCCGCGACGAGCTGCTTCGATTCGTTCCAGGGCCCAATGCAAGGCCCTAAAACCGAGCGCAAGGACTGCCCCTTCGTCGTCAAAGCCGCGTACTGACAAGGCACTGCGTCCGAACTTTGGTACGGCAGCATGTCGGCCAGCGCAGCCTCCGTGGATTCGGTGGGCGTGTGGGTTTCCTCCTCCGGGTTTCCATCGGCCCCGAAGGGCTCTGCGGGCTCCTCGGAAGGCTCCAGCGACGAAGAAGCTCCCTCTGTGCCCAGAGCCTCCGAGCCGTTGGCTTCCAGCGCAGTCGAAGAGGGATTCGCAGTCGCGGGGAGCGGGGCAGAGGCTTCCAACACGCCTGCACCCATCGGGTGGTTCCCGGGGTCCGGATGGGCGGCCGCGGCAGGCTCCAACCAATCTTGGGTGGCGACCAAGTTGGGAGCAGCAACCGCCTCCTCAAAGGAAACCAAGCCGCCCGGCGTGTCGCCCATAGCCGCTTCGACCGGAGCGCCGAAGTTGGTGGTCGGGGACGAGCCGAGAGTCTCTTGGCCTGGTTCCGCCCCACCGAAGGCGTCCGATCGCTCCAGGCCTGCGGTGCGGATCGGATCGGCGGCGGGCAGGTCCGGACCGGTGATGTCTTCCGACCCGCCGAGCCAGTCTTGGCCTTTGAACACCAGCAGGACGATCAGGAGGGCCGCTGCGCTCCAAGACATCCATTGCACTTGCTTCTGACGGCTTTCCATCGTGCGCTGCTCGCGCATCAGCCGATTCCACTCCGCGCTGCGCGCTACGGCGTCGCTAGCCGGGTGCAGTTCGTGCTCTTGGACCTGCAGAGGTGTGGGTTGCGCACGCTTGGGCTGCTTTGCCTGACGCTGGCTCGCGGCGCGGGCACCTTCCGAAACGGGATGGGCCGTCGCTTCGAGCAGAGCGTCGAGACCTTGCCCGGCCTGGGAAAGTTCACGCAGCAATGCTTCGTTGCGCGCAGCGGTCGCTTCCATCTCCCGGTAGAGGCGTGCCATCTCCGGGTCTGGGGCCCCATCGCTGGAGTGCGGTTCGCCCCGCTGTTCCGCCCCTTGGGAAGCGGCCGCTCGAGCCGAGGCCTCGCTCTTACGACCGGCCTGGGTGAGTTTTTGGCGCAGGTTTTGCGGCCCGGAGCCGGTGGTGACGCTATCGGGATGGACGAGCTGGATACCCCGCTCCGCCAAAGTCGGCCCCGGTTGGCGCTTGCGCCGCTGCAGCACCGGATAGAGCACTAGCAGGTCTTCTAGGGCCACAAGCTGCACGGCCACTCCTCCGCGCCAGCCCCACTGCGCAGGGGCACTGTGCCCGCGCAGGGTTTCGCGCAGCTCCAAGAGCGATACGCCGGCGTACTCCGCCGCTTCCCCGAAGGTCAGCCACTCCGCGCCCTCTCTCCTAGCTTGCATCCCCCCATTATGGCAAACGCACGGACCCGAAACGCAACACCCCCACGGGATTGTCATTTGGATCCTTCTGTTTCCACCGTTTGAGGCTTAAAATTCGGATGCGGGATGGCCTGCCAGGCCCTCGATCCACCTCGCAATCTCAACCTTGGAAATTCCTCCTCCTCATCCCGCGCGGGATGGGTCTGCATCGGGTCCCTCTGGGGGGGCCTCCCCGATCCAAGCCGATCCTGCCGACGGGACGCCGCCGTGCTCTCCCCAGCGGTCCGTACGAAAATCGCTACTGGTCTCCGACGCGGGAGCCTCACCGGGCCGTCCCCAGGTTCCGATTGCGACTTCGAAGGTCTCTACAGGCAGCCGAAGCACCTCGCCGGCAACCTGTGGACAACCCGCGGCCCCGCTCCCCGCCCACGCTTCGACCACTTACAGCGCGGCCCGGCTGCTCAAGCCGAAGCGGAACGCCTCCGAAAACGGATCGCCGGTGCTCAACCTCGGGGCGGTGTTCCTGCTGGTGCAGTTCCTGGACTTTGCACCGCGTCATCGCGACTTGGCAGTGCGCCTCGCCCAACGTTTCGTGCATTCACGGGCCAGCCAAGCCTTTGGGGCCTTGGACCTGACTCGTCTTGCGATGCGCGAGAGCTATTTGGACAGCTTCTACGCGTGGCTGGTTTCCCGCGTCCACCCCGAAGGCGTCTGCCGCAGTCGCCGCCGCGGCCCCTCCCCGAGTGCCTCGGAAATGCGTTTGCTCAGCCTTTTGGATCAATACAGATCCGGTCGAGCCTTGCGGCGCGTTACCGAAGGCCGCTCCTCGCGTAGCCGCCAGTACCGTGACGATCACCGGGCGTGCCCCTTGGAGCACGCGGCCTACTCTCCCGAAGCCTAAGGGATCCTAGCTTCCGCACGTTCGGCTGCCGGGAGCGACTTGCGAACCGATCCGAAACTCTGAATGGGCAAGTGCCCAAGAGCGAGCACGCCGATGTTCAGGCTCTGGGGACGGGTTCTAGTTTTCGCGCGTACGACTCGTGGTGTGCACGTCGAAGGTACCGTCACAGTCCACTTCGAAGTGGGTGGATTCGTCGCCGATCTGCATGCGCAGGCTTTGGGAGCGGGTGAAGGTCGCCGATCCACGGAAATCTAAGCTGTGGCTGCGCCGGGTTTCCAGGTTCCAAAGCAGCGTTCCCGAACCGGTCAGCAGGGTGTTCTGCGTTGCGTACTCGACCTGGAATTCCGCCTCTTTGCTGGAGACCTCGGCCAGCGCGTCCATGGCCCAATCCTCGAGATCCGCATCCCCCCCAAGGGTGATGCGAAACTCGATCGGGTGCATGCGGGACGACCCGATGCGGCGACGCGGCAACAGGGTCGCGCTAGCTCGCGTTTGCGCCGCATTCGGTTCGGTCCACAGCTGATGCCACTCGGGCTGGCGCGTTAGGGGTCCAAACCACAGGGGCAGATCTCCCGCTTCCTTGCGTTCGCTGTGCAATTCCATGCCGTGGTGCAGGAAGAGGGCTTCGATCAATGCTTGTGGGTCGACTGGCCAGGACTGACCTTCCTTGATGCCTGCAGGCGGAAGCAAGCACGCGAAGTCCAGTTGGGGCGTCAACGGCGGCAGCGGGCTGGGCTGCTGACCGGACTCGAGCTGTTCGACCAGGGCGAGCCGCCAAGCCGGCGTTTCAGCGCTACGCTCGAACAGAATGCGTTGTTGCACCAAGGCGCCTTCGGAGCGAGCCACCGCTTCGCTGCGCACGGTCTCCTCGCCTCCTACCCATTCGATCGGCGCCACGACGTGCAAACCGACGGTCCGGTAGTCACGCTCCCAGGCTTGGCGACCGGTGGGGTCCCATGCCACCACGGAGTCTTCCACACCCAGCGTGCGGTGTGCCTTGAGCTGAACCTTCCAGCCCTGGTCCGGTGCTTCTTCGCCATTCACGCGGACGTGCATACCTTGCCAGTGGGTGTTCACATGGCAGTCTTGCTGCGTGAACCATTGATCGCCGGGATTCGGACGGAAGGCGATCTGCTGAGCAGAGAGCGGGCCGACGAGAAACGCGATCGAGGCGAGAGGAAGCGAGCGACGGAGGGAATGCAGCATGGGAATCGGCAAAAAGCGATCGGAGGAGGAGAAACCTCCGCCGTGCGGAGACTCTCCCGGCCTTCATCGGAAATCCGGCCATGCGACCTTGAGCGGGGATGGGGCCGGTGGACGGGGCCAAATCGCCTCAGGTCGTGGCCCACGTTGGGGCTGAGTCCCCACTTGCGCCGAGGTTTTGCGATTCCCTAGGCGTCGACGGAGGTCAAGCCCTAGAGCCTTTGCGCGCGACGCCAAACCCGAGGCCACAGGGACCGCCAAAGGCTCCAACCGGCTTGATGGGCCCAGACGCGAGTCTCTTGTTGCCAACGTTCCCGTTCCCGCTGCCACGCTTCCGTACGATCTCCCAGCTCCCGCTGCTGCTGTGCCGCGCTGGCTTCGGCCGCTTGCCAACCGGCGAGCAGGCGCTGACTTTCGGCCAAAGCGCGCGCTTCCCGGGCCTGCCAAGCTGTTTCGAATTCCCGTCGCAAACGATCGGTGGCCAATCCTTGCTCGCGCAGCTCGCCTTGCACGAGCTCTAGCAAGGCGGCCTCCCGACGTTCCCGCGCCATGCTCTGCTCCTGCTCCCACGTGGAGCGACGTGCGAGCTCTTGCTGTTGTTGCAAGTCTCGCTCGCGCTCTGTGGAGTTCAGCTTTCCTTGCCATTCCTCCCAGCGTTGATCCCACTGGGAGCGCCAACTTTGGCTTGCCTGGGCTTGCGACTGCACTTGTTCGGTGGCGACTTGGCGTTGAAGCTCTTGGTCTTCCACCCAGGTTTGCCACGTCTGTTGCCAAGCGGTTCGCTCCGCCTGACGGCGGCGGGCCTCGAACGCCTGTTGTTCTTGGGTCGCGGCGCTCCATTCGGCGGCCCATACGGTTTGCTCCTGCGCCAAGCGCTCCCCGACGCCTTCCACCGAACCGCGCAAAGTCCACCAACCGAAGAAAGCGAGGCCGCAAGCCACCCACAGGCTCGGTCGCCGCCACCAAGGTCGTGCGAGACTTTGTACCGCCGGTAAGGAGTGACTCCAGCGATCCTGCCATTGCACCAGGGCTTCGAGCGCCCGCTGCCGTTCCGCTTCGCTGCGCACCAGCCGTTGACGGAGGGCCAAACACTGCTCGCGAAGTTCCTCCTGTTGGTCCCGCAACCAACCCAAAGCCCCCTCCCACTCTTCGGGACGCCGCAGGGAAAGTGCGGAGGGGCCCTCGGTCGATTCTGCGGGTGCCGCGGCTTGGGAAAGTTCGGTCTCGGGATCCGCGTCTGGGGTCGATTCGGTCGGCGCAGGCTCCTGGGGAGCGCGTGGCTCCGCAGACGCGTCGGATGGGGCGGCCGGGGTGGGCCGTAGGGTGGCTACCCAGTCCTGCAGGTCGACCAACCGGATACGCTGGACCTCGCGATCCTTCTGCCGCACGACCTCGAATCGCAACGCACCCTGGCCCAAGGCGCGCTGCACGCTGGCCAGGGAAACCTGGGCCCATTCCGCCGCCTGCACCAGGGTCAGCAGAGCGGCCGGGTCGTCGAACGTTCGAGAGTCGGTGGCGGTCATCGGGAAGGGATGGATCTTGCCTCTCCGCCCCCAGGGAACCAAGCACCCGCCCCCGGCCTCGTGGAGGATTCCCAACGAAAGGGGCTGTGTTGCTCCTCCGGCTCTTCGCACTTCGGGCCCCAGACGGGAGAGATAATTCGGTCCTGGCGCGGTGAGCCGCCCCTTGGAAACGCCATGCTGGGGCCATGTCCCCCTCCCCCGACCCTTCCTCCGTGGAACCGGAGATTCCTTTCCACGGTGAAGCCAGCGACCCGCAAGGGTCTGCCGATTACTACTCCAGCTACGCGGACCCCGGCGTGCACCGCCTGATGCTCATGGACCGGGCCCGCACGGACGCCTATCGGCGGGCCTTGAGGACCCTGGTGGGACCCGACACCCACGTTCTCGACGTGGGCTCGGGGACCGGCATTCTGAGTCTGTTTGCGGCGGAAGCCGGCGCGAAAGAGGTGCATGCCGCGGAAGCCTCCGCCATGATCGAGTTGGCGGAGCGCATTGCAGAAGCCAACGGTCTCGACCGCCGCATTCGGTTTCATCAAGGCCCGGTTGAGGCCCTCGAACTGGATCGGCCCGTCGACGTGCTCGTTTCCGAGTGGATGGGGTACTTCGCCTTGGCGGAGTGCATGTTCGAGTCGGTTTTGACTGCCCGCGACAAACACCTCGCCCGCGGAGGGCACATGGTCCCCAGCCGCGTGGACCTGTATCTAGCCCCCATTCAGGACAGCCGCCTGGACTACGAGCATGGATTCGGGTTTTGGAACCACCCCATCTACGGTTTCGACTTTCAAGAGCTCGCGGTGCACGAGCGCCAAGATCCACTCTTGACCGCTCCGGGCATCTCGGTCGACGCGTTGATCGGAGAACCCGTGCGCCTCGCGGTGCTCGATTGCCAAACGGGCTCGGCGGCGTCGTTCTGGTTCGACGAGACGGTCGAGATGCGCATCGAGCGCGACGGGACCCTGCACGGGCTAGCCGGCTGGTTTGACTGTTTGCTGGCGCCGGGGGTGTGGCTGCGTACCGCGCCGGATGCGCCCATGACCCACTGGCGCCAATCCTACTTCCCGATCCAAGCGATGGACGTGCGGGCGCAGGATCGCCTCGAGGTTCGCCTGCGCGCAACGCGCCGCGAGTACGGGGATCCCCGCCTGCCGATCTACTTCCTGGAGGGGGTATTGCACCAACGCGAGGGCCTGACCCAAACGTTCTTTTACCGTTACTACGGCAGTTTCGAGTAGGCCCGAATCTCGCCGTGCGCCAGCGACGATCGTGCGCTACCCTACAGCCCCATGAACGACGAACAACGCCGCGAAATGGCTGATTTGGGCCATTTCATCGACGCCTCCCCCTCCCCCTACCACGCTTGCCAGGTAGCGCGCGAGCGCTTGGAAAAACGTGGTTTTCAGGCTTTGGACGAAAAGGCCGCTTGGCCGCAAAAGCCGGGTCGCTACCTGACCGTGCGCGCCGGCAGTTTGATCGCATGGATCGCGCCCGAAGGGCTGGGCGCGGACGAGGGTTTGCGCATGATCGGCGCGCACACCGACTCCCCGAACCTGCGCATCAAACCGCGCCCCAACCGCACTAAGTTCGGCATCGATCAGCTAGGCGTAGAGGTCTATGGCGGTGTGCTGCTGAACTCCTGGTTGGACCGGGATCTCGGCCTTTCCGGGCGGGTTTGGCTGCAAGGACAAGGAGGCCAGGAGTCGCAATTGTTCCATTGGAACCGCCCCCTGCTGCGCGTTCCGCAGTTGGCGATTCACCTGCACCGTGAGATCCATACCGACGGGCTCAAACTCAACAAGCAGCAACACATGGTGCCCATCTTCGGCATGTCGGGCGGTGCGCGCCGCTGGCAACCGTTCCTGGCCGACCAACTCGGGGTGCCTGAGTCCCAAGTGTTGCATTGGGATGCCATGGTGCATGACCTGACGCCCAGTACGTTGGCCGGCGCTGGGGAAGAGTTCTTCTTCGCCCCGCGGCTCGACAACTTGTGCTCCGTGTGGGCTGGACTGCGCGCGCTCGAACGCCTGTGCGACGGGCCGCCTTCCGAGTGGTCCGTGACCCCGCTGGTGGCCTTTTTCGATCACGAGGAGGTCGGCTCCGAGTCCCGCGCTGGTGCCCATGGCAGCTATCTGCGCGACACGGTGGAGCGCATCATCGCCCAGCGGGGTGGCGGGCGCGAGGACTTGCACCGCTGCGTGGCGCAGAGCCTGTGCGTTTCCTCGGACATGGCTCACGCGACCCATCCGAACTTCCCCGAAAAGCACGATCCCGAACACTCGGTCCTGCTGAATGAGGGCGTCGTCATCAAGCTCAATGCCAACCAGCGCTACGCTAGCGAAGGCGAGAGCGTGGCCCGCTTCGAGATGGCTTGCCGGCACGCAAACGTGCCCTACCAAAAGTGGGTCATGCGCAGCGACCTTGCCTGCGGTTCGACCATCGGGCCGATCACCGCATCCGGCTTGGGGATCACGACCGTCGATGTGGGTGGCCCCCAACTCTCCATGCACTCGGCCCGCGAGATGTGCGGCAGCGAGGACCCGCCGGCCATGGTGGCGGCCTTCGAGGCGGTGCTAGCCGGTCACGTTTGATGGATTCTCGGCCCTGAACTCGAAATTCTCGTTGGGAGAAAGGGGTGGCACCGGGCGAAAGTGAACGGCGCTCAGCCCAAGAGCGCACCCATTCGAGGGGCGGTCCTCGGCGGGCCATTCCCCGCCCCGCCACCGGTTTGGGACCTCCGATCGGCGCTCAAGGCCCCCTGTGAGGACCCAACCTTGGCGCGCGACGGGGTTCCGTCGCCGGTGTTCCTTCCACGGTCCCCCGAGGTACCGAGAGAAGACGGGATCGCGGCGGCTACGCCAAGCGAGGCGTGCGGCCGGGTGTGCGGTATCGAACGTACTGGGGGCCCCGCCAAGGCCGGTTTCGCCTCGCTTGTTGCAACAATCGGTCGTAGTCGAGGGGCTCGGACCTTACTATAGGGGGCGCTGGAGGGATCCCTCCGCACGCCGTTTGGTGGTCTCCCGCCACCTCGAACTCGCACCCTAACACCCGATGCGTTCGAATCACCGTCTCTTTGCTTCTGCGGCGATCTTGTGGCTCGCCGCCGCCTGCAACAACACCTCCACCCCCGGATCCCCCGTCAACTCTCCGGGGACCGTTCTGCCCAACCCGGGCGCCGGGGTCTTGTCCCCGGTCATCGTCGAGCAGAACGCCGCGGGCCGCGCTCCTGAGCTCAAGCTCGTGCGTGCCCTTTACGGCCGCTTGGTGGATGTGTACGCCTTCAACTCGGCAGGCAACCAAGTCCCTATCGTGCAAGAGGTCGTCATCCGCGCGAGCCTCGTGGCCGACTTCGACAACTACCGCCTCGCGACGGATCCCGTCACGGGCCAAGAGAACCTGCTCATCCCGCGCAATATTGAAACCGCGACGGGCCGGGAAGGCTTCAACAGCCTTTTGAAGGCCGCCACGGAAGGCCTCGACACCATCTTCGACGGTGGATTTGGACAGGCGGGTTTCTACTCGATGGTGCCGCGCAACGCAGCGGTGACCCTGGTCTTCGACGACCTGTTGGATCCGACCACCATCAACGGCAACAACATCGAAACCTTCACCGGGCCGGCTCCATTCAGTCCGTTCTCTTCGCGCGTCCTACCGGACCCGCTCTACGGGGACGTGCAGGACTTCGACGGCGACGGTAGCCCGGAGTTCTACACCACCCGCGCGATCGTGGACTTCACCACTTCGAGCTTCGAGTCGTTCCAAACGTCTCCGCCGCTGCCCATCAACCCCGAGGGCATGCCTCCGTCCGTGGACCAGAACCTCGACAACTTCCAAATCCGCATCCCTACGATGATCTCGGGGATCTACGGACAAACCACGTTGCTGACGAACCTGACGGATCACACCATGCGGGTGTTCTCCAACGGCAGCGCGGATCTCTCTTCACCGACGCAGGACATCGTGCGCGCGTTCCGCTCCGGTGGGCGTACGGGATGAGAGCGCCCCGAACATCGTGGCTGCCTTGCCTGCGGACATCACGATCGCCCCGATGCAGGTCAGTCCGGTCAACGATCCGACCCTGTTCCAGGTTCCCGCGTTCGTGTTCGACTCCCCGGACTGCTCTCAGACCCCCGAAGTCGGTGACTTCTTCTTCCAATCGCAGCTCCAAGGCGCGGTTTGGGGACGCGTCGAGCAATTGGGTAACGACCCGGACGGCGTCGGTGCAGTCACCGATACGGTCGTGCGAGTGCTCTCGTACCCGCCCGTTTGGGACGATACGGCCGGTGTGGCCCTTTGGACGGTCGAGGGGGTTGCGCCGTTCCAATTCCTGTCGGCCTACAATCCCGCAGCCGATGCCGGTCGCGAGCGTTGTTTCCTCGAGACCTTCCCGCTCTCCGACGACTATCCGGCCAACCCCGCCAGCGGCATTCCTTCCACGGCCACGTGGGGCCTGCGCTTCAGCGAGCCCATGGACCTGACGAGCTTCTCCGCCTATGACGGTATGCGCCTGACGCGCGTCGACCCCACGGTGGGAGCCTTGGCACCTTCGGAGTACGCCATCACCGAGGTTTCGGCCAGCACGGACCGCACCCGGTTCTTCCTGACCCCGGCCTTCCCGCTGACCTACGATCCGGGTTCGCCCCTCGATTCGTACTTCCTCTCGATCGTTCGGGATGGGGACTTCGCTCCTACGGACTTGGCTGGCAACGTGATCCGCTACGACTTCGCGCCGATCGAAGGCACGCTCAGCTCCTTCTCCCCCGACGTCAGCAACGGTACCAACGTCAGCCTGTTCAACACGCAGGATGAACAGGCTCCTGTCGCCAACCTGAACGCGGACATCGATCCCGATCCCTTCGTTTACGCGGAGTGGGGTGGTCAGCACATCTTCTTGCCCCTGCGCGGTGTCATTACCCCGCGTCCGGTTTCGCGCTTCACCCAGGTCATCGACCGCAACACCGCCTACTCGGGTCACATGGGCCAGTTCGCCGGTGGGGTGCTCGAACCCCTGGTGCGCTATGGCAACAAGACGCAAATGCTGTGGCGGATCTACGACATGGACATGCCCCTGTTCGACGTAGACCTGTCCGATGCGACCCAGCAGGACCAGCCCTGGAACCTGGACATCGCGCGGCTCAACATCGACGTGGAGCGCGTGTACTGGAGCCCCTTGACCGGCGGCATCACCTTCGATCGCTTCAACGGCTTTTCGATGCGCTTGAGCCACTCGATCTTCTTGCCCGATGAGCTGCACAGCGTGCCGCAGAACTCGGTTTCCCTGCCCGGTACGGGAGTGGGCTTGACCTACAGCCAAAACCAGCTGAGCGTGACCGCCGATGTGCCGGTGGTAACGCACTTCCGCGAGCAGGGCTACACCCTGGATCCGGGCGATCGCATCGTGATCAACAACACGGTGCTGATGCCCTTCCCCATGAACATGGACCCGACCCGTCCGAAGCGCTTCTACACGTGGCGTGACACGGCCAAAATCGATCGGGGTGGTCCGAACGGCATCGGTGCGAACATCGCCCAGTGGGCCGCCGCGAACGGTGTGACCGGCCCCAATGCGTTGTTCTTCCCCTTTGAAGACGATCCTTGCGACGGAACGGGTGGCCCGACCAACTTCTACGCCCCCGGCGAGGTGCAGACTTCCGCGCTGCCCTTGATGATCGAATTCCGTTGTTATCCGGACACGGCTGCGGGAACGGCCAACCTGCTCGACGTTTCGGACACGCAGCTCACGACCCAGGTGAACCCCTTCTTCCGCGCCTTCAGCTCGGGCGGGGTGAACGTGGACCAGGAGCCGCAATTCGTCGATCCGGACACCGAGACAACCGCTTCCGGCGGTTTTGACCCCACCGCTTCGCCGACGCCCGGCGTGCCCACTCCGGGTACGGACAAGCGTCTCTACATCGGAGCCGTCGACTTCGTGGTGCGCGTCAGCCGCAGTTACTCCGTCTGGTTCCCGACCCCCGATGCGGCGGGCAACCCGATCAACAACCCCCTCTTCTACGACCCGATCGTGGAGCCCAAGCCGGCCGATCAGCCTCCGGGCACCAGCATCAACTTCGCCTTCCGTGGAGCGGGTGCCATCCTCGGCGCTTGGGAGGTCGGGCAACCGGTCGATCCGACCGGTGCCGGATTCCAAATGTCGTCCGCGGCCCAGCTGTTGGACCCGTACGGGGATCACTACCCCAACACGCCGATCTGCGCGAACCCGCCGGATGACACCGTTATGCCGCCGATTCCCGCCGGTCCGAATTTCCCGTTCCTCGTGGTGGAGCACAACTCCGCGGACGCGAACCAACCCGCCGACGGCCTCATCGGTGGCGGCGACTGGTTTACGAACGCGAGCCAAATCAACGGCGCGCAGTTCTACCAGGTGCGAGCGACATTCGTTTCGAACCCCGACACGAACCAGTCCCCGGTGCTGTCCACCTTCGCGATGGGCTGGCAGGACTAAGCGGGAACCGCTCGGGACGACTCGGAGCGTCCCATCTGCGAGCGCCTCGCCCCTTTCGGGCGGGGCGCTCTACGTTGGGCGGGTTAGTCGTTTCCGGGCAGCGGCGCGATGTGCGCCCCGCCTTCGCGAACGATCAACAGGCCGACCAGGGCCCCATCGCGCCTCGCGATCACCGGAGCGCCGTGCCACTCACGACTAAAGCGCACATCTTCGGAAACCTCCCAGCCTCGGGGGCTCGCCAACAACCGGTAAGAAGCGATGGATTGCGCCGGCAATGCTTTGCCCGCATACACCATGCAGTCCTCGGGATCCCCTAAGCGGCGCATCCGTTCCCGTGGCCAGGGGCTTTCGATCGGTTCAGGGGCTGCGAGAATCCGTACAGCACCCTCTCCACGTCGTTCGGGGACGGTGGCCACGATCCAATCGCCCAGCTGCACCGTGAGGTCGTCCGCGTCCTCGACCGGCACTTGGTGGGCAAAGTCGGCGGGTGCCAACAAGCCTTCCGCGGTGGGCAGCAGCCAAGCCCGCTGGACGTTGCGCGAGCGCAACAGACGCCCCGAACGCCAACTCACCTCACCTTCCACCGGTTGGGGCGGAACGAGCCCTTCGGGCAGCGCTCCCAAACCGATGGGCAACGCGGGGCGCCAGTCCATCCAATCCTTTTTGGGACCGGCGACCAAAGCGAAGCGCTGGCCGTCTTCCACCGTCTCGCCAGGATACGAAGGGGTGGCCATGGCGATCGCGCCCACCAGCAGAGAGCGCAAGGTGCCAACGTCCAACGTGATCCCGCCGGTCAGGGAGAGGTCCAGCTCGATGCCGCTCTCCTCCCAAAACACAGAGTTGGTGCGCACGAGGGAACGGTACTCGCGGGCGATGCGCAGGCGCACCTCCACCACGGTGGCATCGCTCGCCAGCGCGACCGATACGACGCGTCCGATCCAAAAGCCGCGGTACGTGACCGGTGCGCCCGGCTCCATCCCGAATTTCGAAGGTGCATCCAGCACGATTTCCAACCCACCCTCTTCGAGATAGTCCTCCACGGGCGGCTCCGTACGCGCCTGGAAGGTTTTCTGTACGGCACCGCCGGCCGAGGTCCGCGGAGGTGCCACGGCGAGGTAGCGAGCCCCTACGACCGTGTCGATCCCCTGGATCCCATCCAGCCCCACGCGCGGATACACGATCCAGAATTCCGTCCCCGCTTGCGCCAGTTCGCGGGCATCGTCATCCAAGCGCACCATCAAGTCGACCCCTTGCAAACCCGGGCGCAAGCGAACCTCTTCCACCGTACCGACTCGAATCCCGCGGTACTGCACGCTCGCGCCGTCGCGAATGCCATGCCCCTCACCGGCTTCGACCGTGATCAACAGACCTTTCTCCTGCAGACTGGAGTACACCATGTAGACGGCGACACCCAGCGCAATCAACGGAATCCAGCTCAGCCACCAAGGGGACCGCGCAGCACGAACTTCGGCGGTAGGAATCGGTTCAGAGTTACTTTGCATGCGCGCGAGGATCCGGTTGACGAGACGGGTTAGGGCGCCAAATGGCTTTGGCGTCGAAGTAGGCGGAGGAGACGAGGCTCAAGAAGACCATCAAGCAAAACGCGACGACGGCCTTGCCCGGTCGGATAGAGACCAAGTCCCCCATCTTGACCCAAGCCACCAAGATGGCGATCAGGAGCACGTCCAGCATGCCCCACTTGCCGGTCCACTCGATCATGCGGAACAATCGCGCGCGTGCGTGGGGCCGCCATTCCTTGGGTCCCCAGACCAGAAACAGGAGCCCCAATAGCTTGAGCACCGGGATGATGACCGAGCAGATCAGCACGACGAGCCCCACGAAGTAGTCCCCGCCGGAAAGGAACTGCACCACACCCTTCCAGACGCTGGAGACGTTTTGGTGCCCCATCCGTTCAATGGTCAGGATCGGCAGCGTAATGGCCGGCACGTAGAGCACGAGAGCGCCTAGAGCGCTGGCCGCGCACAGGCGGTTGCTCCAAACCCCGCGCGAGGGATCTGCCATCAGGCTGCCACAGCGCGGGCAGTGAGCTCGTTGATGCTCGGAGAGCTGGGGTAGGCGCGTGACGAGCCCGCACTCCATACAGGCGATCAGCTCTTCGGGCGAGGCTGAAGCTGGGGTGCGAGGGCCGGACATAGCTTGCCTTACGCTAGCAAACCGTCGTTCTTTCCGGTTTTCCCCAATGCCCGAGGCCCCTGTCCCTTTGCGGAATTGGGCCAGTTTGAGTCCACTGGGCCCTTAGCGCTGCGAGGGTTCGCGAGCGAGGACTTCGTCCAGCGTGAGCGGATGGACCGGCAATTCTTCGAAACCGCGCAGCCGGTAGACCTCAAGGGCGCGAGGATAGACGATGCCGTCTCGCGTGACGGGGAACTCCGCGACAAGTTCAAAAGCGCCCTCCGGGTCTTGGAGAATGCGCAAAAGCTGCGAGTCGTGTGGGTACCACTGGCGTCGCCAGAGAGCTCGATCGAAGAAAACGTACCCGACCGGAATGCGCTGCAGGAACGCGAGCAGATCGTCTTCGGAACGGTGCAACAGGCGATAGCCTTGCCCGAGCCAACCATCCCGCGCGAGGACTTTGCTGGCGCGCAGGACTTGCAGTCGTTCGTGCCTTGGATCATGCAGCACGGCTTCCGCGACGACCAAACCTTCCCCCAGGGCATCGCTCGCCACCAACCAGGGGGCAGCGTCTCCGCTGGGGAGTTGCAGAACTTCGTCCACTGCAGTCCGATAGCCTCGGTGTGGCGAGTGCGCAGGAGCCCACGATTGGCAGGCCAACCCAACCGCGATGGCTCCACCCGCCCATAGCGCTTGAGGCCGTCCCGACCAACCGAGGTGTTGCGCGCACCAGATCGCACCTTGGCCGGCGAGCACCAAAACGACCGGCAAAGCCGACGCCACATGCCGCGCTTCGATCCCGGTGCGAATGAACCAATGGCAAGCACTCAGACCGAGCAACCACGCGGTGGCGGCGGCGGTACCGTCTCTCCGGCGTTCGCTACGCCAACCGCTGGCCCAGCCGATCATTGCCAAACCTCCCACCACGCTACCGACGACCCACCACAACTCGCTGCTGTAGAAAAACACGGCGGCCCGTGCGTACTCCTCCAGCGTGCGGTCCTGACCGGCCCATGTGGTCTGGGAAAAGTGCATGGTCGCCATGTACCAAGCACCGCCGCCCAGCCCCACGAGCAACCCGCTACCGATCGTTCCAGAGGTCAACCATCGATTCGGCCGTCCCGCCAACCAGGGAGCGAGTAAGGCCACCGCGATCAGTCCCGTCCCGTTTCCCTTCGTCCAGACCGCCACGAGCGTGATCAGTCCATACCACCATGCATGACGGGCTTGCCCACCGCGTAGATACTGACCGAACTGAAAAACCCCCCAAGCCCCGAGGGCACCGATCAGCAGTTCCGTCATCGGGGCCGCGGTCAGTTCTTGGACCAAAGGAATCGTGAGCAGTCCGATGCCTAGCCAAGCGGCAATGGGCGCTCCTAGGGTCCGCAAGGCGAGGGTGCGCGTGGCGCTGGCAGCCAGCGCTGCAATCCCCGCGCTGGCGAGCAGAATCGTCCAACGGTTCACGCCGAAGGGAATCATCCAGGCCGCGTAGTAGGTGTGCAGCACGGGTGGCCACTGACCCGCAGCTACTTTGGGGTAGTGCAGGTAGTAATCCTCAACGTAAGCGATGGGATGCGCCGGTGAGAAACTGGTCGCGTAACCCCGCACCATGGCCGAGGTGACCATGTGCGACGCCTCGTCTTCAAAGGCGCCGTAGTCCTCCTGCAACGCTCCCACCTGCCAACGCCCCAAGAGCGCGATCAGGAAGTAAGCGGCAAACCAGACGAGCCCACTCGCTCGCCCCGGAAGCCCGGGACGGGAGTCGCTCGTCATTCACCCAGCCTCCGCAACGAGGGTAGGTCCCCCGCCTCCATCTGGAAGAATTGATAGAGTTCGGGAATCTCGACAAACATCAAGGCCATAAAGACGGTGGCGCTGAAGAGTGCGTAGAGGAAGAAGCCCTTGCGACGATACAGCTTTTCCGGCGCCTGCACCGGGCTATCGTCCTCCAAGGTCATGTACATGTACCAGGTGAAAAAGCCGGCGATCAGGGGCGCTGCCAAAACCAACTCAACCTTGTAGCGCACGACGAAGATGCCGCCGAAGATGCCCGCCATCGAGAGATAAAACACGATGCTCGACATCAGATTGCGCAGATCATAGTGCCGGAACGAACGACGGTAACGGGCCGCACGTTCCGGGTCGTCGATGGTGCGGTACTCCGCATATCGCTTGGCCGCCATGAAGTAGGCCCCCATCATCCAATAGGCGACCGCCAGAGAAAGCGGGGGCAGTTGGTCGGGGATCAAAGCAAACCAGCCCAAGAACAGGCGAATAGGGTTGTTCAGCGATTCGGAGAGCACGTCCAGGTACGGCAGCTCCTTCATCCGAATCGGGCGAATGTTGTAGAGGCAACCCATGACCCACAGCGCGAGCGCTGATAGGCCGAATCCAGAACCCAACGTGAAAGCAAATCCCACACCCAGCCCCCCTAGCAAGCCCCACTCGAGGATCGCCAAGGGTCCGGACACCGCACCGCGCGCGGCCGGGCGGTTGCATTTGGTGGGGTGCTCGCGGTCCATTTCCGCATCCAGGTACTCGTTGAGCACGTAGTTGCTGGAGGCCACGATGCAGGTCAAAAACACGGCCAACGCAAGCCGACCGGCCATGGCTAGGTCGAGGCTGGGTTCGTAGAAAAACGCCAGCGCCACGCCCAGCAGCATGAAGGCGTTCTTGAACCAGTGATCGATGCGCGCGATCTCGATGTAGGGGCGCAGGCCCTCAGACGACGGGGCTTTCGTCATGCCAAGCTCGGACGAGTTCACGGTAGTTGCGCAGGGTGTGAGGCTGTTCTCCAACTCGATCCAGGATGCGGAAGGGCATCCCAGCTGCCCTGGCACCTTCGCCGTCGACATCCATGCGGTCCCCGATGAAAAGCACATCGGCTGGGGCCATCCCCAAGCGCTCCGCCCCCACAAGGAACCCCTGCGGATGGGGTTTGAAGGCGTTGATTTCGGGGTCGGTGGCGCAGATTTGCACGGAAAAGTAGGGGGCGAGGCCGAGGGCTTCGAGTTTGGTTTTTACGGGATAGTCGCTGAAGACGCCCATGGGGACCGACCGGTCCTGGAGCCACTTCAATACCGCCTCTACATCGTCATAAACGGCGGCTGCCAGAAAGGGCAGGGGGCGATTCCACATCCATTCCCGAATGCGTGCCTCAAAAGGCTCCACCGGGGCCCCCACCAACCGTGCCGCGCTCTCGAATTGGGTTCGTTCCAGCGGTTCGTTGGGATGACCCAATTCCCGCAACCGTTC
>JAUHXY010000313.1 GCA_030426785.1 bacterium
AGCAACACGGTCAAGGCGACCTTGGAGCCGTTGGACTCGGCGCTGAACATGGACTCACCAAAAAACGCTCCGCCGAGGGAAAGGCCATAGAGCCCCCCTACCAAGCGACCTTGCCGACGCACTTCCACCGAGTGCGCCAACCCTTCGCCATGCAGCCCCAGGAAGGCCTGCTCCAGGTCTTTGGTGATCCAAGTACCCTCCGGTCGGCCAACGGTGCGGCAGGCGGCGATCACCTCTGCGAAGGCACGGTCGAGGGTGACCTTCCAGGTTCCTTTGCGCAGCTCGCGCACCAACCTCCGAGGTGGCTGCCACAACCCCGGATCGAACACCATGCGCTCGTAGGGGTTGCACCAGATCAGGTTCTCCTCCGCATCGGGCCACGGAAAAAAACCGCGCGGATAGGCAGCCAAGAGCCAATCGCGGTGCACTTGCCCCCCCGTGAATGCCTCGGGGGCATCGGGGTAGAGCCGCAGGTCGGGAAAACTGGGAACCTCCACCCCACCAGAATACGGAACCATCACGCGGGCGGAAACGGCGGGAAGGCTCGGCGCATCGGAGCGACTGTCGGTCGCCGACAAAAAGGGGGAAGGGCGTCCACCCGTGGATGAACGCCCTCCTTTCCTTTCTCCGCAAAACAAAACGGGTGGGTCGTCAGCCACCCCGAGTTCGGTTGCCTCCGCCTCACGCATCCGTCGATGCGCGCTTCGTCCCTGGCGGAGCGGAACCTGATTCGGTCTGTTTTTGCGGCATGACCAAAGGTCCATTCCCTTACCTTCGGCCGTGCAAACCCGGCGGGGCCGCCGGGTTGCTCGCAGTGCTCCCTTCGCCGCCCGTAGGCCGCGAAGAGCGCGTGGTCGGATTGTGAGCAGTCGAGCTTCGGAGTCCTCCGCGGCAGTCCGTGACCCAACCAGACCCTTCGTGCAGCGCAGAGGTCCTCGAAGGACCGCGAACCGAGGGCCGCGTTGCCCAGCGGGCGCCCCGTGCTGCTCCCCTCATCGAGCCCCCGGTGCTCGCAGCTAAAAACGTGCGGGAGATACCATCCCATCCGTGCAACTGCTTTTGGGAGGTCCTTCTCCAGCCACTCCCCAGCGGCTGTTTCCCGCGGTTCTGAAACGTTGCGTTCCAGCGCGTTTACGCCAACAAAGGGCCCACTTGGCCTTCGACAGCTCGCACCAATTCGCCGTTGGCGACCAGCGCACGTCCGGCTTCCAGATCGGGATGCAGATACCGATCTTCTTCCAGGGGCGGCACCAAGGTGCGCAGCACCGTGTGGGCGGCTTGGGCCCCCTTGCCGGCCTGCAGCTCCTTGTGGAACTCCCGGGCCTGCCCGGCGCAAACCAACTCGATGCCGAGGATGCGTTCGGTGTGGTCGAGGATGGTGCGGGCTTTGCGCACGGCCGTCATGCCCATGGAAACGTGATCTTCTTGGTTCGCGCTGGTGGGGATCGTGTCCACGGAGGCGGGGTGCGCGTACGCTTTGTTTTCGCTCGCTAGCGCAGCGGCGGTGTATTGCGCGATCATCAAACCCGAGTGCAAGCCCGGCTGCGGCGTCAGGAATCCTGGCAACCCCGAGAGGTCGGGGTTGACGAGCTGCTCGATGCGCCGCTCGGAGACGTTGGCCAAGGTGCACAAAGACAAGGCCAAGTAATCTTGCGTCACGGCCAAGGGTTGTCCGTGGAACAAGCCTGCGCTGTACACGGAGTCGGTCTTGGGATCGACGATGGGGTTGTCGGTGACGGCGTTGAGCTCGGCGCGCAAGAGTTCTTCCACGTGCGCGAGTGCGGCTTTGAAGGCCCCGTGAATCTGGGGGACGCAGCGTAGGGAGTACGGATCTTGGACCCGATCGCAATCCCGGTGCGATTCGAGCACTTGCGAACCCTGTAGGCAGGCACGCACGTTTTGCGCGGTCCGGCTCTGACCGGCGTTGGCTTTCAATTCCGCCAACCGTTCTTGGAAAGGTGCCACGGACCCGAAACGAGCCTCCAGGGTCAAGGCCGTGATCGCGTCCGCCGCTTTGGAGAGGTTGCGCGCCCGCAGCACGTTGCAGACCGCGATGGCTTTCATGACCTCGGTGCCGTTGATGAGCGCCAATCCCTCTTTGGCCTGCAGTTTCATCGGCGGAAGGTCGGCCGTTTCCAATGCCTGCGCGGCGGGCATGCGTTCGCCCCAGACGCGGGCGTAGCCGAATCCCATGTAGGCCGCCACCATGTGGGACAGGGGCGCCAAGTCCCCGCTCGCCCCCACCGAGCCTTGGCCCGGCACTTCGGGCACAAACCCGGCGTGAAACAATTCGATCAACTCATGGGCCAACTCGGGCCGAATGCCTGAGACCCCGCGCAGCAAGCTGTTGAGCCGCAGCACTTGCGCAATGCGGACTTCGGCATCGCTGAGCGGGGCGCCCACCCCGACGCTGTGGGAGAGAACTAGATTGCGCTGCAACTCCTCCAAGTCCTCGGGACCGATCGCTTGGTTCTTGAGCTTTCCAAAACCCGTCGAAATGCCGTAGACCGCCTCCCCCGACGCCAAACACTCCTCCACCATGCGGCGCGAGTCCTGCAACCGGGCGAAGACCTCATCCGGCACCTGCAACAACAAGGTTTGACCGGCCGCCAGGGGGGCCAAGTCTTCCAGGGTCAGGCTCTCACCATCCAGACGAAGGGTTTGCACGGACATGGGTCAGCGGGGCAGCGGAGATCGAGGCGCCGGGAAACCCAGCGCGGAGGACCGGCATGGTACCAACTCCGGCGCGCGAACGCCCCGAGCCTCCCTGCGGGGCTCGCTACCCTGTTCCGCTGCCGACCGCTCTACCTGGCTAGCGCTGGGGCTGCCAAAGGTCCTGCCCGATGGTGGCGGACTCCTCCGTCCGGCGATCGGGCGTGATCCAAAAGCGCACGCCGCGCTCCGCGTAGTTTTGGTAGCGAGACAGGTCCAAGCGCCACAACCCTTCGGGCAGGTCATCGATGACGATCGGTTCGCCGATGGGCAGCTCCCGCACGTCTTGGGTTTCGCCATTGATGCGCACGCGATAGGGCAACCGCGCCCCCACGCCGGGCAGGGCTAGTTCCAATTGTCCGGTTCCCGTTTCCACCGGCTTCAACTCGACCTCGAGGTCCTGGGTCAAGGCCTCGCCTTCGATGCGCTGGATCGAGCGGAACTTGCCGTCCGCGCTGGAGACCCACAGGACGTATTCGTTTTGCAGGGTGGGCTGGGTGCTCACCAAGAAGCGCCCAGCCGCGTCGGTGTGCGTCACCTGCAGGGCAGCCGGCAAGATATCGACCACCATCTCTAGGTTGAAGGAAGGACGCCGCGCCAACGCGGCCATGGAGGCTTGGCTCGCATCGAGCGCTTCCAAGCGCACGAGCGCGCCGGCCACGGGTTTGCCTTCGCGCACGACGCGACCGGTCAAGCTCGGTCCGGGCACCAACTCGATTTTGAGGCTCGCGCGCTTGCCCGCGTTGAGCTTTTGGTTTTGCTTTTCCGGCTTGGCGATGGCACCGGGCTTGAACGCC
>JAUHXY010000058.1 GCA_030426785.1 bacterium
CACCCACTTTGGAACGCGAAGGGGCTCGGCCTTTGGGGCGGGGCGGCGCTGGGGTACGTGGTGATCACCTTCCTCTACTACTGGTGGCACCGTTGGCGACATGAGGTTCCCTTTCTGTGGCGTTGGGTGCATCAAGTGCACCACAGCCCCGCGCGCATCGAGATCATCACAAGCTTCTACAAACACCCGATCGAATTGGTGCTCAACGGCGTACTGTCGAGCGCCATCCTGTACTTCCTGGTCGGTCTAGGGGTCGAAGCCACAGCCCTCGCGGTGCTCTTCACCGGAATCGCGGAGTTGTTCTACCACTGGAACGTGCGCACCCCTTACTGGCTCGGGTTTTTCATCCAGCGCCCCGAAAGCCATTGCGTGCACCACCAAAGGGGTCTGCACCACTACAACTACGGGGACCTGCCCTTGTGGGACATGCTGTTCGGGACCTTCCGCAATCCACGGTCATGGCAAGGAGAATGCGGCTTTGGCGACGACAAGGAGTTGCAACTCAGCCGCATGTTGCGCGGGGAGGACGTGAACTCGTGAAACGACCCTTGCCCCTTTGGATCCCCGGCCTGCTCCTGACCGTCGGACTCGCCCAGATGACCTTCGATACCCTCGGATGGCGGGCCGGCAAAGCCGTAGCGGCGGCGACGATGCTTTCTCCCGCGCCGCGCGTGTTTTCGACTTCGCGTGGATTGGAAACCTTCACGGTCGTCATCAGCCTGCACTGGACGGATCGCGCAGGCCAAGCCCACGACCTCGTCTTGACCCCGGAGATTGCCCAGCGCTTGCGCGGCCCCTACAACCGCCGCAACGTGTACGGCGCAGTGCTCGCGTATGGTCCCGCGTTGCTCGCCAGCGATGTGGGCCGCGGCCTGTTCGAAAGCGTCTTGCGCTTCGCGTTGCAAGGCGAGCGCCCCCTCCTGCGCGAATTGGGCATCGATCCAGAGAGTGTGACCGGCCCGCTCGTGCTGCGCTGGCAGCCCTTGCACAGCCAAGAGGCTCTGACCGAGGAGTACTCGATTCCATGAGCGGGTTGAGCGGCGGAGCCTACAGCGTCTACCGGGTCCTGTTGGGTGCGTACCTGGCGGTGCACTTTTTGCAGCTCGTGCCTTATGGCGCCGAGGTGTTCAGCCGAGAAGGCGTGCTTCCCGACCCCGCGGCGAGTCCCTTCGGGCGGCTGTTCCCGAATCCGTTGGCTTGGTGGGACGCCCCTTGGGTCGTGCAAAGCCTCTTGACGGCGGGCATCGCGGCGTCGACCGCCCTCGCACTGGGTTGGCGCGACCGGCTCGCAGCGGTCTTCCTGTGGCTGTTGTGGGCGTGGCTGTTTGGGCGCAATCCTCTCATCAGCAATCCCGGATTGCCCTACGTCGGCTTGTTGCTCGTAGTGCACGCCTTACTCCCACCCGCGCCTTATGGATCGCTCGCCGCGCGCGATCGGCCGGACCCAGGCGGCGGTTGGCGCATGGATCCGGGCTTGCTGCGGGTTCTTTGGATCTTGATGGCGGTCGGTTACAGCTACAGCGGCATCACGAAGCTCGGCAGCCCTTCTTGGATCGACGGTTCCGCGGTCGCGCGCGTGCTGGAGAACCCTTTGGCGCGCCCGGGTTGGGTGCGCGACGCGTTGCTCGCATTGCCGGAAGGAATCCTGCGTGCGTGTACCTGGGGAGCCCTGTTTTTGGAGGTCGCCTTCGCCCCCCTCGCCCTCTTCCGCCGCACGCGTCCTTGGATTTGGCTGGCCTTGCTGTGCATGCACTTGAATCTGATCTTGGTGATCGATTTCGCGGACTTGTCCTTGGGCATGCTGCTGCTGCACCTGGCGACCTTCGATCCCCGTTGGGTTCCGGCACGCAACCGTGCTGCGGGGGCATCCCCGGAGATCGTCTTTTACGACGGTCAATGCGGGCTGTGCCACCGCGCCATTCGGTTCCTGCTGGCCGAAGACGAGGAAGCAAGCTTTGGGCTAGCGCCATTGCAGGGGGAGACCCTGCAGACCGAACTTGCAGCCGCTCCGCGCGATCCACTGCCCGACTCCATCGTCGTGCGCACAGCCGACGAACGGTGGTTGACCCACAGCGCCGCAGTTTTGTACCTCGGGCAAAGGCTGGGTGGGCTGTGGCGCGTGCTCGCTACGGTGGCTGGCTGGGTTCCTGGCCCCCTGCGCGACGCCGTCTATCGCGGCATCGCGCGCGTGCGACGATCTCTATTCGCCAAGCCCGAGGGGCTTTGCCCGATGGTTCCGCCGACCTTAGGTCGTCGTTTTCTGCCGTAAACGCGCCTGAAAGCGCCATTTTGGTTTGGATGAGGGACCGCAAGCCCGCTTTGCGCTTGGTTCGGTAGAGTGCATTGACTCCTCCGCAGATCTCTGAATTCCCTCGACATGCAACGCTCCCTGACCCTCCTCTGCGCCGCCCTCCTCGGATTCGCCCTGGGCTCCCCCCTCGCGCAAGCCCAAGGCACCTCGAGCCCCGACATTCGCGTGTTGACCCTCAATACGCAACGCACCAGCGTCTGCGGTGGTTTGGATTTTAATGTCGCATCCGGCAACTTCTTTAGCGGCATCCGTGACGAGCTGGAGTCCTTCACCAACTTTGGTCCCGGCGGCACCGTCGATCGCGCCGTACAGTTTTTGCCCTCGGTCGTGGAGTTCAACGAAGACACCCTGAGCAACGCGGACGTGGTCTTGATCTCATCGTTGCAGGCCCGTTTGACCCACTGCGAGATCCTCGACTTGCAGGAGTTCGTCCGGCAAGGGGGTGGCTTGTTTGCGTTTTCCAACAATTCGATTTTGGACTTCGACGAAGCCTTTGGAGCCGTCGGAGACACGAACCCCGGCACGGGCAACGTCACGGTCACCACTCCAGGCTCGGCGGTCATTCAAGGACCGTTCGGCACCGTGTCGAACTCCCTGGGAGGTTTCCCGTTTCACCGCACCTTCTTGCAGCTCGGCCCGAACACGACCGCCGTACTGTCGAGCTCGGCACCGTTGATGGGCGAGGTTGACTTTGGACAAGGCAAGGCGATTCTTGCGGGCGACGAGGAGTGGTGCGGAACCGGAACGGTCAGCGGATGCGCCTCGGGCCAACTACCCAACGCCGATCGCGAAACCCTGTTCCTCAACGCGTTCGCCGCCATCGTGCCGCCTACGAGTTTTCAGTACAACGGCCCCCGCCAGTGCATCGGCAGCTTGGACTGCGATCCCGCCAGCGTGAACAGCCGCGGCTTCTCGGGCATCCTGTACGCCACCGGCTCCTTGCTGGCGGCCGACAACGCGCTGACTTTGCATGCGGATCGCATGCCTGCAAACGAGCTAGGCTTTTTCCTGAACGGGACCGCCTCGGGCCTTTACAACCCGCCCCAATCGGACGGCACCATCTGCCTGATCGGAGCCGCCATCGGCCGCTACAACGGCGCCGGCCAAGTGCTGTCGAGCGGTCCGGATGGTCGCTTTGAGTTGACCTTGGACTTGAACAACACCCCGACGCCCTTCACCCCCACGGTCATCTTGGCCGGGGAAACGTGGCGCTTCCAAGCTTGGTATCGCGACGGCAACAGCAACAACTTCACCAACGCGATCGAGCTCTCATTTCAGTAAGGGAACGGGGCCCCGCTCCCCGGCGCGCAAACCGGGGAGCGTGGGACGCCCACCAAAACTCGGTTCATGGGCGTGATCGTGGAGGGAATGGATTTCCAACGCACTTGGTAGCCGGCCTCGTGCAGCCGATACGTGCGATGCACGTCGATGGCGAGGTCGCCGCCGAGCTCGCGCTTGAGTACCTCGGGCGCCGGGTGATCGCGGTGTTGGCGGCAGCAAGGCAAAACCGCGATCGGGCCACCCAGTTCCAAGCCCAATGCGATGGCTCGATCGGTCAAGGCACCGCAAGCGTGCACGGCGACGATGGAGGCACCTTCGGGCAAGGACACGGCGGGGCGCAAAACTCCGCCACGCACCAAGCGAGCCTGCTGGAAGCGCAGTTTCGGCCGAGCCCAAGGCCCCACCCGATCGAGGGCAGCCAAAATGCGGCCGGCGCTTTCGGGTTGGGCGCGATCGATCAGCGTGACCTTCTCGACGCGCCGTTCGAACAGGGCCAACAACGCCCCCACCAGCCCGTGACCGGAACAAAGATCGACCACGTGCGGCCCCGCCACGAACTTGCGCACCACCTGGAAGAATTCGAAGGCCTCAAGGATCTCCTTGATGGAGGTGGCGCTCTCCGCGCACAGGGCGCGGCCGAACTTGGCGGCGAGATCTTCGCCGGGGAAGTGCCACTCGTGCTTGGGTCGCACGCGCAATCGTCGCTCCAAAAATCGCGCCGGCGCATCCTGCGCGAACTGGGGCAACAATCGGAACGACTCGCTCATGGGGGCACCCTAACCGGAATGGGTCCGCGGCGGGAAGGCCTTTCCGAACCGCCCAGAGGTGGGACGATCAGCGGCGTAGGGCTTGGACAACCTGCGGCTCGAACGTGCGCCGCTCCTGCGGCCCACGGCCGAAAGTGCCCACCACATAGGTCAAGACGTCCGCGACCTGTCGATCGTTCAAGTGCGTCCAGGGCGGCATGACACGATTCCACTCCTGCCCGTCCACGACGATTTTTCCGGACTTGCCTTCGATCACGATGCGGATCAAGTCTTCATCGGGCAGCCCCAGCCAATCGGGATCTCCCAGCGGCGGAGCCAGATCGGGCAAGCCACGACCGTCGCGCTGATGACAAGCCGCACAGGTGGCGCGGTAGACCTGCTGACCGCGCAGCATGGCGGCGTCGTAGGCTGCCAGTGCCGCAGGGTCGAGGGCGGGCTCCTCGAAGCGCAATCGCGATGCGATGGTTTGCCCTTGGGCAGCGATCGCCGGGGCGGGGTGCGCGATGAGGGCGGCGAGGGCCTCGGGCGCCGGCTCTTGAAACGGCTCGGTCGGACGTTCTTCCAGTCCGCGCACAAAGCCGCGCAGGAGCGCTTCGCTCGCCGGGCGCGCGAACGAAGAGTCGACGGGAGGGAGTTCCGCGGGCAACGCAACCGGCCGCGCGCGCCCGCCGACCGTTCTCGCCACGCTACCCGCCGACTCTGGCGCGGCGGGCCAGGCCGCCCGCTCGAACAGCCGCACGATTTCCGCGAATTCGCCGCGGCGCGCCACGAGGCGGCCGATGTCGAACACCGTCTGCGAGTAAGCAAACTCGGGACTCTGTTCGTCCCAACGGACGGCGTTGGGATCCAACCAACCGATCAGTTCGAGTTCGCGGTGAGCCAGACCCGAGAGCAACCCCTCGCGCAAGATCGCATCGGCCTCGCGCCCCTCCAACAAGTCGGGGGCCAAGGCCAATCCATCCGCGAAGAGCGCAGGTCCGTCGTAGGCTTGCGGAGCGGGGTCTTCGACCTCGCCCAGGCTATGCGCGAGCTGCCAGAGCACGCGCCGATCGGTGTCCGCATTCTGCGCCAAGCGCGCCCAGGCCGCCCGCACGGCTCCTCGCGCGTAGGGTTCGGACAGCCGCACCCACTGGGCCAACAAGCGCGCATCCTGCTCGGATTCGAAGGCGCGCAAGACGAGCGCTTCGTTCAGCCCACCCAGTCCTTCCAGGGCCCAAGCGGCGTGCAAACGCTCGAACAGCGACCCTGAAATCGCCATGGCCTGCAGGGCTTGCCAGCCGGACTCGGAGGACTCTTGCCAAGCCTGCGCCCGCAGGAGCTCCGCGCGGACCGTCGCGGGGGTGCTTTCGCTGTGACGGAGGGGATTCGGCTGCCAAGGCTGGCGCAAGTTCTCTTGTCCGACTTCGATGAGGAGTTGTTGCGCTTGGCTGCGACGCCATCCGTGTGCAGAACCCAGCGCCGCCAACAGACGATCGACGGACAGTTTCCCGGGCGGCTCGCCATGGCCGAGGCCTCCGTCCTGGTGCCGGATGCGCCAAATGCGGCCCAAGCCAATGCCTTGATCCAAGCCCCGCTCTTCGATTTGCCGCCGCAGGAAACTGGTCAGGAACACGCGGTGCTGCAGGATGCCGCGGTACAAATCCACCACGTACAGCGCGCCATCGGGTCCATTGCGCAGATTGACGGGCCGAAAGCGCTCGTCGGTGCTGGTGAGGAAGTCGTAAGCGCCACGCACGGGCTCGCCGCTCACCCAACCGCCTTCATCCCGCATGCGATTGTGTCGGATGAGGTTGCCGGCGGGCTCGCAAACGAAGGTGCTGCCCCCATCTTCGGGCTTCAGTCCGGTTCCACGGAAGACCACGGGGCCACAGGCCGCGGTGTAGCGCGCGAGGTGCCCATCCTCCCGCAACACCCCCTCTCGGTAGGCCCGATTGACACCCACGTTGATCCGCCGGGAGTACACCTGACCATCCTCGATCAAACGCGCATTGCTGCCGCGCGCCAAACCGAGGGCGGGGTTGCGCACCAAGTAGTGCACGGGCACGCGGTCCCCATGCAACGGTGTGCTGTTGTAGTCGTAAACCTGCCGGCCCCAATCGTCTTGGCCCGCTCCCCACTGGCCGCGGCGTGGCACCCGCGAGCGCTCCCAGGTCCCCGCAACGCGCCGATAGCGCCAGGGGTGGTTGATGAGGTACAGCCAGTTGTCGAGCCCGATGCGCGGCGCGTTGGGCGCGTGCTCGGGGTTGTCGAGACCCGGAGCGAAGGCGGCTCCCTCGTCGATGACCTCGGTGCGATCCGCCCGCCCGTCACCATCGCTGTCCTGCATCCAAACGAGCCGGGGCGGCAAGACCGCGATCACGCCCCCAAAACCGTGGGCGATGCCGCGCGGCAGGACCAAGCCGTCGGCGAAAACTTGTCGATGCTCGAACTTCCCATCGCCATCGCGATCGTCCAGCACGGCGATCGACCCCACCGGGTCCAGTTCGCCTTCCCCATCGGCGTTGCGCATCAAGGCGCGCATTTCCACGACCCACAGGCGGCCGAGCGCATCGAAGACGAGGTCGACCGGGTCGTGGACCAAGGGTTCGCTCGCCACCAACTCCACGACGTAGCCCGGTGGTACCTGGAAGGTGGCTTGCTCCAGCGCGGGAGTCCGGATCGGCGCCGCCGGCACCTCAAACCGTCGGTCCACGGCCGGTTGCGGTTCGTTCGGGTCATCCCCGTTCTGGGCCGCGGCGCCACCCAGCAGCAAGAGGAACCACCCGAGGCCCCAGCGGCCTCGTCGCAGTGCAACGGTCATGGGCGGATCGCTCTTTGGGTGCAAGGCTCCATCGGAAACGGGACGGCGCGCACGATTGCGCAGCAGGCTGGCCCATCCTACCGCTTGGGCTAGGCTCGGACGGCGAGAACCTGGGAAGGTCGTGGCGCTCCCCGTCGAATCGGGACGTGAGCACGAATGCAGCCCTGAGCGGAAGCGGTCGAGCGCCTCGTCCGGAAGACTTGTCCCCCATCGGTTCCAAGCCCGTTCCCGTAGAATTCTCTTCTTGGACGATCGACGGCCCGCCCTAGAATCCGCCGCCCCAAAGGCCACCCTGGAGTTCCATCCGGCACGGCCCCGCACCGCCCCGGGCATTCGCCCCCACCCCTCGTTTTCATGCACCTCGCCATTCTGTCCCGCAACACGAAACTCTACTCCACGCGCCGCCTCGTCGAAGCGGCGCGCCGGCGCGGGCACAAGGTCAAAGTGCTGGATGCGTTGCGCTGCTACATGAACATCGCATCGAGCCGCCCTTCCATGCACTACAAAGGCAAGGAGCTGCCCCGCTACGACGCGATCATTCCGCGCATTGGCGCTTCGGTGACGCGCTACGGCACGGCGGTGCTGCGGCAATTCGAAATGATGGGCACCTTTCCGCTCAATGAGTCCGTAGCCATCACTCGCTCGCGCGACAAGCTGCGCTCGCTGCAACTGCTTTCGCGCAAGGGCATCGGCCTGCCCATCACGGGCTTCGCGAACAAGCCCGACGACATTCCGGACCTAATCAAGATGGTCGGAGGCGCCCCCCTCGTGATCAAATTGGTCGAAGGCACCCAAGGCATCGGGGTGGTGTTGGCGGAGACGCAAAAAGCAGCCGAAAGCGTGATCGAGGCGTTCATGGGACTCAAGGCCAACATCCTGGTGCAGGAGTTCATCAAGGAAGCCGGCGGCGCGGACATTCGCTGCTTTGTGATCGGCAAGCGCGTCGTTGCCGCCATGAAGCGCCAAGGGGCCGAGGGAGAATTCCGCTCGAACCTCCACCGCGGAGGGTCGGCGACTTTGGTCAAGCTGACCCCCGAGGAACGGGCGACCGCCCTGCGAGCTTCGCAGATCATGGGACTCAACGTAGCGGGCGTGGATATCCTACGATCGGACCGCGGTCCGGTCGTGATGGAGGTCAACTCTTCCCCTGGCCTGGAGGGCATCGAGCAGGCCACGGCGCTCGATATCGCGGACGCGCAAATCGAGTTCATCGAAAACCGCCTCAACACCGGCGGGCTCCCCGAAAACCGGACCAAAACACGGGGGAAGGGTTGATGTCGCAGCGCAAACCATTTGAGATCGGTGGGCATTCCATCCCTCCTGGCTCGAAGCAACTGGTCCAACTGGACATGCCCGAGATCAGCTCGGAGATGGGCATGAGCATGGCCGTGCACGTTTGGCACGGCAAACGCCCGGGGCCAACCCTGTTCGTATGCGCTGCGATTCACGGCGACGAACTCAACGGCGTGGAAATCGTGCGTCGGGTGCTCGCCACCAAAAGCCTCTCGCGGTTGCGCGGGACACTTCTGGCGGTGCCCGTCGTGAATGCCTACGGGTTGATCGAAGGTTCACGCTACCTGCCCGATCGCAGGGACTTGAACCGCTGTTTCCCCGGTTCGGAGCGGGGTTCTTTGGGAGGCCGTCTCGCGCACCTCTTCATGACGGAGGTTGTGGACCGCAGTTCCTACGGCATCGATCTGCACACGGGCTCCAACCATCGCACCAACCTGCCACAAATCCGTGCGGACCTGAACGACGAAGAAACCGCACACCTGGCGGAGTGTTTTGGAACCCCCGTGCTGCTGAACTCCGACGTGCGCGACGGGTCCTTGCGGGGATCGGCGGCGCAGAAAGGCATCCGCGTATTGCTCTACGAAGCCGGGGAATCCCTGCGTTACAACGAAGTGCCCATTCGAGCTGGGGTAGCCGGGGTTATCTCCGTGATGCGAGCTCTGGAGATGTTGCCAGCCCTCAAGACGCAACGCCCGCGCCGCCAGCCCTTCGTGGCGCGCAGCAGCCGTTGGGAGCGTGCGCCGGAGAGCGGCATGCTGCGCTGTCGCGTTCCGCTCGGCGCGGACGTGAGCCCCGGAGATCTCTTGGGGCACATCGTGGATCCCGCTGGCGGAGTCACCCACGATGTCACCGCACGCCACGCCGGCGTGGTCATCGGGCGACTGGAGCTGCCCATGGTGTACGAAGGGGATGCGATCTATCACATCGCACGCTTCAAGAGTGATGCGACGCAAGTCGCAGATTACGTCGATAGCTTCCGCATGGGGCACCTCGACCCACACCTGTTCGATTGAAAGCGTGCCGCTCGCGCCACCGCGCCGGTCCACGTGATCGCAGGCTGAGTGCCCACCGAACGACGAACCCCCTCCCCACCTTGGCCTCTCTGGCCAGCTCGCTACCGCGACGGCCCCATTAGGCCGTTAGCGTGCGGGAAAGTTTGTCCCCCGGCGCTTCCTTTCCCAGAATGCCCGCTTCCGCGCTCCGCAACACCGAGCGGCCCGAGCCACCTGCGTCGCTGCTTTGCGGCGGAACTTGCCCCCTCCCATGAACCTGACCTACAGCCTGATCGCCGTCGTGCTCCTCCTGGCGGCGAACGCCTTTTTCGTGGCGGCGGAGTTTGCGCTCGTCAAAGCGCGCGGCTTCCGCATCGCCGCACTGGCCGAACAGGGCAGCAAGTCCGCCGCGCTCACGGCTCGCATCCACCGCAACCTGGAGTCGTACCTCGCGGCGTGCCAGTTGGGCATCACCATGGCCTCGCTCGGACTCGGCTGGGTGGGAGAGCCCGCGGTCGCCCACCTGTTGGAACCTCTCTTCCACAAGCTGGGCGCGTCGGACGCGGTGGTGCACTCGGCTTCTTTCGCCATCGGCTTTTTGGTCTTTTCTTCCCTGCACATCGTGGTGGGCGAACAGGTTCCCAAGACCTTTGCGATCCGCAAGCCCGAACCCGTGTCCCTGTGGTGCGCGTACCCTTTGCACTGGGCGTACATCGCCGTTTGGCCCCTCAACTGGCTGCTCAACAAGTCATCCAACCAATTGCTGGCTTGGATGGGTGTCGATGCGGCTGGGCACGACGAAGTTTTGACGGGCGAAGAGCTCAAAGGCTTGGTTGTGAAGTCCGGCGAACACGGGCACCTACAGGAAGAGCACGCCACAATGCTGCACAACCTGTTCGAGTTCGATCAGCGTCAAGTGGGCCGCGTGATGATCCCCCGTAACTCGATGCACTGCGTGGTGCTCGGTGGCGACTCTGCCGAGAATCTGCGCATCATCCGGGAGACGGAACACTCGCGTTTTCCGGTCTTGGGCGGCGAGGACGGCAAAGCCATCGAAGGCATTCTGCTCGTGAAGGACATCCATCGCGCGCTGCTCGAGGGCGAAAACAACCCGTGGGAAGACTTGTCCCGCTTCGTGCGCGACCCCCTCGTCGTCCCCGAATCCCAACGCGTTCCGGAGCTGTTTGAACTGATGCGCTCGGAACGAGCGCACATGGCGTTCGTCGTCGACGAATATGGAACGTTTGTGGGCGCGGTGACCTTGGAGGACTTGATCGAAGAGATCGTCGGCGAGATCGAAGACGAAACCGACGACGAAAAGCCCGCCCTGCCCATCGACGAGATCGAACCGGGAGTCTGGGAAGCCAACGGGCTGCTCTCCCTGAGCGACCTGGCGCGGGTGACCGGCATCCCTGTCCACCCCGAATTGGGTGCCAACACCCTCTCGGGCCTGTGGATGGAACGTTTGCAACGCATGCCCACACCCGGCGATACGTTGCTGGAAGAAGGTTTCCGCTTGGAAGTGCTCTCCGTCATCGAAAGTCGCGTCGGAACGTGCCGCATCACCTCGCTGTTGCTCCACCCAGGTACGGTGAGTCCAGCGGAAGAACCGGCGAAGCCAGATCCCCACGAGCGCTCCTGAAGGGGATCGCCAAGCCCCCATGAGTCAACAAGACAACCCCAGCGTGCTGCCCGAAGCACCGCAAGACGAACCGGCGACCGTCGAGAGCTTGTCGGTCAACGCGGTCATCGAAGCGCTGCACGAGGAGCGCCTCGAGGATCTCAAAGCCCCCCTGCTAGCGGCCCCGCCGGCCGGCCTGGCCCGATTGGTCGAGAGTCTTCCTCCGACCGAACGCGCGCAACTGTGGGAGCTGCTGGACGCCGAGTCGGCCGCCGAAGTCCTGCCCTACCTGCACGACGACGCACGCACCTCCATCTTCGAGGAGATGGAGGACAGCGAGCTCCTGGCCACGACGGAGTGGATGGAAGCGCAGGAAGTCGTCGACGTCATCGACGATCTTTCCGACGAGCGCGGTCAGATCCTGATCGACAGCTTAGAGGCCGACAATCGAGCGCGCGTCGAATCCCTGCTCGCGTTCGAAGAGGGCACCGCCGGCCGCCACCTGACCTCCTCGCACCTGAGCATCCGGGCGGACGTCCAGGTGGATGTGGCCTTGCGCTGGCTGCGGCTGCGCAGCGGGGTCGCGGAGGACCTGGATTGCTTGTGGGTCGTGGATCCCGAGGGCCGCTTGATCGGACGCGCGCCCTTGGCGGTTTTGGTCGCGGCGAACAGCTCGGCGCTCTTGTCGGAGGTGATGGACGCTGACCCGCCTTCGATCCTCGGGTCGGCCACCGACCACGAGATCGTGGCGCACTTCGAACAATACCTGCAGCCCTCCACGGCTGTCGTCGACGAACAAGGGCTGCTGGTGGGCAGCATCGAAATGGCAGAAGCCATTGGCCTGTTGCGCGAGGAGGCGGATCACTCCCTGCTCAAGAGTGCCGGCCTGGATGAAGACGCGGACCTATTCGCGCCGGTACTGCCCAGTGCACGTCGACGAGGGGTTTGGCTAGGCATCAACCTGCTGACGGTCCTGTTGGCCGCTTGGATGATCGGTCGTTTCCAGGCCGCTCTCGACGAGATCGTCGCGTTGGCCGTCCTCATGCCGATCGTGGCCAGCATGGGAGGTATCGCCGGCAGTCAAACTTTGACCCTCGCCATCCGCGGGTTGGCGTTGGATCAGATCCAATCCAAAAACATCCGTTGGTTGACGGGCAAGGAGTTCGGCGTGGCTCTGCTGAACGGTTCCTTTTGGGCTTTGGTGATCGGCGGGATCACTTGGCTTTGGTTCCGGAGCGGGCCCTTAGCGGCCGTCATCGCGGCCGCCACCTTGGTCAACGTGATCAGCGCGGTCTTGGCGGGCGTGATCGTTCCTTTCGCACTCAAACGCCTAAAGATCGACCCGGCCCTGTCGGGGGCGGTCATCCTGACCACGGTCTCGGACGTGGTGGGCTTCACGGCCTTCCTCGGCCTCGCGACCTACTTCCTACTGTAGAGCGCTTGGCTTGCGCAGCACCCAAGTGGTCATCGAGCGCATTCCGTCGACCACGGTGGTTTTGATGGGGTCCAAGAGCTCGGCGCCCCAACGCTCGCTGATCGCTCGCAGGGTGTCCGCGTCCACGAGGTAGCGATCGGAGCCATCCGGCAAACGAAAGCGGCCCTGTCCGAGGGGTTGCACTGCGGTTTCGATCCCAATGTTGGAAGCGAGTCGCACAAACAAGATCCCATCGGGAGCCAGCAAGCGCCAAGCACCCGCCAGCATGGCTTCAAAGTGCTCTGTGTCCCGCGCGAAGTGCAACACGGCGTTGCACAACACGACATCGGCGACTTGGTCGGGAAAGCCGTTGGCCTCCAGAGTTCCGGCCTGAAAGTGCTCTTCCGGCAACCTCGGCTGCAAGCGCCTGGCGAGGGCTTGCACCGCCTCGACGCGCTCTGGGTTGGGGTCCATGCCGTACACCACGTAACCCGCTTTGAGCAGGTAGTGCAGATTGCGTCCCCCACCGCAGCCCGCATCCAACACCCGTTGGGTTGGCTGGATGCGCTCGCGTTGGATCTGATCGATGAGGTAAATGTCCATGCCGCCGAGGATGGCGGGCAAGGGATCGCGGGTCGGCATACGAGCAGGATACGCGGCTCGGCTGCGGTTCCAAGGAGGATCCTACGTCTCCAAACTCCCTTACGCTCCGACGGTGCTACCATGCGGTCATCCCCGACGCTCCCCAAGTCCCACACACCTCATGCAACCGTCACTGCTGCTCGGCGCCATCCTGTTCCTTGCCACCCCGGCGACTCTCTTGGCCAACGATGACTTTGAAGCTGGCACCAACCCCAGCGGCTGGTCCTTCAACGTGGTCCCGCCGGACGTGATCGAATCCAGCGGAGGCAACCCCGGCCGTTGGCTGCACAACAACATGGTGGATTCGTTTGCTCCCATCGTGACGAACGACGCGAATATCGATTCCGCCTTCAACGGCGACTTCCGGGCTGCGGGCGTTGCGGAGATCCGGGTCGACGCGATCACCAACGCGGTCTCGATCACGGCGGCAGGCCGCGAGTTTTCTTTGCTGTTGCGGGACACGAAAGGGACCCCCGATGCCTTGGACGATGACTACGCTTACTTCGTTGGATCCCTCGTGCCGCAGGTGGGGCAGGGTTGGGTGAGCTACAGCTTTGCGATCCCCAGCGCCTCGACGGCGGCCGTCCCGCCCGGTTGGTCGGGGGGCTACGCCGGAGATCCCGAGAACTTTCGGCCCGGCGTCGATTGGAACGACGTCATCCAGAACGTGGACCGCGTGGAGTTCTGGTGGCTCAACCCGTCGTTCTTCGCCATCTTCCAGCAATGGGATGTCGGCATCGACAACGTGTGCATCGAGACCGTCGGGACCACCTTTTGCGATCCGGCCAACCCCAATTCGACGGGCCTTCCGACCCAACTATCGGGGAGCCTTGGCTCGGGCATCGGCAGTGGACTGCACTTGGAAGCGGCGCAAGGACCGGCGGGTGAGTTCGGGTATATCTTGATCGGAACGCACGCTAGCGATCCGGGAGTTCCGATCAGCCAGGGACGACTCTGCCTCGGCACGGCACCCGGACAGGGCATCGGTCGCTACAACGTGAGTGGTGGCCCCATGGACTCCGTTGGGCAATTCGATGCGGGTGGCGTGCTGCAAAACATGGTGGGCACGGCCACGTCGAGCGGAGGGAGCGGATTCGATGTGCCCTCCCCCATTCCTTCCCTAGGCGGGTCGATCGCCGCAGGTCAAACCTGGCACTTCCAGCTTTGGCACCGCGAGGCTGCCGGCGCTTCGAATTCCTCGAATGGCTTGAGCGTTACCTTTTAGGCGGACGCCTGTGCGCTCGCACCTTAAAGGTCCCCAGCGGGCTCCGGCTCGGCTTCGCGTTGGGCCCGTTCGGCTTTGCGGCGGGCGCGGGCGAGCTCTTTTTCGCGGCGCTTAGTTCGTTCTTCTTCCAAAGAGGCCCAAAAGGCCTGGTGCACTTGCTGTTCGTTCCACCGAAAGCGCGTGTCAGGGATCTGGGTCCAGTGCGCGATCTGATCGCCCAAGTGCAAGGAGACCCAAATCATGCCCCGCACCCGGGGATGCAGGCGATCGGACTGCAGGGCTTGGCTGAGATCGTGGGTCTGCCAACGATTGCCGCGCAGTTCCATGGGCTGGCGCGCCACCATCGGTGCGAGCAAACTCGCTAGTGGAAAAACCTGCACGTTGGGCCGTTCGGCGGCCCAGGCCCGCAAGAGGCGGTTGGCCTCTTGTCGCTCCCGCTCTGACATCAATTGCGCACGGCGCAAGATCGGGCCTCCGCCCCGCAGAGGACTGCTGCCCTGCAAAGCGTGCTCCACGTTGGGGAGATCGCCAATCAACAGGGGCGCTTCGATCGTCTCCAGCAAACGCAACCCTTCGCGCAATCCTTCCAAACGCCGGGGGTTGTTCTTGCGCGGATAGCCGTTGGCGTACCAAAAGAGAAAGTCGAGCCCCACGACCAGCGTCGGATCCGTCTTGAGCGCCCGTTCGACCTGGCGCGCCCCCACGGTCAAAGGTGCCGTGAAGAATTGGCTACTGCCGAAATCCCGGATTTCCCCCTCCCCCAAGGCTTCGTGCAGCACGAAACGCAGATAGGCCCCGAGCTTGGGATTTTTGGCCACCTGTAGTTCCTCGTGGTTGCCAAAGCCCGCAGAAACGCTCGCACCGATCACCGCAATGCGATCCAGGGTGGGCCGAACCGCTGTGGCTTGGGTCTTTGCGGGTACCGCACGGGTGGCGGGCGTCTGAACGGCCGCGCCCAGCGGCGGGGCTCCCAAAACGAAGAACACCCCCAAGGCGAGCCACTCCGCCGCGATCCACCGCCCCCCAGCTTTTCCGTTTCGATTCATCGTGTCCGTATCCTAAACCACGACGCGCCTTCCCTCAGGCCACAACTCCTGCCTAGCGCGCGCCTTACAGGAAAGCAGCAAAACAGCCCATCCAAGGGCGGGTCCCGTGCGAAGATAGCGGCATGAATGCAGCCGAAACGCTTTCTCCCGAGTTGCGACAGAGCCCCGTACACGGACGAACAGACGGCGGCCAGCCCCTGACGAGCACCTTGGGGGAAGTCCTCGAGCCCGGACCGACCCTGCTGTTTTTCCTGCGGCATCTCGGCTGAACGTTTTGCCGGCGGGACGTGTACGTCCTGCGCCAAAATGTCGAAGCGGGCGATTACCCGCGCGTCGTGCTCGTGCATACCGCACAGCCGGAGGAGGGCGAGCGCTTTTTCGCGCAACGTTGGCCCGCAGCGACCGCCCTGGCGGATCCCGAAGGCAAGCTTTACGCGGCGTTCGGCTTGCGACGGGGTAGCGTGGGCCAATTGATCGGACCGAAAGCCATGTGGGCTGGCCTGCGCGGTCTTCTGAGCGGTCACGGGGTGGGCAAGCCCCAAGGGGACACCCTCATGCTGTCCGGCCGCTTCTTGATCCACGAAGACCGGGTGCTTTGGTCCGACCTCCACGAACATGCGGGCGCGGGCACCGAAGACGGCGAGATGTTGGCGGTCTTCCAAGGGCTCTCCGAAAAGACCTGAGCGGGACAGGGCGGGCGCGCTACCCTGGAGCGGTCCCATGAGTTTTCCTGCCCAGATCGCGATCCTCCTCGTCGCTAGCCTGCACGTCGGATTCCTGGTGCTGGAGATGTTCCTGTGGGACCAACCCACCGGGCGCCGTGTGTTTGGGCACAGCGCAGAAGCGGCCCGGCAAACCAAGGTGCTGGCTGCCAACCAAGGCTTGTACAACGGTTTCCTCGCGGCCGGCTTGTTTTGGAGCCTCGCGCGCCACGACGGCGATCCCGCGGTCGCGACCTTCTTTTTGGGGTGCGTGTTGATCGCCGGCCTCTACGGAGCCTGGTCCGCCAGCCGCAAGATCTTGTGGGTCCAGGCTTTGCCCGCAGCGATCGCACTCGGCTTCTTGTATGCAAGCTGATCGCGGGAGCGCCGGGGAGGGCCAGCGGCAACTGCAACCTCACCACAGAACGGTACGTCTCGCCGGGGGCAATCAAATCGACCGGTCGACTAGGCTCCAAATCGCACGGTTGGGCCGCAACGAAGTTTTGGGCCACGAGATGAGGGAAACGATCGGGATTCCGCGCTTACCGTTCTAGCGGACCGCCTGCTTGCCCCCCTGCTCCTTCCCTCCCCCATGAATTGGCTTACCCTTCCATTGATCCTCGGATGCAGCCTCTGGCTTTCAGCCTGTGGAAACGATCCGGTTTACGCTGGTCAGTATCGCGCTCTGTACGCGGGTCAATCGGTGCTGCTGGATCTTGAGGAAGAGGGCCAATCCGTGCAGGGCACGGTGTCGACGGGCGACCTCATCGGTCGCGTGGCCGGATCCATCGACGACGATCAAATCGAAGGAACGGTCGAGTCGTTGGCTTTCGGGAAAGTCGCCTTTCGCGCGCAGCGGCAAGCCGACGGGTCTCTGGCCTGGACGTACTTGCAACCCAACGGTGGGCAAGGTCCAGCCCTGCAACTCACGTTCACTAAGGGGAAGGCCAGCCCTGCAGACGAAACGCCGACCTTAGACACGAGCTTGGTAGGTCAATGGCGTCGCACGGTCGGCCATCGCGTTTCGGGCGCGCGGCCCCTCGACACTCTCAACGCGGCCACGGACATCTACTGTCATCTCGCGGCCGACGGCACGTTCACGTATGGCGGTGCCGAGACCGGGTTCAGCTCGCCGGGCGCTGTAGGCATCACCCAGCCTGGATCGACGTTGCGCGGCCAATGGAAAGCGGAGAGCGGCGTGTTGTATTCCAAGGCGGAAGGCTCGAGCCAGTGGGTGCCGTTGGGCCAATACTCGGTCTCCGGAAACGCCTTGGTACTCTACGTTGGCCAAGAGAAGCAGCTCTGGGAGCGTTGAGCGGTTGACCAGCGACGGCGAACGAGATGGACAGCGCCTAGCGGCTCAACTCGCCGCCGCAGAGCTCGAACTGGAAAGGGCTCATCACCTGCTGGATGTTTGGGGTTTGCCGCGGGAAAGCGAACCCGACGAAAACGGGCAACGCATCGAACTGTCCCTGGTGGGACGTTTGGAGCGCTTGCCTGAAGCGGAAGGTGACGAAGACGACGAGGAATGAGGGGGTTCGCCTAAGGCGCCCCTTCCACGAGCGCTTCCTTTTCGCCCGGGAATCCGGTCCGCACCGACCAAACCTTGCGGTCGGGGAAAGCCTCGATCAATGCCGCTCGGGATTCCGGACCCGAGTCCCGCGCCCAAACGATGCGCGCGTTGTCCAGGTCCGCTTCGTTGAACAGCCACTGCCGGAAGTTAGGCGGCTGGGGACCGTAGGTGATCAGCACGAGGTGTTGGCCGGGAATCGCTTCCAACTGCCGTTCCGCCACGAAGCGCGGGTAGGACTGGGTCTTCTCGGCGCTCTGCGTCGCCATGGCGATGCCCCAGCCGCTGACCAGCATGCTGGCCAACAGGGCCAACCTGACCAGGTGGACGCCCACGGGTTTGCCCTGGGGTCGCCATTCCGAGAGGGCGCGCATCCCCAAAACGATCCAGGCCAACACGAGGCCTGTCGCCGGCGCCAGATAGTGGGGCGGCGCGTTGAACTTCAGGATGCCCGTGATCAACACGAGCGCCAAAGGCAGCGCCAACATCCAAAAGCGCCGATCCCGCAACCAATGGCGCACGCTCAATAAGAGCACCAACGCGTAGATCGGGCCGAGGTAAAAGATCGTGAAGCGCGCCAGCTTGCCCGCGGTCGCTACCGCCAAGCCCTTGAACGAACCATGCTTTTCGTGCATGTGCCGTTCGACTTGATCGTGAAAGTGGCGCAGATCCTCATGGCGCCAATCGCGGCTCTCGATCGCGTCCTGCACGATGAACAGCGGGAACACGCAATACTGCTCGTGGTGCGCGTTCCAAGGCATTTCCAAGGCGTCCCCGGTGACCGCTCGGTTGTACTGTCCCATGGCGAAGAATCCGGGCACGAGGATCACGAGCGCCGGCAACACCAAGCGCGTCCAAGTGGCCGCTTGGGCGATGCGGCCGGACCGAATCAAGGTCACGAGCAGCCACAGACAGGGCACCAAACAGGCGATCAAACCTTCGAGGGGGCGCGTGTTCGCGAGCAGCAACAAGCCGAAAGCGAGCGCCCAAGCGGCGCGGGGTTCGGTAGCTTTCACGAGCCGCACGACCCCGCCCAACATCAAAGCGCCCCCCGCCGCCGCGAGCGCACCACCCCAATAGGATTGGCTCCAATAGGCGAACGTGCTCTCCCCGAACGCGAGCCCGATGGTCACGTACTGAAAGGTCGCAACCCACGCGCCCATCCACGCCCAACCGCTCGAAAACCAAGCCAGCAACATCCAAGCGAGGCTGGCCACCATCAGGGCCACCCCAAGCCAAACACCGAGGATCGGGTGGCCTAGCTTCCACCCCAATGCCAAAAACAGCGC
>JAUHXY010000314.1 GCA_030426785.1 bacterium
TGCGGGACGACATTGAACCCGGCGACTTCGTGCTCATCGATCAATTCATCGATCGCACGCGCCACCGCAAGGACACCTTCTTTGGGGAAGGCGTCGTTGCCCACGTGATGTTCGCCGATCCGATCTGCGGCGAAGTGCAGCAGTGCTTGGCCGAGGCCAGCCGCGCCATCGGTGCCAAGGTTCACGTGGGGGGCACCTACCTGTGCATGGAGGGGCCCGCCTTCAGCACCCGCGCCGAATCCAACCTGTACCGCACTTGGGGGGTCGATGTGATCGGCATGACCAACCTGACCGAGGCCAAGTTGGCCCGAGAAGCGGAGCTGTGTTACGCGACCCTCGCGATGGCGACCGATTACGATTGCTGGCACAGCGGCCACGACGACGTGACCGTGGAAGCGATCGTTGCCGTGATGAAGTCCAACGTGGCGCGCGCCCGTCAAGTGATCCAAGACGTGGTGCCGCGCATCGCCGCGCTGGGTCCTTGCGGCCAAAAGGACGCGCTTGCCTCAGCCATCATGACCGACCTGCAGGGCATCGACGAAGGCACCCGCAACCGCTACGAGCTGTTGTTGGGCCGCTATCTGCCGGCGCCGCAAGAGAATTAACCCATGGGGGCACACGGGGTTTGGCCGCGATCGATCGCTAGCTGGCGGATGCGCACCGCCGCTGGGAGTGCGCTTGCGTTCCTGTTCGGAGCCTGTGGGGCGCCCGGCCCGGCCTACCCGCCCGCGTGGGAACTCGGCGGGCAAACCCAGGCCTATCACGAAGGCCCCTACGTGATGGCAGGGGACGCGGGGCCTCGCAGTCACTTGCGCACCCTGATCGAGCACGCACCCCTGCGAACGGACGAGCAGGGCACCGAACCAGTGGCGTCCTTCGAACCCCAAGACTTGGGTTGGGAGCGATGGGAACTCCGCGCCCAAACAGGAGCCTCCCCCGGCAGCACGACCTGGTGTTGGCGCCCGCAGCGGGCCAAGGCCGAGTCGGCGCAGCCGATGGTCCAGGCGGCCATCGTGCTCTGCTACCAGCCGGGAGAGCGCACCGAAAGGGTCGTGCGCTGGGGCATGGAGGCTTGGAGTCACGCCGTGCGTGCGCTGCGCCTTACCCCGCCCAGTCCGCACGTGTTGGTCAGCGACGCCCCGGCTTTCGAGGTCTTGATGGACTGCGTGCTGCGCGGTTGGCGGGTGGAAGCCTGCATCGTGGTGACCGACGAAGAGAGCGGCCCGCCGACGCTCGTGCGCGGACCGGATCCCCTCGCGCCGCTGGTGCGCGATGCTGCGTTTCCTTTGGCCGGATACCCCGAAACTCCGTTGAAGGGACACGGGTTGGCTTTGCTCGCCCGCATGGCGTTGGTGGACATGGGCCTGGAGGGTCGCCCTTGGCAGAGCGAAGAGCGGGCCTACGACGGCTGGAAGGACGCGGAGGCCGCCGTCTTCCACGGGATCGCGACCGTGCGTTTCGAAGTGGGGGAAACCGAGCTGGACCTGACCCAGTCAGATCGGCCGGAACTCGGCGAGGACGAGCGCCAAGCCTTGGTCGTGTGGTCCTTGGTGCAGAGCCTAGGCGCTCCGCGGGCGGGGGAGCTCGACCGCTACTTGGGTTCGCTCAAGTTGGAAACGCGCCTGCGCCACAACCAAGATCCCAAGAGGCTCGAAGCCTGGAAGGAGTGGCTGCGAGAAGCGCGCCTTTGGTTGCGCGCCTTGACCCTGCAGGTGCAGGACGCGCCGCCCAAGCCCCGTCCGCGTCCCGAGTCCGAAGAGACCGATCCGGACACCGCAGCGCTCTTCGAAGAGCTCGAGGCCGAAGCCGGCGACTAGCGCCAGCCTATTGGCGCGGTGATTCCATGGAGCGGATGAACTCCATGCGGTCCAACACCCCGTCCTGGTTGGTGTCGAGCGTGTGCAGGATCGTTTGCGGGCGCAGGGTCGTGATGATCGTGCGCTGCAAGGCATCCAGGTCGGCGGGCGTGACCTTGCCGTCGCCGTCGGTGTCCAAGCGCCGGAACGTGGTGATCGGACCCATGTAGCGATCGGGGAATGCGCGGCCAGGGCTCGGGATGATCCGCAAGAAAAACTCGTCGACCGATTTGCGCTCGACGGTCTGAACCACTTCGATCGGTGCCGTATTGACCGAGCGGATGGCGGCGCTGAGGGCGGCCAATTCCGCCTCGTCGAGCAGCTTGGACTTATCGCGATCGATGCGGGCGAAGAGCGTGTCGACGTCGATGGTCTCGCGGCTGTAGTCCGCGACGATCCGACGGGATTCCGAGAGGGAGATTCCGCGGTTGAGATCCGCGTCGTAGGCCAACAGAAGCTGCTCGGCGGTGCGCTGCGGCGGCATGACTTTGTTGCGCCGCCGCGGGGGAATGAATTCGTTGTTTTTGTACGCGTGGCGGTAGTACCCGACGAATTCCTGCTTGTCGAGTCGACCGTCTTGGTTCTCGTCGAAGCTCAGAAAGCGCTGCTTGGTGAAGCGCAAGGCCCGCTGGCTTTCGTAGTAGCTGATCCAGCGATCCTCGTTGACGTCGCAGGATTGGAACCATTGCTCCAATTCGTAGTCATCCGCGACTTCCAGGAGGGGCACCTCGACGGGCTCGCCTTGTCCAGCTCCGAGCTGGCTCCGACCGACGCTATCGCGCAAGACCGGCTGCGACCGGCGGGCGCCCCCCTCTTGGGAGGTGGGAGCCGCCGACCGCGAGGGCACGACCGAGGAACTCGGCACCGCCGAGGCCGCCGGAGAAGCCGCGGGTGTGATCACCCAGGGCAGACACAAAAGCCATCCGAAGCGCATGGTTCGATTAGAAGGTCCGGTCGAATTGACCGGAACGGTACTTGTCCCAGTAGTCGTTGAGGGCGTGCTTGACCTTGCTCGACAAGAAGACCACACCCAGGATGTTCGGCACCGCCATACCCAGGATCATGAGGTCCCCGAAATCGAGCACGTTTTGCGCCGTGATGATCGAGCCTAGGAAGCAGGCCACGAGGAACATCAGCTTGTAAGCCATTGAGCTGCTTTCTCCAAACAGCCACACCCAACAGCGCTCCCCGTAGTAGGACCAGGAGATCATGGTGGAGAAGGCGAACAGGACGACGGCGACCGAGAGCACGTAGGGGAACCAACTGATCGCTTGCGCAAAGGCTTGCGACGTCAGCGCGGCGCCGTTGGCGTTGGCGAGGTTCTCGGCGAACAATCCGTTTTGCGCAGCCGGGTCGTAGGCTCCGGTGATCACGATCACCAAGGCGGTCATGGTGCAGATCACCACGGTGTCGATCAGCGGCTCGAGCAGCGACACGAAGCCTTCGGTGATCGGCTCCTTGGTCTTCACCGCCGAGTGCGCAATCGCCGCCGAGCCCACGCCCGCCTCGTTCGAGAAGGCCGCGCGCTTGAAGCCCTGGATCAGCGCGCCGACCATGCCGCCTGCAACGCCAAGCCCCGTGAAGGCCCCCGCGAAGATCTGACCAAAGGCCCAGCCAATTTTGTCG
>JAUHXY010000059.1 GCA_030426785.1 bacterium
GGGGCCAGCCTCGACGGCACCCGCTCATCCAAGGCCGACGTCGTGGCACACGCGCTCGCTCAGCTGGCACCGCTACCCGAGCGTGTCGTGATGGTCGGCGACCGTTCACACGACGTCGACGGCGCCGCCGCCGACGGAATCGGCACCATCGATTGGCCCAACGTGGGCATGACCGCCAACAACCAGCCTTCGCCCTTCTACCGCTTGCGCAACTTCTTCGTGCTCGCGGCGTCGGACGCGAACGGCATCACCCTGCGTTCGCCGCTGCCCATGTACTTGCAAGACTTCAAGATGGTCTTGTCCCTGAGCGCGAGCGATCTCGACGGCAATACGTCCGTGGACCAGATTTCGCTGAACCGCTAGGCGAACCTGCCAACCCGTTGACCGGGTTGCACCCACGAAGAGGGGGCGTGAATCTGATGATTCACGCCCCCCTTGTTTGCAGCCAGGGCTTTTAGCGCACTTGGAAGCGCAAGAGCTCGTCCGAACCGGCAAAGGGAATCAATAGTTCGTTTCCGTTGGGCGAAAAGGTCAAGTCGTTGGGGCCTTGCCCGAAAACCTGCACGGATTCGAGGCCGGCCACGGCGCCAGTCCGCGTGTCGATGCGCGCGAGGTCTCCGCTCCAGTAATCGGCGACGCACAAGAAGTCGCCGTGCAACCCCAAAGCTTGCAGTTTGCCGGAGTTGGGTTGCGTCATGGTCGCCCAGGCGCCCAACAAGATGCCGGCCACCGGATCGAGCGCGAAAACTTGAGCTCCCATGTCAAAACCGGACACAAACACCCGACCATCGCTGTGGACCGCCACGTCCTGCGGCGACGGATACAAAGAGGTGGTGGCCGAGGTCGCCAGGAAGACTTCCCAAAGGCTTCCCGGGGAATCAGGATCGAGTCCCATGACCGATGCGGTCGCGCCTTGGAAACCGGCGTGATACTGCGTTGTGGTCAGAATGAGTTGGTCTCCGGCAAACGCGATGCGCCCAAAGCCATGGTCCTCGCCGAAGTCCAACGTGCGCGCTGGCTCCAAAGACCACGTCTGCGTGTGGATCGCAAACACGCGACCTTCCCCCGTACCGACCCAAACCGTCGAACGGTCCGGGGAGATCGCCATGCCGAAGGGGAAGGCGGTTCCCCAGGTGCTGCTAGGCCGCACAGGGATCGGAATGGTTGCGACGGGGGCACCTTGGGCGCTCAACACGCTCACGCTGCTGGCCGCCGAATTCGTCACCACCGTGTGCGTCCATTGTCCTTGCCCGTCGACGAGGAACACGACCTCTTCGGGGGACTCTTCCACGGGCAACGTCGCTTGCCACACGAGGGTTTGGGCGTCGAGTTGCATCACCGCGCAGCCACCACTTCCGGCATAGCCACCAAACAAGGGCACCAAGACGTGTTGCCCGTCCGGGCTGTAACGGGCCGTCCAGGGCCAGGCATTGGACGGGTTGCAGGAACCGAGGGGGGAGAGGGCGTGCAGGTCTTGGAAAATCAGTTGGGGCGTAGAGGGCGCCCGTTGCACGACCCGCTCGACGGGGCGCGGAGCTTTGGCTCGAACAACGCGAGCCGCCACCCTTTGTTGCGGGGCCGCTGCGAGTGCCGGGGCCGTCCAGGCCCAGGCCAACATTCCTACGAGCAAGCCAAGCGAGGTGCGTTGCCAGCCGCGATGGGGCCAGCGACCGATCGATAGGATCGGAACAGTCAGATGTTGCATGGTACGTTCGTCCTTCGCGAACCGAGACCAGGGAGATGATTGCGTGGGACACGCTTCGAAGGCATTTGGCTCAGGTCTTCTGACTTACGACTCAATCCGAGCACCTCCGCCTTCCCGCCCCAGGTCTGAGCCCAAGGACAGTGGCATTTGGAGGGGTTCGTCGTCGCTCACAGCGGCGGGACCGTGGAGGAGTTGCACCTCGCTTCCCTTGACCAATGCAGGCAGTAGTCTACGGCATGTCCGCCGCATTCGGAGTGCTAGCTGCGGAAAGCGTGCCCCCCAGGCCCATTCCGGTCGCCCACGGAGGACCTCGCTGGATTCTGTCCCCGAGGCCCTCCTCGGGTACTATGAGGGGCCGGACCCCCTCCGTGCTTATGAATCTCTCCCCGCAGCGCGTCTCTTCGTTTCTCCCGTCCACCCTCGCCGAAGCCCGTCGCAACCGGCGCAGCTTCTCCCCGCAAGCCCTTCTCGGCACGCTTTTGGGCCTGTTCTGCCTGCTGGGTGGGGTGGTGACCCCCGCCTGGGCAGCCTCGCCGGCCCAGCAGTCCGACGAGCAGGTCCTGAAGGACTTCAAGAAGTACTTCCGCAAGTACAAGGAGACTCTGGAGCGGGTCGAGGCGGTCATGGCCCTCGAGGACGTGGAGTCTCCCAAGGTGGTCCCGGTCCTGATCAAGCTGCTGAAGGACAAAGAGGAGCCCGTGCGCGACGTGGCGGTCGCCAACCTTGCGAGCTTCCAGACCCAGCCGCCGGTGGACGCGTTGCTGCTGTTCCTGCTGGAAAAAGCCGATTCCACCGAGCGATACGGCTTGTTGCAGGCCCTAGCAAAAGGCAAATACCAACATGACGGGCTTTCCGTCACACCCTGCCTGGAGGACTCCGATTGGACCGTGCGACGCTCCGCGTTGCAGGCCCTCGGCGTGCTCGGACGGTCCGATCACGTACCCTTGATGGTGCCTTTGGCCGAGGACAAAGAAGCGGCCGTGCGTTCGGCGACTTTGGAGTCCCTCGCGCAGCTCAAGAGCCCGGAAGTGGTACCGTTGGCCCAGGCCGCCTTGACCGACAGCGTTTGGCAAGTGCGCGCCAGCGCCATCCAGTCCCTGGCCAAGGTGCGCGACCGCTCGAGCATTCCCGTGTTGATCGAACGCATGGAGCAAGAGGAAGGCCGCCTCAACGACGACATCGCTTTGGCGCTCGACGCGTTGACGGGCCGCGGAGAGATCAAAGATGCTTCCACTTGGCGCAGCTTCTGGAACGCCTACGGGGATCGCTACGAAATGCCCAGCGACGAGGAAATCGCCAAAATCCTCGCGAAACGGGAAAAGAACCGCGAACTGTACAAGCCCAAAGCGGGCGCCACGAGCTACCACGGAGTGGCGACGCCGAGTCGCTCGATCCTGTTCGTGATCGACGTTTCGGGCTCCATGGAAGACGAGGTGTCGGAAAAGGAGCGCTTCAAGGACGGGGACTATCCCTCCTACTCGCGCATGGACATCACCAAGACGGAGCTGGCGCGCACGATCGACGGACTCGACAAGAACGTGAACTTCAACATCCTGTCCTTCGCGACCAACGTGAAGCCTTGGAAGAAGTCGCTCGTGCCCGCCAACGTGCTCAATAAGTCCAACGCTTTGAACTGGGTGAAGGCGTTGGAGCCGCTCGGGGGGAACTCGAAGCAGGAGCTCGTCGAGGCCGGTTTTGCGGGGCTCGCGGGACTCGAAGAGGGCAAAACCAACACCTGGGCCGCCTTGGCGACCGCGTTGGGCGTCTCGGTGGTGCCGAGCAAGGGCAAGCCGAAACAGGATCCCTACTACGTGGAGGTCGACACGATCTTCTTCCTGTCGGACGGACGGCCGACGACCGGCTACTACACGAAGATCGACGCGATCCTCGAGAAGGTCCTGGAGGCCAACCAACTGCGCAAGGTTGTGATCCACACCATTGCGATCGGTGAGTTCCAGAAGGTGTTCATGAAACGCCTCGCGGAAGAGACCGGCGGGGTGTTCGTGGACCTGGGACGCTAGTTCGCGGGTGGCCCGGCTGCGCGGCTTGGCTCCAGAGGCCTAGCCTGACTTGGGCGGGTAGTAGGGGGGCGCCCCCCGAAAACTGGCCAGCAAAGCCGCTGCCCATGGTTGACGGAGCCTCTGCGGGGGCCTACCTTCTTGCGACCTTTGGCGGGGTGTGGCTCAGCTTGGTAGAGCGCTGCGTTCGGGACGCAGAGGTCGGAGGTTCAAATCCTCTCACCCCGACCACCTTCCCTGCCCATCGACATGGCTTGCTGGCCTCTCGATGGGGCATGGTTCCCAGGAGTTGGGATGGCGCGATCGCGCTGGTAGAACAAGGACTAGGCCCTGTCGGGTCGTCCTCCGCTGGGTTCCGCCCCCGGCGGCCTTGGGTCGGTCTTCCTCCGACCCCCACCCAAGTCCCATCAAGGCCCGATTTTGGGGTTTTGAGGAGCTTCTTCGCCTCCTGGGTTACAATCAAGCCTTGATCCAGCAGCCCTTCCGGGCCACTCTGGATCCATCGGGAACAGGGCCAACGCCTGTCCCGGTCGTGGGCGCTCCGCCCGAGGGGAGACCTCCTCGGTTTCCCCAATCGCTCGCTGGTCTTGCAGGCCAGCACGATTCCCGCGGAGGCCGCTACGCCGCCGCCGAGCGCGCACCATCACGAATCCCTGATTAGGGCCTGATGGAAGCACGCTGGGCGAGGTTCTCCCGGTGAGGCTCTCTCAGCCCACAGGACCTGCCACCGCACCTGCGGGCAGGCCCTGGACGCCGACTCGGCGGCCCCCTTCCCATTTTCTTCGCCAGAGCCCAGCGCTCGGAACCCCCAACCACCTGGTTTGCCTCGCCGCGAGCCCGGCTCCCCATCCCCGGCCGAACGGGTCACCGACCCCGCCCGCCGTACCCCGGATCTGGAGGAACCCTCCTTGGTTTCCAAAGACTCGTCTCAATCCGCCGGTGACACCGGCCCCCTGCCCTTCGGCTCCATCGCCGACCGTGAAGCGTCACCCAAGCGCCGCGCCCGGCGCGCGTCTGCGAAGCGCAAGAGCCAAGGCCCAGAGGATTCCGAAGACAAGCCCAAACCGAAGCGCAAAGCCAAGGCGCGCAGCCGCAGCAAGTCCGAGAGCGACGGCTCCGAAGGCAAGCCGCGCCGCTCCCGCAGCCAGGACGCGGTCGAGGACGGGTCCAAGCCTAGAAAAGTACGCCGCCACTCGTCGCGCAAAGAGGGTGGCTCCGGCGAATCGAGCGAGAGTTCGCCGCGCAAGAAGCGCAGTCGTCGGCGCGCCCCGGCTCCCGAGCAGGTGGCCGATCCGGAGTTGCCGCCCGATCCGGTCGACGAACGTTCCGATGCGGACGAGGAGTCCGGCGAAGGACGTCGCTCCCGGTCGCGCAAGCGCTCCAAGGAGGACGGTCGCGGACCTCGCTCGCGCCCAAAGGGCGGCTCCGGCAAAGACAAGCCCGAACGGATTCCCAAAGAGGGCGAAGGCATGTTCGTGCTCGACAAGGGCAACGTCGGCATCCTGCGCCAAGCCGACAACCAATACCTTTCGTGCAAGCGGGACATCTTCGTACCCAAACACCTCATCCAGCGCTGGAAACTGCGCGACGGCATGATGATCAAGGGCCGCATCTCGCGCGGTCAAAAGCACAAGTTCCAACTCGTCGACATCGCCGAAATCGACGGGAAAGAGCCCAAAGCGTGGCTGCGGACGACACCTTTCAAAAGCTTGACCAGCGTCGACCCCGACTTCCACTACGCGGTGGGGGACATCACCGGGGACGTATCCATGCGCATCATGGACATCCTGGCCCCGGTGGGCCGCGGGCAACGGGGCCTGTTGGTCGCGCCGCCCAAGAGCGGCAAGACCACCATTCTGCGCTCCTTCGCCAAGGGCATCGAAGTCGGCTATCCCGACGTGCACCTGATGGTGTTGCTCGTCAACGAACGTCCCGAAGAGGCGACGGAATGGCAGCGTTCGCTGACCCGCGGAACCTGCTTCGTCTCGACGGCGGACGAGACCGACAAGCACCACATCCAGGTGGCCGAGGTGGCTTGGCGCCGGGCCATGCGCCTGGTGGAGATGGGCGAAGACGTCGTGCTGTTGCTAGATTCCATCACGCGCCTCGCGCGCGCCTACAACAACTACGCGAGCTCCGGACGCACCATGTCCGGCGGCTTGGACAGCAAAGCGATGGAACGCCCCCGCAAGCTGTTCGGATCCGCTCGCAACACCGTGGAGGCCGGCAGCCTGACCATTTTGGGAACCACCTTGGTCCAAACGGGCAGCCGCATGGACCAGCTCGTCTTCGAGGAGTTCAAAGGCACCGGCAACATGGAATTGGTGCTTTCGCGGCGCCTGGCGGACCGGCGCATCTTCCCGGCCATCGACATCGAGCTGTCGGGGACGCGGAAAGAAGAGAAACTGGTGGGCATGCGGCGTCTAAGGCTGATCCACACCCTGCGGCGGGTGCTCTCGCGCTTGCACTGGGCCGAGGCGATGGACACACTCATTACCCGCCTCTCGGACGTGGAGAAGACCGACGACTTCCTCACCCGTTTCGAGGTCGACCCCGAAGCGTAACCACCCCTGCGAGCACTGCGCCTTGCCCGAATCGCCGCCCGTCGCTGACCCCCAGGCCCACGAGCCCGGCGCTGCGCCCGCCTCCGAGCCCATCATCCGTGCGGTGGGGCTCGGCAAGCGCTATGGGGACGTGCAAGCCGCCCAGGGGGTGAGCTTTACCATCGGGCGCGGCGAGGTGGTGGGCTTCCTCGGCCCGAACGGTGCTGGGAAGAGCACCACCATGAAGATGCTGACCGGGTACCTCGTGCCCGATGAGGGCAGCGTCGAGATCATGGGGGAGCCGATCCTGGGCCGAGACCTCGCCGCCCGGCGGCGCATCGGCTACTTGCCGGAGCACACTCCTTTGTACCGGGGGATGCGCGTGGACCGCTACCTGGCGTTTGGGGCGCGCATGCGCGGTTTGTCGAAGGCTGCCGCGCGGGACGCTTTGGAGCGGGTCGTGCAGCGCTGCGACCTGGAGGGTTACACGACGCGCCGCATCCGCACCCTCTCGAAGGGATACAAGCAGCGCGTCGGATTGGCACAAGCGTTGATCGCAGACCCGGATGTTCTGATTCTCGACGAACCCACCAGTGGATTGGATCCGGCCGAAATCGTGCGCATTCGCGATCTCGTCATCGAGCTTTCCAAAGACAAAACGATCTTGTTGTCCACCCACATCCTGCCGGAGGTGGAAGAGGTTTGTCGGCGGGCTTTGATCCTAGCTGGCGGGCGATTGGTCGCCGACGGGGACCTGCTCGACCTGGGGGCGGGGCAACACCGCCGGGTGGCGCTCACCCTGGTGGAGCCGCCTGCGGAGGCGCCGCAAGCCCTGCTGAGCATCGCGGGCGTGCTCGCGTTGGCCCAAACCGTGCAGGGTGCCGAAGGCCGGGTGCGCTACCACCTGGAGGTGGACGACCCGCACGGCGTAGCGGAGCGCTTGGCCCACGAGTCGCAAACACGCGGCTGGCGTCTGAGCGAACTGCGTCATGAGACGGCGACTTTGGAGCAGGTCTTCCTGCATCACACCCGCGGTCGTGAGACGGCCGGAGCCGCCGGCGAGGAGGCTACCGCATGAGGCGCGCCTGGTTGGTGCTGGCCCGGGAGTGGCGCGACTCCTTTGCGTCCCCCTTGGCCTACGTGTTGATCGCGGTGTTCGTCCTGGTGCAGGCGGGCCTGTTTTACTTCATCGGCTATCCCATCGGCCCCGTTCCGATGCCGGGGCTTTGGGATGGGGGGCAAGCGAGCCTGTTGACCCTGTTTACTTGGTTGCCGCTGTCGCTCGCTTTGGTCGTGCCCGCGGTGACCATGGGGTTGTGGGCCGAAGAGCGCCGCGCGGGCACCGAAGAGCTCATGTTGACCTACCCGCTGCAATCGTGGGAGTGGGTGCTGGGCAAGTTCCTCGCGGCGTGGTCGGTGGTGTTTTTTGCGGTGGTGTTGGTCACGCTGCCGCTGGCCTGGACCGTGGCCGGTTTGGGACCGTTGGATTGGAGCACGGTGGGGCTCGGCTTGCTCGGTAGCGCGGGGCTCGTGGCCGCTTACACCGCATTGGCCATGTGCGCCTCCGCGTTGACCTCCGAACAGCTGGTGGCCTTCTTGATCGCGAGCCTCGTCTTGGGCAGTTTGTGGCTGCTGCGCATGTTGGTGGGCTATGCCCCGGCCGGTTTGGCCGGTTGGCTAGAAGCCGCCTCACCCCAGGCGCACTTCCTGGACACCGCCGCGCGCGGCGTGTGGGTGACGGCCGACGCCGTGTACTTCTTGGGCCTCGCCGTGATGGGGCTTTTCTGGAACACCGTGATCTTGGAGCGGCGCCGCCTGCAATAGGCCTCGGATCCCATGGAAGCACGTCGAAAGCAACGTTGGAAGGCAGCCTACGCGACCTTGCTCGCGCTCGGTTTGTTGGTGCAGAGCGTGCGCCTTGCCCAACGCCATCTGGGCCAGCGCCACGACTTTTCCGAGGACCAACTGTTCGCGATCAGCCCGGGCACGCAAGCGATTTTGGGGCGCCTGGAGGATCGTTTGCAGGTCAAGGCCTTCGTGACCGCCGACGTGCGCTCCGGCGAGATGGCCCTCATCAAAGCGCGGGTGGAGGCGCAGCTCAAAGAACTCCAGCGCCTGTCCCAGGGTCGGATGGGCATCACCTTCCAAGACCCCTCGGTCCTGAGCGCCGCTGCGAGCGAGGCGCAGAGCTTCGGGATCGACCCCCTGCCGGTTTCCACCACCAAAGGCGGGGAGCAGAACTTGCAGTTGGTTTCCCTTGGCGCCGTGCTGCGCTATCGCAGCCGCACCGAGGTCTTGCCGTGGCTCAACCCTTGGAGCCTCGAAGTGGACTTCGCCAGCGCGGTCCAACGGCTGTTGCAGGACGAAAAGCTGCGCCTGGGTTGGTGCGGCGTGCCGCTGGCCCAAGAACAAGCTCCGATCGAATACGGACAGTTCCTCGGCTTGCGGGAACGCCTCAAGCGGCGCATGGACGTGGTCGAGGTCCCGGTTGCTGCCCTCGAGGCGGGCAGCTCGATCCCGGAGGACTTGGACCTCCTGTTGGTGCTGCGCCCCCAGGATTGGCATCCGCGAGCCGTCTTCGCGCTCGATCAATTCGTGCAGCGCGGCGGGCGCGTGCTGATCGCCTTCGACCTGGTTGCGTCGAGCCCGTGGGGCACAGCCCTCCACGCCACGCAGGGCAGCGAACAGAAGCCGAGTGGATTGGAAGCCTTGTTGCGCGCCTGGGGGGCACCCCTCGAAGTCGCACACGTGTGGGACACCGAACGTCCGGGGATCCGGCGCGTGATCGTGCAGGACCTGGACGAAAACGGCCAACCGACCCAGCAGGGGCGCTTGGATCCGGTGCCCGACCCCGCCTGTCCGATGTTGCCCGCCGCCGCTTTCGAGCGCACCTTCCCCGCCACCGCCCGTTCGGAGGGGGTGCAGTTCTTCTGGGCGCACGGCTTCCGCGCAGCCACTCCGCCGCCGGGCGTGACGCGCTTGGACGTGGTGCACAGCTCGCCCGCTTCCTACTGGATCGACCTGATCGAGCAAACCAAAGGCTCCGTCAACCAGATCGAAGGGCAGACTCGCGCGTTCTTGGCCAGCGGGAAGGGACAATCGATTCCCTTGGCCGTCGTGCTCTCGGGGCGTTTTGCGACGCCCTTCCAAAAGGGAGCGCCCGCCCCCTTTGACGCCACCCGCGACGAACGGGGCGGCAAGGTGGCTACGACCGAAGAGACGGTGATCGAAGGGCAAGCCGATGCGCAGGTCGTCCTGGTGGGGGACTCCGATTGGTTGCGCGATCCTTTGCCGGGCGATTACGCACCGATTTTGCCTTCCGCTTCAGCACCGAACTTGGCCTTGTTCGACAATTGGATCGATTGGTTGTCGCAAGAAGAAGACCTGATCGCAGTGCGCAGCAAAGAGCCGCGAGATCGGCCCCTGCGCAACTTCCAGGAAGAAGAGCGCCGCGCCGAAGGTTTGTACGGTCCCGACACCTCGCGTACCTCGGCGGAAATGCGCGCTCGGCTCGAACGCCTCGATCAAGCGGACCGACGCGCCGCTCGAAAGCGCTGGTTGGTCATGTTGTGGCCCGTCCTATCCGCGTTGGCGCTCGTGTTCCTCGCGGGCGGTTTCTGGAACTGGAAGGAGCGATCCTCGGCATGATTTCGAATCGCTTGCTGGGAATCTTGGCGATCGCATTCGTCCTCCTGTGCGCCCTAGACGTCGCCACGTGGCCACGCCAAGAAGCGGCGCGCGAAGCGCAACCATTGTTCGCGCCCTTTACGGTCGATCAAGCGGTGCGCGTCGAGGTGCAGCACCCCAGCGCTCCCGAGGGCGAGCGCGAGTTGCTCCTAACCCGCCACAGCGACGGCCACTGGGTGATGGAAAACCACCACGGCTTCCCGGTGCGTGCGCAGCTCACCGAAAGCCTTCTGCAGGGTTTGGCCACCCTGACCACCCTGGACTTGTTGACCGAGGACGAGGCCAGCCACGCCAGGTACGGCGTGCAAGAGGGCCAAGGCGTGCGCTTGCGGGTGACCGCGGAAGATGGCCGGGTTTTGGCGGATCTGTTCCAAGGGGACTTGGCTCCCGGCGGTCGCGCGCGCTACGTGCGCCGTTTCGACGGGGTAGCGGTCTACCGCGCCCCGCACTTCGACCAACGGGCTCCCGCTGCGTGGGCGCCGTGGGCGGACAGCCGCTGGATGCCGCTCGACAAAGACTTAGTGCAGCGCATCACCATCGAGGGGGCTGCCGATGAGCCCGTTCGAGAATGGAGCCTGCAACCCGGTTCGCGGCTGCAATGGCAGAACGCGCAAGGTGAGATCGTGCCGCGCACGCGCGTCGAGGCTTTGCTGACGGCCCTGAGCCGCATCACCCTGCGCGAGATTCACGGCGCCGGGTCGGCCTCCTGGGAGGGCGAACCGGGCGCGCTCTCCCTGCGCTTGGAGTTGGCCGGCGGTTTGCGATGGAGCGGGCAGCTCGCTCCCGAAGCGGCGGAATCCGACACCACGAACGCCACACCAGCCACGGTCGATCGCCACGGGCGCTTCCGCGTGGGGCTCGCGCCCAAAGCGACGGCGGCCCTGCGGCAAGCCCTTGCGGGGCTCTAGACGCGCCTACTGGTAGGACGCCCCGCCACCGGTGACGTAGTCCAAGTCCGCGCCGAAATCTCGGCCGCTGCAGGCAAACCGGCCCTGGAACTTGGCGCGGGCGGCGTCGGTCTCAAAGCTGCGAATCCCGACGACGTAAAAGTTTCCCGGTCCCACACAACCGTGGTTGCCGCGGGAAAACCGGCGATACACGAAGTAGTGGTTGGGGGAGTCGCTGGGGTCTTGCAAGGGGCCCCGCAGGTACCCCGTTTGCACGAGCACCGGGATAAAGTCGCCGTCGCTGCTGCGATCCCAGCCGCCGCTCAAACCACCGTGGGTCGGATAGTCCCCGGTGTCCAGGCGGTATTGTTCGATCGCTTCTACAACGGTGCGCAGGTCTTGGATGCGGCGTGCATCGCGGGCTTTGGCGCCTTGGCGCTGCACTTTTGGGGCTACGATCCCAATCAAGGTCGCCGTGACGAGGATCACGATCACCAGTTCGACGAGGGTGAAGCCAGAGCGGGTTCTACGAGGAGCGGGGAGCGACATAGGGAAGGCGCCGGGAATGCCGGCGGAACTCCTTCTTCGGGAGTTGTGACGCTTTCCTGAAGGCTGCCCTCCCCTGGGGTAGCGCAAGAACGCTGTCGAGCGGAGCGCTTCGCCATGCACCCAAAGCGGATTCCTGCAAGCTTTTCCGAGGCGGCGGCGCTTTGCCGGAAACCCTTTCCAGCCCGATTCGAACGCCCATTTGGATTCCACGGGAACCCGTTACTGGGCTCTCAAGCATCCCTGCCGCCGGGTCGATGGATGCGGGAAGTCGGTCCGTTCTGTGGAACGCAGCGACCCTCTCCTCAGCGCATCATGGCAGCGAAATCGCAAAACAAAGCCCTGCGTCCGATCCTGTTTTTTGGGAACGGACGCGTCGAGTGGATCCCGCGACCCGGGGATAGGGAGTGTGGCTACCGACGGGACGAAACGGAGAGTTTGTCCCCGAAGGACCAGGTGCGCGTCGCCCGTGGTCTCGTACGAGAAAGCGGCGTGCGGCCCGGTAAGTGCACCGTGCTGCTCGGTGGCAAGCAGGTGCAAACTCGCACCTTCTCCTTAGGGCAAGTGCCGTCCAAGGAAACCCGCTCGATCCTGCGGCGCAAAGCGGCCAACCTGCTCGAGGTCGAAGTACACCAAGTGGTCTTCAACGCCATGCCCTTGGCCAACAACGAAGGGGAAACGGACCAACGCTGGTTGGTCTCCGCCATGCGCTTGGAGGATCTGCGCTCCCTGCAGTTGCAGTTGATCAAAGACGGCTTCCGCCCCAAGCGGTTCTTGTTCGCCCGCCAAGCCATGCTGCGCACTGCGGAGAGCTATCTTTCGACCGGCGCAGACGACGAAGCTTGGGTGATCGCGGGGGTCGAAGACGCCGGGGTGGCTATCTCCCTGGTCGCGGGAGGCGAACTGGTCCAGCAATCCTTTGTACCTGGACGCTTCGAAGCCCACAGCGCCATGGCCGCGTCCGTGTTGCAAGAGATGCGCGGATTCGAGAGCTATTGGCGCCGCTTCTCGCGAGGCGGAGCGATCGATGACTTGTTCGTGGCGGGTTTGACCCACGAGGAGGCCGAGCCCTTCGAACTGGCCTGCAAGGCCGCGTTGCCCAATTCCGAGTTCTTGGCCGTCGGCGGAGAGGAAGGCGAGCCCTTCGAAGAGACGCGGGCCGCCTATCTAGCGACCTGTGCGGCCGGAGAAGGCCCCGAAGGCGACTTCACCCTGCCCATGCCCGTGCAACGCCGCTGGGTCGCGACGACCGTGCTCGGCATGCTGTTGCTCGGTGTGTGGGGCGGTAGCTGGTTCCAGGGACGTTTCGCCCAAAAGGCCAACCGGCTATCGACAACCACCGCGGCGCTCTCCGTAGATGTACCCGACTTGGACGTCATCCAGAGCGACCTCTCCGCGATCCAATCACGACGCAGCGAAGTGGAACAACGCAGCCAACTCGCGACCCAAATCGGAACGGCCGGGATCGAACTCTCCGAGTGGATGGAGCTCGTCCGTTCCGCATTCGCGGGGCACGCTGTGCTGGAGAGCGTGCATTTCGATGACGGCGGCGGGGAGATGAGCTTCTCGGCGACCGGTCGCGTGGCGGTGGATCCGGCGATCTCCACGCCAGCCTTGGCGGCGATCGATGCGGCCTTGTCCGATCACCCCAAGATCCGTTCGTTCAAGCTGCGCCTGCCGGCGACGGTTCAGGGCACGCGCTCGGGGTTGCCCGGGCTGGAATTCCGAATCACCGGCGCGATCGGCACGCCGCCCGTCCAGGAGGAAACGCCTTGAGAGCCACGGTGCACAATCTGCGCGACGGCGCGCGCTATCGCCGCCTCGTTTTGCTCGCCCCGGCCTTGTTGGTGCCCATCGCGGTGATGGGCGTCACGACGCCGAGCTATCTGGAGTATCGCGAAGCGCTGCGCCAAGAGTCCGTGGCCCAATCGGGTTTCGAGTATGCGCAACAAAAGCAGCGCGAGTGGCAAGCCCTCGGCGACGTGACCGAACAAGTGGCCCTGCTGGACGAGATGAACCACATGCTCCGGGATCTGATTCCCGGTTGGCAGGAGGAACTGGTCGTGCACGGTGCGGTGCGCGATGCGGCTCGCCACGTGGGCATGGACTTGACCCGCATCCAAATGTCGGATCCCGAGCGGCGCGGAGAGGCGTTGCAAGGGCAGGTGGTCGTCGAGCGCAACATCGCGCTCTCCGCGGAAGGCCACCGCAACGCTGCTTTGGCCTTGATCGATCGATTGCGCAGTCAAGGCTGGCCGACCTGCGTCCACGCGATCGACGCGAACGCCGATCACGGGCCGGGCGGCCATTACGGCTACGAGCTGCGCCTGGGGATCTTTCACTACGCTCCCGCAGCCAACTTCATCACGCCCGAAACCGAAGAACAGGAAGGCATTCCCACCCTGGAGGAACCCATAGAATGACCTCGATCAAGCAAATGGCGCTATTGACCGTACTCGCAGGCGGCGCCTCGTCCATTTGGATTCCGGGCTTGCGACAGTATTTGCCGGACTTCATCACGGGTGGAACCCAAGCGAGTTCGGGGCCCGTCCCGGACGATCTCGACGTCCTCGCCGATGATCTCGACGGGGGATTGGTCGTTTCCGAACCGACCACCAGCCCTGCGGGATCCCAGCCCGCCCCCGGTGCCAAAGCTTCGGGCGAGTTGCTGTCGGCCCTGCGCAACTTCAAGGCCTATCGCCTCGATAAGTCCACCACGACGCCTGTCTCGGTCCCCCAGGTCGTAGCCGAAAGCGAAGACCCCGTTTCCCAAACCCTTGTGAGCGACTGGGTGGCCAACCATCCGTTGCAGGGGGTCATGATCAGCCCGAAGGGCCACCGCGCCTTCTTCGGAACCCTGAGCTACGCCGAAGGACAAGAACCTGCTCCGGGGCTGCGCATCGACGAGATTCGCCGCAACGGCGTGGTGCTGTCCTTGGACGGTGAATCCCTATGGGTCGAGCTGCCGCCGCTCGGCGCACCGCAAGTGGCCCGCCCCAGCACCGCTTCTCCGACCGACCTTCCCCCGGTGGATTCCTCCGACATCGAAACGGAAATCGAATGAAACTCATCCTGCAAAGTTTGCCCTTGTCCCTGCTGCTCGCCTGCCAAGCGGTGGAGTCGGATGTGGGGTTGTTCCACCCGGACCTGCTCGAGGCACTGACCCAATCGCCCATCCACGCGCCGTTGCCCGAGGCTGCGGAGCCGGAGCTGTTCGTGTCGCCCCACAGCCTAGAGGCCACTTGGCCCAAAATCGGCGGGGACGAGGAGGTGGAGCTCAACCTGCGTGGCACAACCCTGCGGGAGGCACTCAACAGCATCGCCGCGCAAGCGGGGGTCAACATTCTGCTCGAAGGCAACCTCGACATCCCGGTGCACGCATCGTTCCCCAAGGTCAAGATCGACGATGCCCTGCGCTCCTTGTTGACGCAGCATGATCTGCGCCTGCAACAGGACGCGGCCGGAATCTTCTCGGTGGTGTCGACCGATGCACAAGCCCCGGTGACCGCGGCGATCCCGCTGCAGTCCGTGGCCGCTGCCGATGTGGCCGAACAGCTCAGCGCCTTGGCCGGCGATTCGCGCATCGTGATCGACACCTCCCGCAACGTGGTGTTGGTGGACGGTACTCAGCGCACGCTGGATACCGTACGGGCGTACCTCGCGGCGGTCGACCGGGTCAAGCCGCAGGTGCTGCTCGAGGTGACGATTTTCGAAGCCATCTTGGACAACAACTTCGAACTCGGACTGCGCCACAGCTATTCCGATAGCTGGAACGACGCCGCCTACCAGGTGGCGACGACCCTCGGCGGCAGCCCGGGCGCTTTCTCCCTGACCCTCGAAAACCAAGACGGCAACCCGACTTTGAACATGACCGCCCTGCGCCGCTACGTCGGTCTTGAGCTCGTCAGTGCGCCGCGCGTGATCTCGGTCACCAACACCGAAGCAAAGGTCGACGTGGTGGAAGAGGTTCCGTACGTGGAAACCACCAGCACCACCGAGACCGGCGACGGCTTGGGCAGCAACATCACCGAACAGGTGGCCTACAAGGAAGCGGGCATCAAGCTCAAGGCGACCCCCGCCATCCAAGAACAGGGCATTTTGCAAGTCGTCATCGATCTGGAGTTGTCCGAGGTGGTCAATACCTTCAACGACATCCCCATCCTCGACACGCGTAAGTTGGCCAATACCTTCTTGGTGCAGGACGGCGACACCATCGTGTTGGGCGGCTTGATGCAGGATCGTCGCCGCGACACGGACGAAGGCGTGCCGGGCCTGATGCACATTCCCGTACTCGGTCGATTCTTCCGCAACGATATCGATGCCTCCGACCGCCGTGAGCTGTTGGTCTTCGTGACCCCGCGGGTGCTGAGCCCCGGCCAAGCCGCGCTCCTTAGCAAGCACTATCGCGATCAATACCGCGAGACCCGCAAGCTGGTCATGAAGGAAACCGACAACGACGGCGACGGCAAGCTGGAGACCAAGAGGTAGTCGTTTGACCGAACCCACCACCCGCATTCGGATGGGCGACGCGCTGCTGGCGCGGGGCCACATCAACGAATCCCAATTGGACGTCGCGCTGCGCGAGCAGCGCCGTGTGCACCGGCCGTTGGGAGAGATTCTGCTCTCCCTCGGGTTCGTACGGCAGGACGCGTTGGCGGAGGTCATGGCGGAGTCGTACGGGCTGCCCTTCCTGCGACTCGGCGACATCCAACCCGACCCGCTCCTGGTGGCGGCCCTCGATCCCTCCTTCGTGCAGGAGACGGGCGCGTTCCCCTTGCGCATCGAAGCCGGCGTGCTGCACGTCGCTATGACCGACCCCGGCGATCCCCAGAAGGTCTCTGCGGTCCGCCAGCGTTTCCCTTACCCGCTGGACATCTCCCTGGTGACTCCGGGTGACATGACGCTGCTGCTGCGCAAGTACTTGGCCGCGCGCACGTCACCGATCACGACCATCCTGAGCGCTGCTGAGCCCAACGACGACGGCGAGACGCTGTATCCCATCGAGGAGCTGACCGATGCGCTCATTCAAGACGGTGTGCGCCGGGGCGCGACGGATATCCACGTGGAGCCCGAGGAGGGTTTGACGCGCGTTCGCTATCGCATCGACGGGGTGCTCGTGGCCGGGGAAAGCCTGCCGCGCGAAGCCACCGAAGCGCTCATCTCGCGGGTCAAAATCCTCTCCAGCCTCGATATCGCCGAGCGTCGCCGGCCCCAGGACGGCCGCATGCGCGTCCAAGTCGATGGGCGCCAAGTCGACCTGCGCGTGAGCCTGATGCCCGTGTCCTTCGGCGAAAACCTGGTGTTGCGGGTGCTCGATCGCTCGGCGGGCACGGTGCCTTTGGGCGCGCTCGGCTTCGGGGCGTGGACGCGGCAACAATTGCAGGCGATCAGCGAACGGCCCCACGGCTTGTTCCTCGTGACCGGTCCGACCGGCAGTGGAAAAACCACCACCCTGTACTCGATGCTGGCCCTCGTAGACGCCATCCAACGCAACGTCGCGACGGTGGAGGATCCGGTCGAATACCAGATCCCGCTCGTGCGCCAAAGCCAAGTGGAAGGCAGCATCGGGTACGGCTTCTTGGAAGGCTTGCGCGCGCTCCTGCGCCAAGACCCCGATGTCATCCTGGTGGGGGAGATCCGTGACGGCGAAACGGCCGACATGGCCATCAAGGCGGCCATGACCGGGCACCTCGTACTGTCCACCCTGCACACCAATAGCGCCATCGGAGCGGTGCCGCGGCTGGTCGACCTGGGCGTGCCCGCCTACCTGCTCGAGGATTGTCTCGCGGGCATCGTCGGTCAACGCCTGGTGCGCAAGGTCTGCGCCATGTGCGCGCAGCCCTACGAACCCACGCCGGCCGAGGTGATTTTGCTGGAAGGCGAAATCGGCACGCCGCGCAAAGGCGCGGGCTGCGATCACTGCGGGCACTTGGGGCTCTCCGGACGCACGGTGTTGCACGAGTTGTTCGTACCGCCGCCGGGGTTTGGCGATTCTCTGCGCAACGGCGCGAACCTAAAAGAAATCCATCGCTTGGCCCAAGCGGCGGGTTTCCAAGACATGGCCGAGAACGGCCGCAAGAAGGTTCGCAAAGGCATCACCACCATCGAAGAGGTGCTGCGCGTCAACGCCGTGGAGCGCTTGGAGGACGAGGGGTAGGCGATCGCCATGGAGCAGTACGAATACTTAGCGGTGACCTACGGGGGGCAGAACGTGACGGGCTTGGCCCAGGCCAAGAGCGAACTCGACCTCGATCGGCTGCTGGAAACCAAGGGCTTGACCCTGGTCAAAGCCAAGGTTTCGAAGGTAGGCGCCCTCGCCTCCCGGCAGGGGTTCAACCGCTCGGAACTCGTCTTTTTCACCACCCAAGTGGCCACCCTGCTCGGTGCGGGCGTGCCCATGTTGGCCGGTTTGAAGGGCGTGGGGGGCCGCATGCGCACGACGCGTGGCCGCACCCTCGTGCAGCGCATGGCCGCGAGCCTGGAGTCGGGCAACAGTTTGTCGGAGTCCCTCAAAGAAGATCCGAAGTCCTTCCCCGAGGTCTACCGCGAATGCGTGCGTGCGGGGGAAATCTCCGGCGCGTTGCCGGAGGTGCTGACGCGCCTTTCGGCCTACCTTGAATGGGTGCGAGCGATCCGCGTCACCACGATGCAGGCCCTCGTCTACCCGGTTCTGTTGATGACGGCCATCCTGGGGTTGATCATCGTCCTGCTCACCTTCGTGTTGCCACGGCTGATGAAGCTCTTCCCCGGCGGTCGCGCCGACCTGCCGCGCGAGACGCGGATCGTGATGGGGTTGTCGGACTTCTTGGTGGGCAACCTAGCCGCCATCGGTGCGGGAGCCGTGGTGTGCGCCGCGCTCGTTTGGATCGGACGTCGTTCCCCGAAGATTCGCGAGCGCTGTGCGGGTTGGAGCCTCAAGGTGCCGCGCTACGGCGACCTCGCGCGCATGTTGGCCACCAGCCGCTTCGCCTCGACCGCCGGCACCCTGCAAGGGGCGGGCTGCGACATCGGCACGGTTCTCGACGTGGCCGGCCGCACCTGCGGCAACGCACACATGGCGGCCAGCTTCGGCCGCGTCAGCCAGCGGGTGCGCAGCGGCCGCACCATCACCGAAAGCCTGGAGAAGGAAGGCGAGTTCGACCCGCTGCTGATCCAGATGACCCACATCGGAGAGACCTCCGGCGACCTGTCGTCCTCCTGGCGACAGCTCGCGGACTACTACGACGAAGAGGTGCCGCGCACCGTCAAGTGGTTCCTCGCCCTGATGGAGCCGGCCATGCTGATCGGCGCGGCCCTGATCGTGTCCTTCATCCT
>JAUHXY010000315.1 GCA_030426785.1 bacterium
GGTGGGGTCCTGGGCGGCGTAGGTTAGCGCGCAAACCCCGAGGAACATGGGCAACACCGACCGGATCACGAAACCCAGGGAAGACCACTTGTAGAGACGCTTGACCACAGCGGTGCTCTCCGCGGCACAGGCCCGCATGACCGCCGTTTGCCAGACGGCACAGGAGATGATCCCGACGAAAAACATCCAAACGACATAGGAAGGACCGAACCCTTCTCCATGAAAGGGATTGAAGCCAGCGTCCCCGTGCAGCACTTGCACCTGCTCGACGATGTTCGTCCAACCGAGTTTCACTACCGCGATGCCGCACGCCACCAGCAATCCCAAGGAGAGCACGACGAACTGCACGTAATCGGTGATGATGACCGACACCATGCCGCCCAGGGAGGTGTAGATCAGCACCAAAACGATCATGCCGGTCATGACCCACTTCACGAGGGTTGGGTCGTGCAAGCCGGTTAAGCCCGTCAGGAAGATCGCTCCCGCCTTGAGGAACAATCCCATGTTCAAGATGCCGGAGATGGCCAGCAACAAACCCCCGAAGATGCGCAGCGGTCGGCTTCGGAAGCGACGTTCGTAGTACTCGGGAATCGTGGCGATGCGCAATTCCCGCAAGGGCACGACAATCCAGCCGGTGAAACCGACCACCAAGGTGGCGATGCCCGCCAGCACTCCGATGTGGAAGGCGGCGAACCCACCGGTCAGGCCCTTTTCCGCGGAGAACATGGCGGTGACCAGGCCTAACTCCGAACCCACCATGGTGGCGATGCCTAGGCGCGTTCGCAGGGCGCGCCCGGCCACCACGAAGTCGCCCATGCCGCGAATGAAGCGGTTGACGTACACGCCGATCCCGACCGTACCGAGCAAGTAGACGGCGACGAGGATCCAATCGAGGGTTTGAAAGTTCGAGGGGGGCATCGGCCCCGCATCCTAGGAGTCCTATGCGATGGGATCCAAACACTTCGAGTCCGTCTCCCTACCAACGGCCTGCCCGGGCTCCCGCCGATCGCGGTCAGCTCCTTTCCTGGGGGCGAAAACCCGCGCCCCCCGTTGCGGGTTCTGGCGCAGCCGAGCTACGCTGCTGCCCTTCGCCCGTATCGCCCCCGCCTCTCGCTCGCGCCCTATGAAGCTGCTCTTGCCCGCCACCTTGTTGGCCACCTTGTGCTGGTCGGAAACCTCCCTCCATTTCGCCCCGGAGGCGGAAACGACCGTCAAAAAGACCTTCGAAAACGGCGGCTTGCTCGAGCTGTCCTCGGCGGAGATGACCTTCACTTTGGAAGGGGAGGAACATGAAGTGGATGTGGATGGTGCGGACGGCATGATCGAAGTGAGCCTGTCCGCCACGTTCACCGACACCTACGGTGCGACGAAGGACGGCCGGCTGCAAAGCCTGCAACGCTCCTTCGGAACCTTGGAGGACTCCAACAAACGTTCTTTTACGGACCCGCAAGGGGAATCCACCGAAATCGAGGAGGAGGGCGAGAGCGCTCTAGCGGGCAGCACGGTGCAGTTCACTTGGCAGCCCGACGAAGAGAGCTACAAGATCGAGTTTGCGGGCGAAGAAGAGCTCGACGAGGACCTGCTCGTAGGCCTGTTGGTTGAGGCCGACTACGCCTTCTTGCTGCCCGATCCGGAGTTGGGGATCGAAGAGGGGGGCACCTGGGAGCTGCCCGCATTGGCGTTTGACCAGATCAGCAACCCCGGTGGAGACCTGAAAATCTGGGTGGATGGCGTCGCCGATGAGGATCAGGACGAATTCGACGAAAAGTTTCGCGAGAGCCTTTCCGGCGCGTTGGAGTGCGAGTGGACCAAGACGGAGGACGGCTTGGCCACGATCAAAATCAGTGGCGAGATCAGCGCGGAGGTGGTCAACGAATTCGAACTGCCCGAAGATGTGGAGGATGTGCCCGACGATCTGGAGATCACCAACACGATCGAGTTTGAGTTCGAGGTCGAGGGCAAGCTGGTGTGGGACTTGAACAAGAACCGCGCTCAGTCCTTCCAAATCGAAGGCCCGTTGACGATGACCAACACCTTCGAGCAAATGGGTGGCGGTACCGAGGTTCGACGCATCGAGGTGTACGAAGGCACCTTTTACGACCGGGCGACTTTCGAGTGACCGGCCCGGAGCTTGAGCGGCTTGGGAGGGACCCCATTCGCGTTGCTCGGACTCCAGGGAAAAACCTGGCGACCACAGTCCGGCTGGGCTGCCGGCGGACCTAGGCTGCGCTGATGCCCCGCCTGGTCCTGATCGCCAACACCCGCCTGCCCTCGCCTCGCGCCCAGGGCCTGCAGGTCTTGCACGCGGCCGCGGCGTTCGCACGGGCGGGGGAAGCGGTGCGCGTGTTGCACGCCCAGCGTCGGGATACGCCGCTCTGGCAGCGGGACGATCTGTTGCGCCACTACGGCCTCGACCCCGAGTTGCCGCTGGAGGTGCAAGCCCTGCGCTGTGTCGATTGGATCGACCGCGTTCCCCGTCGGTGGCAGTACCTGCCCGCCCGCTGGCAGGAATGGACCTTTGCGCGCCGCGCGGCACAGCACGTGAGGCGTTGGTGTCTCCCGACCGGGGAGCCCACCCGCGTCCTGTGCCGCGAGATCGAAACGGCCCACGCGCTGCGCGGCCGGGAGGACCTGTTCCTCGAGATCCACCGGGTGCCTGGCGGGAACTTGCGGCGGCGCTGGTTGCTCGAGGCCGCGCAAGCGTGCCAAGGGGTGCTGGCGATCTCCGGGGGTGTGCGGGAGGACTTGCTCGAGCTCGGTGTTCCCGCCAACAAGATCCTCGTGGAACACGATGCGTTTGATGCCGGCCGTTTCCGGGACCTGCCCGAGCGCGCCGAAGCCCGCCGAGTCTTGGGGTTGCCGGCCGAGAGCCCCATCGTGGTGTACACCGGCGGCTTGTTGGCCTGGAAGGGGGTCGACGTTTTGATCGAAGCGTCGCGCACGCTCACCGACGTGCATTTTGTGATCGCCGGCGGCATGGAAGCGGACGTGCAGGCCATGCGCGCCCTGGCCCGCGGCCTCGACCACGTCCAGATCGAGGGTTTCCAGCCGCCCGAGCGCGTGCCCCTTTACTTGGCAGCGGCGGACGTGGGGGTGGTCCCGAACCGCAGCGCACCGGCGATCAGTGCCAAGTACACCTCTCCCCTGAAAATCTTCGAAGCGATGGCGGTGGGGTTGCCGTTGGTGGTCTCGGACCTGCCCAGCATGCGGGACATCCTCGGGCCCGAGGAAGCCGTCTTCGTCAAACCCGATGATGGGAACGCGCTAGCGGAAGCTTTGAAGTCCCTTTTGCGAGAAGACGGACGGCGTAAGAAACTGGGTCAAACCCTGGGCTTGCGGGCGCAGGAGCATACCTTTGACGCTCGTGCGGCCCGTATCCTGAAGTGGATGCAGAGCGCCTCCGGCCTTACCTGACCGGAGGGGGCGACGAATTGCCCCATTCGGGCGCCCCCCCCGC
>JAUHXY010000060.1 GCA_030426785.1 bacterium
TGAAAGCGGATCCTCGGATTGGCCCCAGGAGCTCGACCTGCAAGGCGCGACCGCCTGGGTGGTGAGCGTGGCGTCCGGCGCGCGCCGGGACGCGTTGACCGAGCGCTTGCGTCAAAGCGGAGCCGGCCGCGTCGTGGTGCATCCGACCCCGCCCATGGAGCTGCGCATCCGCCACCCGGAGACGGCCGGTTTGGACCGCCTGTACGCGGCCCTCGGGGCTTGGCGGCGCGTCGGCCAACGCGCCGCCGTGGTGGTCGACGTAGGTACAGCGATGACCGTGGATGCGGTTGGCCCCAGCGAGACCCCAGGCCGGCCGGCTTTCCTGGGAGGGGCTATCGCGCCGGGCCCGGAACTCTTGGCTCGCAGCCTGCAAGAAGGCGGCGCCCAACTGTGGCGGGTCCAGCCCCGTCCCGATGCACACGCGCTCGGCCGCGAAACGAGCGAAGCCCTCGCAGCCGGCATCGTGGTGGGCTTGCAAGGAGCTGCCCAGCGGTTGGTGCGCAGCATCGCGGCGGAGGCTAGCTGGCAAGCTCCGCCCATCGTCTTGACCGGCGGCGCTGCATCCTGGGTCCAGGCGGCTTTGGCCGAGTTGGGTTGGCCCCTGGTGGTCGACCCGCATCTCGTGTTGGCGGGCTTGCGCCTTGCAGCCCAACAAGAACAGGAGCCGCTCGCGTGAGCGCGCCTTCGACCGACCTTTGGGTGCACACCTTGACGCCGGCCGGCGCCGCCGGAGTGGCGGTGCTCGAAGTGCGCGGCGCGGAAACGTCGGCCGCCCTGCAACGTTTGGGGGTTGCCGAGCGGCCGGCCGGTACCTTGCACCTCGTCGCTTTGCGCGGCCCCGATGGCCCCCTCGATGAGGCGCTCTGCTGGCGCCGCGGGTCGCAACATGCGGAGCTGCACCTGCACGGCAGCGCGCCGTTGCTTGCGCGGGTGCGGGCTGCGCTGGGGGCGGGGAGCACGGCATCCCACGGCGAACCCAACGGCCGCGGCTTGGCCGAAGCGTGGATCGAACGGGCTTGGCAGGTGATGGCGCAAGCACCCAGCGAAGTGGGAGCGCGCCTCGCCCTGGCGCAGGCCGAAGGAGCCTTGGTGCGCGCGCTAGCTGCCTTGCCCGCAGAGGATTGGCGCGCGGCGCAGCAAATCCTGCGAACGATCCTGGCCGAGAGTCGCCGGGCGCAAGTTTGGTTGCGGCCCACGACCGTCGTGCTGCAAGGTCCGGTCAACGCGGGCAAATCGACGCTCTTCAACGCCTTGCTCGGCTACCAGCGCGTGATCACTTCCGAGGAGCAAGGTACGACTCGGGACGCGATCCGCGAACGCATCCTGTTGGGCGGTTGGCCGGTCGACTTGGTCGATACGGCCGGTTGGCGCGAGGTGGGCGCGGACAGCCTGGAGGGCCGCGGGCAATCCCTCGGTCAAGCGGTGGCCCGCTCGGCCGACTGGGTCGTGTTCCTCGCCCCGCCGGGCTACGACGGTCCCGTGCCGGACGGTGCCACGCGTTTCGATACGCAAGGGGATCGGCCGGGTGCGGCGCAGGGCGCCTTAGAGGTGTTGCGGGATCCCCACGGGGCGGTGGAGCGGGTCCTGCAGGCCTTGCGGGCGCGCCTGGGCGCAGGGGACGAGCCACCGTGGGGCCGACCGTTGGCTTTGGATGCGGAGCAGATCGCGGGATTGGCTGCCTGCGCCGCGGCGCAAGACGAAGCGTCCTGGCAGCGAGCGCAACGCGCCTTGCCACAAGAGCTGCCGTAGACGGAAGCCAGGCCCCCTGCGGCCACGATTCGAGATCGGCTCGGCGCCGGGGTAGGAATCGCGCGGTTCGAAGCGTAGGATCGCGCAGCTTTCGACTCATGTCCGCGCCGCGTCATCTCGTTTCCATCGACGACCTCTCGCTCCCCGAGATCGAAGCCCTATTCCATCACGCGGATCGCTTTAGCGCCGACCCGCGCGGGTTCGCCGAGACGTGCCGAGGCATGATCTCGGCTTCTTTGTTTTACGAGCCTTCCACCCGCACGCGACTGTCGTTCGAGTCGGCCATGTTGCGCTTGGGCGGCGGCGTGTTGACCGCCGCCGAGATGCGCACGTCGAGCGCATCGAAGGGCGAGTCCTTGGCGGACACCATCCGCGTCGTGGGGGGCGGCTACGCCGACGTGATCGTTCTGCGGCACAGCTCGGAAGGAGCGGCGCGGCTCGCCGCACAGTACTCTCCGGTACCGGTGATCAACGCAGGCGACGGCGCTCACGAGCACCCCACGCAAACCCTGTGCGATCTCTACAACCTGCACGTCGAGCGCGGCAAGATCGAAGGGCTCGAGGTGGTGCTCGCCGGCGACCTTAAGTACAGCCGCACGGTGCACTCGTTCGTGTACGCCCTGGCGCGTTTCAACGCGAACATCATTTGCGTGCCGCAGCCGGGCTTTGAAATGCCGGAGTACGTGCTGCGGCGCCTCAAGGAAGAGTTCGCGGTGGAACCCTTGCGGGCCGACGTGCGCAAACTGGGCGACCTCGCCAGCTCGACCGATGCGGTCTACCTCACGCCGCAGAAGCCCCACCAGCTCTCCCTGTTCACCGACATCTCCGACTGGCAGGTGCAAAACGTGGATGCGGTCTACATGACCCGTCCGCAGACGGAGCGCTTTGGGGAAGAGGATCTTACCGCGACCGCCTACATGCGGCTCGAAAAGCAATCGATGCAGGCCGACTCGCTGCGCGATGCGGTCGTCATGCACCCTTTGCCGCGCCGGGACGAGATCGCCGACGACATCGACAACGATCCGCGCTCGATCTACTTCAAACAAGCCGCTCGCGGCGTTCCGATTCGCATGGCTTTGTTGGCCAGCTTGCTCGGCGAGATCGAGCTACCTCGGGACGAGCCGTTCCAGCCCCAGCAAGCCTGGCCGGTGGCGGTGGGGGGCAACCCTTGCCCGAACCCCTCGTGCATTTCCCGCACCGAGCCCCGCCACGTGACGCCCATGTTCACCCTGCACAGCCGCGAACCCCTCAAGGCCCATTGCGCCTACTGCTCGCGGGAGTTGGTTTACCGCTTCGTAGGGTGCTCTACCAGCAAGCACTATCACGCGCCAGACTCCAAGGAGCTACGCAAAGTGCTGCCCGAACACCTGGTGTTCTTGACCGACGAGAGCAACGCCCAAGCGTTGGCGTACAGCCCGTCGGGGCATTGACCGAGTGCCAGCCGGAGCCCGACGCTAGGGTTGGCGATTTTGGGGGACCGCTTCGCGATAGAAGCTACCCGGGAACGCGGAACCGCAAGCGGGCGCATCGGCCGCACCCTTTTGGGCGGACTCGGGGGCGCGGCGCACTTCGGCGGCGCACACCTTAAACTCGGCGGTTTGCGTGACGGGGTCGCCCGCATCGCTGGTGAGTAGGTTGGCGCGCGCTTCCGCGAAGTGCAGAGGCATCCAGATCGAGCCGCGCCGGACTTGGCCCGACACGATGGCTTGGCAAGTGACCTCGCCGCGGCGGGTGGTGACGGTCACCATGTCCCCGTCCTCGATGCGCCGGCGCCGGGCGTCGCGCGGATGGATTTGGATGAAGGCTTCGCTCTGCTTGGCGTGCAAGCCCACCTCGCGCCGGGTTTGCGTCGCGGCGTTGTAGTGATACAGGGTGCGCCCGGTGGACAGCACCAGGCTGTAATCCTCGTCGGGCAGCTCCATCGAGGGGCGGTAGTGCACGGCGGTGAAGAGTCCTTTGCCGCGCAGGATGCCGCCCTTGTGCAAGTAGAGGGTGCCGGGATCCTGCTCGTCGACGCAGGGCCATTGGATGCCCGTTTTGCCTTGGTGCACCTCACGTTCGAGGCGCTCGTGGGAGAGGCCCGCGAATTTGGGCGCGTCCTGGCACATCTCGGCGTAGATCGCGGCGGGGGAGTCGAGGTGCTCCCAGGGAGTGCCCAGGGCCGCCGCCACATCGAGCAGGATGCGCCAGTCCTCGCGGGCGTTGCCCGGCGGGTCGAGCGCTTTGCGTACGCGCTGCACGCGGCGCTCCGAGTTGGTGAACACGCCGTCCTTCTCGGCGAACACGCTCGAGGGCAGGATCACGTCGGCGAAGCGAGCGGTCTCGTTCAGGAAGGGCTCCTGCAAGACCACGAACTCCATGCGGTTGAGGCCCTCTTCCACGTTTTTGACGTTGGGTTCGGACAGCACGATGTCTTCGCCCATGATGAACATGCCTTTGAGGTCTTGCCCCAAGGTCTTCATCATTTGGTTGAGGTTGAGCCCCGGCTTGGGCGAGAGCGTCACGCCCCAAGAGGCTTCGTACTTTTTGCGCACCGCGTCGTCGTTGACGTTTTGGTAGCCCGGGTAGTACACGGGGGTGGCGCCCGCGTCGTTGGCCCCTTGCACGTTGTTCTGGCCGCGCAAGGGATTCATGCCGGAGCTCGGCTTGCCCAGGTGACCGGTCATGAGCACCAGGTTGGCCAAGGCGTACACGTTATCGGTGCCGTGGCTGTGTTCGGTGATGCCCAAGGTGTAGTAGATGCCGGCGCGCTCGGTGGTGGCGTATTGGCGCGCCGTCCAGCGGATGTCCTCGGCCGGTACGCCGGTGAACTCTTCGGCCTTTTCGGGGGTGTACTCCGCGACGGCCTCACGCACGGCTTCAAAGCCTTCGGTCTGCTTCGCGATGAACTCTTCGTCGCATAGCCCTTCGGCGATGATCACGTGGGCCATGGCGTTCAAGAGCCACACGTCGCTGCCGGGTTTGATCTGCAGGTGCTTCTTGGCCATGGTGGCCATGAAAATGTGGCGGGGATCCGCCACCACCATGGTCGCGCCGCGGTGCACCGCGCGCTTCATTTCCATGGCGATGATCGGGTGTGCCTCGGAGGTGTTCGATCCGATCACGAACAGGAAATCCGCCTCACGAATCTCACCGATCGAGTTCGTCATCGCGCCCGCCCCAAAGGTGGTGACCAGACCGGCCACGGTGGGGGCGTGTCATGTCGCCGCGCACTGGTGCACGTTGTTCGTGCCCATGGAAGCGCGTGCGATCTTTTGCACCAGATAGTTTTCTTCGACGGTGCAGCGCGAGGAGCTGACAAAAGCGAGGGAGTCGGCCCCGTGCCGTTCCTTCACCCGGCCGAAGCCCTCGGCGATACGGGCCAAGGCTTCCTCCCAGGTAGCGGGCACGAGCTGGCCTTGTTCATCGCGCACCAAGGGCTCGGTCAACCGTTCGTTGTGGTGCACAAACTCGTAGGCGAAGCGGCCCTTGACGCACAGGTTGCCATCGTTGGTGGTCGTGCCGACGGGCGGCGAGGTGACCTTGACGATGCGCCCGCGACCTGCGTCGGCTTCGGGGTCGATGTTCAGATCGAGTTGGCAACCCACCCCGCAGAAGTTGCAGGTCGTGCGGACTTTGGTGAGTTCCTGTTCGTGTTTGGCGCCCAAGGTGATGGGACGCTTTTCCGCCATGGCGCCGGTGGGGCAGGTGTCGATGCAACCGCCGCACATCTCGCAGGTGGTGTCGAGCAAGGAACGGGAGTCCGCCGTGGCGATGGTGGTTTGCGCGGCGCGTTCGGCGAGGCTGATGGCGCTGACCGATTCGACCTCGTCGCAGTAACGCGTGCAGCGCGCGCACAGAATGCACGCCGCCGCATCGAAGTCGATGTAGGGGTTCGTATCGCCCGAGCGGCTGGCGCGCAAGGGCGCCATCTTGGGCCAATCGGTGGGCGCTTCGTAGCGCTCCGCCATATCGAGCAACAGGTTGGGGCGCCGGCGCGCGGCGACCGTTTCGGCCTCGGGGTGATCGGTGAGGTACAAGCCCAGCAGGCTTTTGCGGTGTCGATCGATGCGCGCGGACTCCAAGGTGACGCGGGCTCCCTCGGTGGCGGGCATGGCGCAGGAGGGCATCAAGCGACGCATGCCTTCGATCTCCACCAAACACGTGCGGCAGGCCCCAGCCGGTTCTAGGCGTGGGTCGTGGCACAGGGTCGGGATCGTCTTGCCGGCACGGCGCGCTACCTCGAGGATGGTTTCGCCCGGCTGGAAGGCGTGGGCTTCGCCGTCGAGGAACAGGGTGCCTTGGGGGGCGGGCGCGGTGCCGGTGGATTCGGGGGTGGTCTGGGTCACAGTAGGACTCTTGGGGGAGGGGGCGCGCCTTAGCGAGCGGCGTCCTCAGCAAAATCTTCCGGGAAGTATTGTAGGGCGGAGGTGAGGGGCAGGGGGGCGGCTTGCCCCAACCCGCAAATCGAGCCCTCGTTCATCTGCCAGGCGATCTCGGCCACCTGGTCGAGGGCCTCGGGGCCCACCCCCTGTCGCTTGCGCCGTTCGACCGCTTCCTCGAGGAAGCGCGTTCCGATGCGGCAAGGGGCGCATTGCCCACACGACTCGGCGGAGAAGAAGCGCAACTGCTCCAGCGCCGCATCGCGCAAATTGGCGTCTTGGTTGAGGACCACGAGTCCTGCGGATCCCAGCATGGAGCCCGCTTTCGCGAGGTTTCCATAATCCAGGGGCAGGTCCCGTTGCTCGGCCGGCAAAAAGCCCGAGCTGGCGCCGCCGGGACTGAAGGCTTTCAGTTCGCCGACGTAGCCGCCCGCGGCGGCGACCAACTCGTCGAGGGTCACGCCCAAGGGCAGCTCGTAAGTGCCCGGCCGCACGACGTGGCCGCTGATGCAGTACAGCTTGGTGCCCGGCTCGGTGCGCCCCAGATCGCGGAACCAAGCACCGCCGTGCCGCACGATGGCAGGCACGCACGCGATGGTCTCCACGTTGTGAATCAGGGTCGGCTTGCCCCACAGGCCCACTTGGGTGGGGAACGGCGGTTTGAGGCGTGGCATGCCGCGCTTGCCTTCCAGCGCTTCGAGCAGGGCCGTCTCTTCCCCGCAGATGTAGGCCCCGTGGCCGGCGTGCAGGTGAAAGCGCAGGTCTGTTCCGTGTCCATTGCCTTGGAAGGTCGCGATGGCGGCTTCGATCGTGCGCCACGGCAGTTCGAACTCGCCGCGTAGGTAGAGATAGATGTCTTGCGCGCCGATCGCTTGCGCTGCGATGGCGAGCCCTTCGACGACGAGGTCGGGGCGCCGCAACAACACTTCGCGATCTTTGAACGTGCCCGGTTCGCCTTCGTCCGCGTTGAGCACCACGTAGCGCGTCGTCTCCGCTTCGTTCGAAACCGCGTTCCACTTGATGTGTGCGGGGAAGCCTGCTCCGCCCCGGCCTTGCAGGCCCGAAGCTTTCAACTCTTCGACGAGCCGCTCGACACCCCAGGCACCCGCTTGTGCAAACGCCGCCCCCGTAAAGTCGGGTTCTGCGAGCAAGTCCATGGCCAAAGGCTGCTCTTCGGACCGTTCCGGGCCCACGTGGCCGCGCCAACGACGTTCGCTAGCCTCGTCCGGGGCGTGCGCCGCGACCAACCGTCGCCAGTCGCCGGCGGCGGCCTCCACGTCGGCGGGCGTGACCTCGGTCAGCACGCGCCGATCGCGCAACACGGCCGGCGGGGCATCGCAAGCGGCCAAACAGGAGCAGCCTTTGGCGGGCAAGCCGGACGCTTGGGCCTGCGCCAACAGCTCGTGGGATCCGGCCAACTGGCAGGAGAGACCGGTGCAGACCCGCACCTTCGTGTCCGGATCGGCCAACAGGTGAAAGAAGCTGCTGGTCCCGTAGACGTGCGCTTCGGGCACGCCCGTACGGCGGGCGACTTCGGCGGAGACCCCGGGGCGCAGGCCTCCGGCGGTCTGCACCTCGTGGGGCATCTCCGAGCGGTCGTCGGCAGGGGGGCTGGGCGGCTGCATGGTCCTAGGATACTGCTCGCCGGTAGGGGAGCCGAAGGGGCCGTGTCGGGAATCCCGATCCGCGCGGGGCCGGCGAAGGCCCAGCCGGTACGAAAAGGCGAAGAGCGGTTGGCTTCGGCCGGGTCGTTTTTAAGGTTCACGAAGAAACCGCGCGGGGCGCTCGTCCTAGGAACCCGAGCCGTGACTTCCGATGTTGGAGTCGCCGCGCTTCCGAGGCACCCGACCCCCAACGGACCCCGCACGGAGTTCCGAGCGGCCCCCTCCACGGAAGTTGAGCGGTTTCGCGCACACCCGTCCCCGCGGGCCCTGGGGAGGGGCGGGGAACGGCCCTTCCACGGCTCGTCCTGCGATGGCACAAATCTTGCTGCTTTCTGTCACTCCTTCGAGTCATGTTGGGTATCCCTTGCTTGACCCGGAGGGGCTCCTGACCGGACAATAAACAGGTTCAGGAACCGTTCTCTCTCCCTGACCATCCCGGAACACCTGGTGTCCTCACGGCGCCGGGCCCAGGACCTCACTCCCGGAGGTCCGCCGGCGTGGATTTGGTGAGGCGGGCCTTCCAGGGCCCCCGACCCAGAACCGCGTCCACCGCTTGCTCACCTTGTTCGCTATGAACCAACCCGAATCCTTTCCCGCTTCGATCCCGGTCCGTCTGCGCCAAGACGCGGACCTGGAAACTTCTCGCTCCGATGGCAACCCGCAGGGACGACCGCTGCGGAAGCAACCGCTGAAGCAGGGCGTCACCCTGCTAGGGGTGGCGAGCCTTTTGTGGGTGGGAGCCGCGTGTAGTGGCGGTTCGGGCGGCGCCCAAGGCAGCTCCACCAACCAGGTCGGTACCTACGGTTCGACCGGAAGTGGCGACCGCTACTTCACCGACAACAACGAACAGGGGCAGTCGAACTCGCTCCGGATCGAAAACATGTTCTGGGGGCGGCTGGTCGACATCTATGCCCTGAACGCGGCGGGGGAGCGCCGTTTGATGCACACCGACATGGTGATCGGGAAAGCGGTGGCGACCGACGGGCTGGATTATGAGCTGAGCACCAACCCCGTCACGGCCATCCAAGAGTTGACGATCCTGCGCAACGTCGAGGATACGAGCTTGCAGGGAGGGTTCGATCAATACGTGGCCTTGTTGCGTCGCACGCAGCAGTCCTTGGATCCGATCACCCAGCAGGGTCCCGGCAGCGCTCAAGGCGGCTCCGCCGGCCTGTTCTCCATGGTGCCCCGCAACGCGGCCATCGTGCTCGAGTTCAATGACCTGCTCGATCCCGACAGCATCACCAACCAAACGGTGCGCACCCTGACGGGCACCGACTTTGCCGGAGTCTTTGAATCCCGCGTGATCGGGGACAGCAACTACGGCGACCTGGCGGACCTGGACGGCCAGCCCGGGCTCGAGTTCTACACCACCCGGGTGATCGTGGACCCGACGATCTCGATCATCGAGTCGTTCGACTTCAACCCGCCGGTGCCGGTCAACTCCGCGGGTTTGCCGCCCAGCACCTCGGTCAACCTGTCCAACCTGCTGCTGCGCATTCCGACCCGCAACCAGCCCAACCTGCTGCAGAACCCCTCGGGGCACGTGCTGAGCGTGACCGCCAACCTGTCCTACGACGCGGGTCGCCCCGAGCAGCCCGTGCACCGCGCCATGCGGTCGGGCGGAAACACGGAGGTGACCGGGGACAGCTTCAACGGCTTCCTGCTCGATAACGAAGCGCCCGTCGTGATCGGCTCGAACCTGGGCCAAATCGTGGATCCGCCCGTGCAGATCAACGGAGGTTTGGAGTTCTTGGTGCCGAACTTCCGGTTCGACTCGGTGTTCTGCGCGAAGCTGCCCGTGCAAGGGGACGTGATCGCACAAGCCGACCGCGGCGTGTTCGCCGATGTGATCAGTGCGCAGGCCTTGAACGGCAACGAGGTCGTCAACCTGCGCGTGCGCTTGCGCCAGTACCCCGTGTTGTGGGACGAGCCGGGCCAAGCGGGCGCCGCGACCTGGATCACCGCCGGTTTGGGCTCCGCAGAGTACCAAGCGGCCTACGACCCGGTCTTCGACTTGGCGCGCGTGCCTTGCTTCGTGCGCATCAACCCGCTGCCCAGTGGTTACCCCGACTTCCCGGCGGCCGGCGTGGACCCCAACTCCACTTTCGAACTGCGCTTTTCCGAGCCCATGGACCCCGCGTCCGTGACCGCCTTCGACTCGCTGCTGCTGACCCGTCAGGAGATGGCGCCGGACAACGATCCGCCCCTCGCGACGTCGGACTTCGTGGTAGGCAACGTGACGTTGGCGCCGGATTTCCAGCGCTTCACCTTCACGCCCGACGTGGATTTGGCGCACACCCAAGGCAACACCGAGGAGTACTACTTGACCCTGCTGGACGGTGAACTGGGAGCCACCGACTTGGCCGGCAACCAAGTAGCGGGCAACTTCCCCGCGATTCCGTTCCAGATCGACTCGGGTGCCGCCAGCGTTGCGACCGGTGGCCGCGTGAGCCGCTTCAGCGACGTGGACGAGGAGTTGGAGGTGCCGTACCCGGCCGATCCGAACGATCCTCAAGACTTCGGAACGCACCCCGAGTGGGCCGGTCAACACCTGATCGACCTGAACCGTCAATTGATCTACCCCCGTCCGGTCACCCGCTACACCGCCGTGGCGGACCGGACCCAGACCGTGCCGGCGCTGATGACGCCCTTCTCGGTCGGCATCCAGACGCCCCTTTCGAACCTGGGCTCCAAGACGCAGATCCTGTATCGCTTCATGGACTTCGGCTGGACCCTGACCGACTCGAACACGGCCAACGTAGACGTGACCGGTGTGGCCTGGGCGCCGGTGAACGGGCTGGTGAACTTCGACGCTTACAGCGACTTCGAGATTCGCATGTCCCACTGCCGTTACGCGCCGGACGAGTTGATCGACCCCGCGACCCTGTGGCCGCAGTACCCGAACTCCGGTTTGGTGGGGGTGTTTGCTAGCAACCTCCTGGACGGTACCAACGATCCGCAGCGCATCGTGCACCCCCGTGCGAAGGGTTACGTCATCCAACCGGGATCGGCTTTCACCGTCCCCGGCGGGCTGACCAAGTTCGTGCCCTATCCCATGAACGAGGACACGCCGGACGATTTCTCGGATGACCTGACCTACACCTGGCGCAACACCGCGCTGTTGAACCGTGCGGGCCCGAGCAACGGTGGTTCGCCGCCGGACGTGCAGATGACCGCTCTCGGTTTGAATCCTGGAATTGATTACTTCATCCAGAACCAGATCCGCACCATCGGTTTGCCCTTGCTGATCGAATTCCGCTGCTACCCCGACGGCAACGCCAGCGGGCTCAACGGGTTCGACATCAACCTGGCTGCGAACTCCTCGTCGCGACCCTACATGCGGGCCTTCTCGACGGGCGGAATCGATTCGAGCAACACGACCCAGACCGTCAACCCGGACGTGGAGATCTCCGCCTCCGGTGGTTACAGCCCGGCCCAAAACGGAGCGAGCACCTACGGGCGCGACAACTCCTTCTACTTGGGCGCGCTGGACATCGTGATCCGCGTCAGCCGCAGCGTTTCGGTGTGGTTCCCGGCCTACAACCCGAACAACCCGGGTCAGACCTTCTTGAACCCGACCTACAGCGATCCGGTTTTGGAACCCCGTCCCGATGATCAACCCCTGGGGACGAGCATCGACGTGGACTTCCGCGGAGCTCTATCGATCACCTTGCACCCGGAAGGGAGCCAGTTGTTCGGGAACCTGCTGGACGAAACGGTCGATCCGGCCGTGCCGGTCCGGCACTTCGGATTGGTCAACGCGACCAAACTGGACATCTATGGCGATCACTACGGAGACGACCCCTCGATGCCCCAGGCCCGCCACAACCCGGCGCGTTCGAACATGAACATTTCGGACCTGCAGGGGAACAACCGCTTGGTGGACGAGGATTGGCGCGACACGATCTCCGAGATCAACGGCGCGCGCTTCTACCAGCTGCGCTTGACCTTCCGGTCGAACATCGTGAGCAACGACACGCCCACCCTGTCCGCCATCGCCGTTTCCTGGCAGCAATAAAACGGACTCTTGCGGCCGAGCGCCCAGCAGCGCTCGGCTACAACCTCTCCCCCCGAACACCTCCCTTAACCGGACTTACCCCCCCAACCCAACACTATGCGTTTGAAGCCCACCTACGCCCTTGTGAGCCTTCCCCTCCTCATCGGAATGATGGGGTCGTGCTCCTCGGGCGGATCGAGCAGCGAGGTTCCCACCCAAGGATCGGACTTAACCATCACCAACATCTCGGTGGTGGAAGGGGCCGTCTGGAAGGTCAACCGCGCGATCCAAATCACGTTCGATCAGCCAATCAACTTCGCGACGGTGAACCAAAACACCATCCAGATCCTGGACGCCAGCGGCGTGTCGGCGACGGGTGCGTTCACGCAGCCCTTGAGCTTGGCGGGCACCGTGCAGCGCAACATTGTGCGCTTCCAGCCCAACTGCCCCCGGGAAGATGACTTTTCGGACTCCGGTCTGAAGATCAACACGAGCTACCAGTTGCGCGTGCTGGGTGCCAACGACTCGCCCTCGGGAATCACCGTGCAAAGCGATTCGGGCGGCATCCTCAACGTCGGCCAGGTGGTCAACTTCTCCACGCCCAACTCGGTGCTGCCGGAGACGTTGTTCCTCGATACGGTCCCGGGTCCGCCCGCGGTGCGCATCCGTGGCTTGGCCGGTTTGTCCTCGACGGAAACGGCGGCGACCTACCTGGAGCTCGGTGGGGACACCAACAACCGCATGTACTTTGATTCATCCGGGCTGGGGACCTTCGAGATCCCGCTCAACAAGTACAGCGACGTGGACTCCCAAATCGCCGTCTTGGTGTACTTGAACCAGCCGGTGCTGGCCTCCAGTGCGAACATCACCTCCAACCGGATTCGCTTCGAGTACTTCGATGCGGTTGGCAGCGCGTGGGAGCCGATGACCACCGAGGTCACCTTGGAGGAAAACTGCGTCGAGACCGGATCCGTCGTGCGAGTGGAGCCGCTCGGGCTGATTCCGCAAGGCAGCTCGGTGCGCGTGGTGCTGCGCCAGGGCTTCGTCGACCTGACCGGTGACCCCACCGCGCAGGACACGACCAACTTTGCGGTCATGCAATCCCGCACGGTGTTGGATTCCGGTGGCATGCCTGGCGACGACTCCGATGAACTCCTGGAAGAGTTCGTTCTGGGGGGTGAGGCGGATGGATCGATCGAGGACATCGAAACGCCGCTGGGAGATCCGCGGGCCAACTGGGGGGTCGAAGGGGAGCTGCAAGCTTCCTTCGCCTTCGGTGGTACCGGTGGACCGGGTGGTACTTTCGACTACCACGTGCCCGCGGGCCAAACCATCTCCATCAACACGACCACGGCGACGATCACCGGTGGCCCCGGTGGGGCGCCGGTGGCTTCCCAAACCGTCATCAACGGGGTTATGGACGTGCGCAACCTGTACGTTCCGCCCAGCTCCCGACTGCTCTTTGTGGGCCCCAATCCGGTCACCATCCTGGCTTCGGGTACGGTGCTGATCGAAGGTCAGATCGGCGTCAACGGCGGTAACAACGATGGGGTCGGTACCCTGAACACCACCTTCCAGCCCGAGCCCGGCGCGGCCGGCAACGCGGGTGGTGGCAAAGGTGGTACGGCTTCGTTCCTGACCTCTTCCTCCACGCCCCGCGGCGGTACCGGTAACGGCGCCTTCAACCAAGCGGGCCGCGGTGGCGGCGGTGGCGAGTCCACCTACGCCTTGAGCGGAGACGAAAACCGCCGCCGCGCCGCCGGCGGTGGTGGCGGTGGCTTCGGTGGCGACGTCTTTTATGACCACGATGACAACGACACCACGGTCGAGCGCAAGTGCCAGACCTTGATCGGTATGGACGGGGAGCAGGGCTTTGCTGGCTCCGCGCAAGGCACCGGAGCGGTGAGCCAAAGCGCCCGCGCCGTCGGTGGATTCCTGGGCCCGGACCCCTTCACCGACAACTTCGATAACAACAACTTCTTCGGCACCCAAATCACCTCGACGGGCCTCTTGGTCACCGGGGAGTTGGACCAGGTATGGGCCGGATCGGGCGGTGGCGCCGGTGGGGACGCGAGCAACAGCGCGACCTTCCCGCAAGTCCCTTTCCAGACCGGTGGTGACGAGAAAGGAAGCGGCGGCGGAGGCGGTGCCGGTGGCTTGACGATCCTGGCGATCGGTTCCATCACCGTGGCCGACGGCGGCTTCATCACCGCGAACGGCGGCTACGGCGGCGGCGGCGAAAACACCCTATTCTTCGACCGCGTCGGCGGTGGTGGCGGCGGTGGTTCCGGTGGACACATCGTGTTGTCCAGCGCGAGCTTCATCGACGTGGCCGGCCAGTCTCTCAACTCCGGCGACGAGTACCGTGACGACAACTCCGGTCACCGTGCCCGCCCGATCAGCGCGATCGGCGGACAAGGTGGTGCGGGCCACGAGAACCGTGGCGGTGCTTCGGAGACCGGACCGACCGCATGGCGTTGCGACGCGATCCGACTGTCCGAGGTGCAAGGCATCGGCGGCGCCCCCGACGTTCCTCCGCTGCAAGGCGCTTCTATCTGCTTCAGCGCGAACGGTATGGATGACTGGAACGATCCCGAGGGACCGGTGCTGGCCACCGGTGGCGACGGCAGCCCCGGCATCCTGCAAATGCACGTGGATGACCCGGCGACCAACCTGCGTTTCTCCGGAATCGGCGTGGGCCAAACCTGGGCCAACGCGGACGTGACGAAAGCTACCGTGCCGCCGCCCTTGGGCTGGAACGGACCGGGGCAGCCCACCGATGACTTCGTGGCGTTCTTCGGCCGCATCTCCTTGGCGCAAAGCGACTGGATTCCGTTGGGCTTGGCCCGCGTGGCTCCCGGAGCGGCTCCCGACGAGCAGGTCAACTTCTTCTTCGGCGGGACCAACCCCGCGACGGGTTCGGTGCTGCGCTCCGGCGGCGGCACGGGCACGTCCGTGGACCCCTTGCCCTTGATCATTCCGCAGTCGAACCTGCAAGTGATCGGCACGCCTCCCTATGTGGAAGCCTCCGGTTTGGCGATCGTGCTGGACGGTAGCGGCTTGGATCCGGCCTACCTGGTCAACCCGCGCCTGATGCGTAACTTCAGCATCGTGATGCAGGACTCTTCGGTCACCGAAGAGTTCACGGTGGTCAGCGCCACCGTGCAAAACAGCACCGAAGTGCGCTTGACCGTGCAGGCCACCGACAACCTGATCGACCAATTCATCAACACGGCGACCGGGACGGTTTCGGCGGGTCTGCGTCCGCATTACTTCCGCGTGACGACCTCGGGCCAGGAAGATGCCTTCCCCCTGGGGACCGATGTCCAAATCCTGTTCGACGCCACGACCCTGGGCCCCGATGGGTTGCCCAGCTCGACGGCTTCGTTCAGTGCGGGCAACGGCGGCGACTTCACCGGTGATGTGACGAACCTCAACGCACAGACCTGGGACTACTTCCGCTTCCGCGTGGTGTTCAACCTGAACACCGGCGGGGGAGGCGTGGACCCGACGGCCGCTCGACCCGGCCTCGACTACGTGCGCGTCCCGTTCGTCTACTAAGCGAAGGTCCTCGCAGCGGCGCTGCAAGCGCGGCTCGAGATCAGCACATCAAAAGACCAGGGCTCCCCGCTGGGGGGCCCTGGTTTCGTTGTTGGGCCCGGTTGGATCGACCCAAGCCTCCCAATTGGGGCCTTCCGCGCCCGCCGCGATTCAAAAAGGGTGATCGAGCCCGTGGGCACTGGTTCAATGGCTCCATGCGACTTCTTTGGTTGTGCTTGGGCTTGGTGGCCTGTGGTCCGACGCCGGAAGCGGCCGAGCGATTCTTCGTAGAGTCGTTCCGGCCTCCGGCCGATCAGTCCATCCGTCTCAACGAGCCCTTGGCTCTGGTGTTTTCCGAAGCGCCAGACCCGTTGTCGCTCACCCCGGCCAGCTTGTCCGTCCTCGACGCCCAAGGCCAAGCGGTGCGGGGGGAGTGGACCGTGGAGGGTCGCTGGGCTCGCTTCTGGCCCGCCTTGCCGAAGGGGGCCGAGTTGGAGGACGGCGGCTACCAACCCGGTGAAGCGCACCGCGTCAAAGTCCTGGGGTTCCCCGGGATCGGGGGCATCCGCACGCGGTCGGGCCGTTTCTTGGATCGCACCTATCGCTTTCCGTTCCGCGTGCAGGGTTTGGAAGAGAGCGAGGCATTCCTCGACTTCAGTCCCTTTGGTTGCGCTCCCGTGACCTTGGAGGTCCTGCCCGGACAAGGGGCGGGCATCGTGCGCGAGGGAGACCCGTTGCGGCTCTTCTGTGGAGAACCCCTCGACCCGCGCAGCTTGCACTCCGAAGACTTCCGCATCGTGCGGTTGCCCTACGCTCCCGGTCCGGGGCAGCCAGCGCAGGAGCTGTACAGCGAAGTGCGCGCCATTCTGGTGCGCAATGCTCACGAGGATCGCGTGAGTGCTAACCAAGCGGCGGCCGAGATTCAGTTGCTGCCGCAAACGCCGCTCGTGCTCGACTCGCGGGCGGAGTATGCGTTGGAAGTTCGGGCGGACGTTCGCCTGGCGGACTTCTCGGGCCATAGTCCTTGGCCCCAAGCGGTCTCCCCGAGTGCGCGCGAACTCTATCGCTTTCGGCTGCAGCCTTTAGGCGCTCACGATCGGAATCGAGTCCGGCTCGATTTCTTGGATCGCAGTCGCCTGACGTCCGAACGCATTCCGTGGGCCAGCGGCGAAGTGGCTTGGGAGGTGGGGCGTCTGACCCTGTGGTGCCCGCGCTCGGCCGGCGAGGGAGGCGACGGGGATCTGATTTGGCCCGCGCCTGCGGAGCTGATCGGTCCGCAAGACCTGCACGCGACCTCGGCCCACATCACAAGCGGCGGAAGTTTGGTGGGGGACAGCGACGGACCTTGGATCCTGCGCAGCCAAACCCGTTGGGAGCTGGCAGGTCGTTTGGAACGGACCGGGGAGACCAGCACTGCGCTCACCCCCGGCGAGTGGTACGCGGCCCATCGGGGCGCTAGCGTGCAGGATCTCATCGAGGCCGCCCAAGCCCAGAGCTTGCCATGGACCGTGCTCGTGGCGGCCGGCGACCTGCTGCTGGAGGGAGAGGTGCGCTCGGATACCCCTTTGGTGCTGGTGGCGGCGGGTCGCGTTCGCATCACCGGCTCCGTGTTTGTGCCTCCCGGTGAGCTCTACGTAGTCGGGGATGGGGGCGGGAGCGTGCCCGGCCAAAGCGTGCAGTATCTGCCCCTCGAGTTTTCGACTCCGGGAAGAAACCCGCTGCAAACGACCTTACGGGGAGCCCTGATCACCTCGGTGCTTCCTAGTTGGGTGCTGGATCGCTACGAATGGGAATCCTTGGTGGTCTTGGACGACCCGGGCCGCGGGCAGGTCCAGGTTTCCTTCCTGCCTGCCGATGGTCCCATCTTGCGTGAGCGTCTCGTGAATCACCCCCGCCTGCTGCCCCCCGACTCGCCAGTGCGGATTCTCGTGGAACTCAGCATGCCGCCCGGAGGCTTGTGGGATCCTCCCGTGGTCGACCGGATCGAACTGTCGTGGAGGGGGCGCTGATGTTTGGCGAATTCTCCCCGGCCATGTTCACGTTTTGGTGGACGGTGATGGGACTCTTCGTGGGGTCCTTCCTGAACGTGGCCATCCATCGCCTTCCGCTCGAAGGGGAGACGGTGGCGAAGCCTGTCTTTTCGCGCTGCCCCAAGTGCCGCCACCGCCTGCGCTGGTACGACAACATTCCGGTGTTTTCCTGGTTGTGGTTGGGGGCCAAATGCCGCGACTGCAAGGCACCCATTTCCTTGCGCTACCCCTTCGTGGAAGTGCTGACGGGCGTGTTGTGGTTCTTGGCGGCTTGGAAAGGCACTCCCGACCGGCCTTGGCTCGTGTTGGTTTGGGTCATCGCCCTGTCGGGGTTGATCGTGGCCACCTTCGTAGACTTCGATCACTTCGAAATCCCCGACGAGGTTTCGAAGGGGGGCATGGTGTTTGCCCCGATCGTGTCCTTCTTCGTGCCCGCCTTGCACGAGAGCAGCTCCCTGGCCCAACGCATCGCCGGGGATGGAAACGTGGATGGCACGGCGGCGTTGGTTTCGTGCTTCGCCGGTATGATCGCTGGGGCGGGCATCCTGTGGACCATCGGGTGGGTGGGCACCAAGATCTACAAGGTCGACGCCATGGGCTTCGGCGACGTGAAGTTGATGGCCGCCGGCGGAGGGCTGATCGGCCCGATGGGGGTCCTGGCGGCTCTCATGATCGCGGCGGTCGCGGGCTCCATCGCTGGGCTGGTCGGCATGCTGCGCTTCCTGTGCGAGTCGCGCCGCCGGGCCCGAGCGCGGGGGCGCCGAGATCCCTGGGGGCGTTCTGTACGCATCGCGCGCCTCGCGGGCCAATACATCCCCTTCGGGCCCTACCTCGCACTGGGCATCACGGTGCAGCTTCTCTATCGGGAACAGGGACCCTTCCTGGGGCTATTTCCCGGCTAGGGGGTCCCTGGCCCTGAGCGGGATTGTGCTAGCGTGAGGGCACAGGACGGGGGCACGTCCTGAGACCCCACGAGGCCTCTCCATGAAATCCAAGCCGCTCTCCCTTTGTTTGCTCCTGCTCGCCGGGAGCCCGCTTCTCCCCAGTTGCGCCTCCAATCAGGCCTTGCGCGCCTCGTTGGCCGATCGGGATCAGTTG
>JAUHXY010000316.1 GCA_030426785.1 bacterium
CCCGAGCGTTGGCGATCATCAAGGGGATCAGCTTCTCGGGGAATTGATACGGACCGTAGTTGTTCGAGCAGCGGGTGATGACCGTGTCGAAGCCGTGGGTCTCGTGGGCGGCCCGCACGAGCATATCGCTGCCCGCCTTGCTGGCGCTGTAGGGCGAGTTCGGCGCCAGGGGAGTTTCCTCGGTGAACAGCCCCGTCGCCCCCAGCGTGCCGTACACCTCATCGGTGGAAACGTGCAGGAATCGAGATACGTTCCGATCGCGTGCTACGTCGAGCATGACCTGGGTGCCGACCATGTTGGCTTGCACGAAGGGCAATCCGCCAGCGATCGAGCGGTCCACGTGGCTTTCGGCCGCAAAGTGCACGACCTGCAAGTCGCCGTCGCCGGCCGCGTCAAATGCCTTTTCCACATCCGCGCGTACCGCGACGTCGCCGCGCACGAACTGATAGCCGGGGTGCCCTTCCACCGACGTGAGGTTTTCCAGATTGCCCGCGTAGGTCAAGGCGTCCAGGTTGACGATGCGCCAATCCGGCCGGTCCTTAACGAGCATCTCGATGAAGTTGCTGCCGATGAAGCCTGCGCCACCGGTGACGATGAGGGTTCGAGTCATTGTGCTTCGATTCCGAGGTAAGTGCCCAAAGCGTCGCGCCATGGGGCCAAGGGGGCACCGCGCAAGGCGGTCAGTCGAGCGCAGTCGAGCACGCTGTACGCGGGCCGATGGGCGGGTCGGGGGAATTCGTCGGTGGTGCAGGGCTCGACGGTCACGCCTTCCACACCAGCTAGTTCTAAGGTGGCCTTGGCTAGGTCGTACCAAGAGCACGAGCCCTCACAAGCGGCGTGATACACGCCCGCTTCTCCCCCACCCAATACGTCCCAAAGGGCCGGGGCCAATTCCAGAGTCGAGGTGGGGCTGCCCACCTGATCGTTGACCACTTTGAGGTGGTCGCGGTCTTTCGCCAGCTCCAGCATGGTGCGCGGAAAGTGCTTCCCGCGCGGGCCATAGAGCCATTGGGTGCGCACGATGCGCGTTCCCGTGGGGTGCGCCGCTTGCGCCAGGGTCTCCCCCGCGAGCTTCGTGCGGCCATACACGCTAAGCGGCGAGACGGGGTCGCTTTCTTTGTAGGGCTGCTTGGCGTGCCCGTCGAAGACGAAATCCGTACTGACCAAAACCAACGGGATGCCGCTTTGCGCCGCCTGCTTGGCCAGCACATCGCAAGCGGTCCCGTTGACGCGCAGGGCCAGTTCGGGCTCCTCCTCGGCCTTGTCGACCGCGGTGTAGGCCGCCGTGTGAATGATCCCGTCGAAGGGGCCGTGTTCCTCCCACAACGCTGCGACCGCCGCAGGATCCGCGAGGTCCACCCCCGGAATCTCGACGCCCGAGGCATCGGTGAGATCGGTACCGACAACCGTCGCCCCATCGGGGGCTCCCAGGATGACCTGACTGCCGAGCATGCCCGCCGCGCCGGTCACCAGGGCTTTGCCTAAAAACGTGGATTCAGCCATAAGCGATGGATGGAGCCGCACCACAACGCGAGCCGCAAGGCCAGACGTTGTGGGGCTTGCCGCTCCGCGACCTCAGTCGAGCTTGTTCGCTCCGGTTTGGGCCACCAGCTTGGAGGCCGACAAAAGGGAGTCGAAGGTGCCCGCATCGGTCCACCAGCCTTGCAACACCTCAGCGGTCATCGTGCCATCCTGGATGTACCAGTTGTTCACGTCGGTGATTTCGAGCTCGCCGCGATCGGAGGGCTTCAGGGTCTTGATGATGTCCCACACACGACCGTCGTACATGTAGATGCCGATCACGGCCAAGTTGGATTCGGGGTTCTTCGGCTTCTCGATGATCTTCTCGACCCGATCGCCGTCCATGTAGGCCACGCCGAAGCGCTCGGGATCGGCCACTTCCTTGAGCATGATCTTGGCCCCCTTGCCCGCCGCGCGGAAATCCGCGACAGCTTTGACGATGTTGTTCTCGATCAGGTTATCCCCCAACACGACCGCCACGGGCTCCCCTTGGGCCCAGTGCTCGGCCAGCCCCAACGCTTCCGCGATCCCGCCTTCGCCTTCCTGATAGGTGTAGTTCAGGTGTTTGAGACCGAAGTCCTTGCCGTTGCCCAAGAGCGACAAGAAGTCGCCGGACTTCTTCCCCCCCGTGACCACCATGATGTCCTCGATCCCCGCGTTCACGAGGGTCTGGATCGGGTAGTAGATCATCGGCCGGTCGTAGACCGGGAGCAGGTGCTTGTTGGTGATCTTGGTGAGCGGGTAGAGCCGGGTGCCGAGGCCACCGGCCAGGATGACGCCTTTCATGGGCTGACGGGAGAGGGTCGGGGAGAGGGGTTGGGGGTCGCGCGCTAGAGCTGCGTGGACCCGAGAGATCGAAGGAGAGTGGGGCCCCGGAAAGGGCTGGCAAGGGGTCCCGCGGCGGTTGCCGGAGGGGTCCCCAAGGGCCGCAGACCTTACCCTATTCCGCCCCCAAGGGGCCGCCAGGACCTAATTTGCAGGTCGGAATCGGGACAGGCGGGTGGAAGGGGGCTACGAAACCTCAAAGCGATCCCTGTACCAGCGCACAAAGCGCTCCAGCCCCTCCTCGACCGTGGTGCTGGGCTGGTATCCGAGACGCTCTTTGGCCTTGGTCACGTCGGCGTAGGTGATCACGACATCCCCCGGCTGCATGGGTTGACGGTCGATGATCGGTTCTCGGCCGCAAGCTTGTCCGATGGCTTCCACGAGCTCCGCCAACGAAGTGGTCTGGGATTCGCCCAGGTTGTACAGCTCGTAGCCCTCGCAGCGGTCGAGGGAGCGCACGACCCCATCGATGATGTCGTCGATGTAGGTGTAATCGCGCCGCGTGCTGCCGTCGCCGAAAAACGGGATGGGCTGTCCCTGCATGATCAGGCGCGTGAACTTGTGGATCGCCATCTCGGGCCGCTGGCGCGGTCCGTAAACAGTAAAAAAGCGCAGACCCGTGGTGGGAATGCCGAAGAGGTGGTGGTGCGTCCAAGCGAGCAACTCGCAGGAGCGCTTGGTCGCCGCATAGGGCGAGATGGGGTTTTCGACGCGGTCCTCTTCGGAGAAGGGCACCTTGGTGTTGCCGCCGTACACGCTCGACGACGAGGCGAACACGAAACGGGTCTGCGGCCGTCGGCGCACGGCCTCCAGCAGCACCATGGTGCCGCGCAGATTCACGTCCTGGTACAGCAAGGGATCCACCAAGGAAGGACGTACGCCGGCCATGGCCGCCAAGTGCACCACCCCGTCCAAAGCATGCTCCTCGAACAGCTTCCCCACCAGCGCCTCGTCGCGGATGTCCCCCTCGACCAAAACCGCGCCTTCGAGCTCCGCCGCGTTCTGGCGCTTGATGGCTGGATCATAGAAGTCGTTGAAGTTGTCGAGAATGACCACCTCGTCGCCCCGCGCGAGCAAAGC
>JAUHXY010000317.1 GCA_030426785.1 bacterium
CATCGACAACGTAGGTGGATCCTTCGGCGGCGCGTTTGATATGGCGGGTGCCGGGCAAGTGCGCTTCGAGCGTTGTTGGTTCCAAGGCAACACCGCGAACCGCGCGGGGGCCCTGGAAATCTTCGCCAGCAACGGCCCCTTGGTGTTGAACTGCGTGTTCGTCGACAACACCGCGACCGGCGGCAGCGGCGGCGGCGGTCTCTGGTTGGGCAGCGGCGGCAGCGCGCAAGTGCGCAACAGCACCATCGTCGGCAATTCGTCCCCCTCCCAGGCGGCCGGCGCGGGTCTGCGCAACCAAGGCACCTCCGTGCAGATCAGCAACTGCATCTTCTGGGACAACGAAGGCCCCGGCGGTTCGCAAACCAGCGCCAATCAAGTGAGCGGCGCGGCGGTCACGTATTGCATCGTGGAGGGTGGCGCGACCGGCGTGGGGAATTCTGCCGCCGACCCGGCATTCGTCGACGGAGCCAATGCCGACTTCCGCTTGCAGGCCGCCTCGCCGGCGATCGATGCGGGCGACAATGCCAGCGTGCCCTCGCAAACCGTGAACGACTTCGCGGAAGGCCGCCGCTTCTTCGACTCACCGACCGTGGCGGACACCGGCGCGGGGACGGCACCCCTCGTCGACATGGGAGCCTTGGAGTGGTCCGACATCCTGGGTCGCTACTACTGCCCATCCAACGCTCACTCGAACGGGCTCGGCGGTCGCATCTACGCCGAAGGCTCGTCCGCGGTGGCCGACAACAACCTGGTGCTGCGTGCCGAGTCGTTGCCCTTCGACCAATTCTTGATCTTCATCAACGGTACGGAGCGCGCCTTCATCGCCAACGCCGGTGGTTCGAGCGGCAACCTGTGCGTAGGCGGTGCTTTGGGCCGCTTCAACGCCCTCAGCCAAATCATCGACACGGGCCCGACGGGCACCGCGCAGTTGGCCATCGACCTGAACACGATTCCGACCCCGTTTGGCCCCACCACCGTGCTCGCGGGGGAAACCTGGCACTTCCAAGCTTGGTTCCGCGACAACATCTTCGGTATCCAAACCGCCAACTTCACGGACGCGGTGGCGATTACCTTCGAGTGAGGTTGCCGCACCTAACCGGCGTCTTTGGAGAAGCGGCTGCGCCTGCAGCGCAGATCTAGCTCCATCGGCCCGGCCTTCCAACCGCTCTCGCATCGTCCTCTTGGAGGAAACGCTGCGGGGGCGGCTGCTTGTTCGCCCAGCCGGTGGTGCTGGGAATGGCAGGGCTTCGCGACCGTCCGCTCCACAAAACCGAATCGGTTGGGCGGTGAGGCCCACCTGGGGATGTCCTGGGTTCGCGCTTCTAGGCGGACCGGCGCTTCAAATCCCAAGCCAGGGCGATCGGACCGACGACGAACAGAGCGAGGATCGGGGGAGCCGGCGCCACGATCTCGGCGAAGGGCCACTCGAAGTCGTTCGCTAGACGGAAGATGCACTCCACGACGGCGATCAGCAGCACGACCAGCACTTGACCGCGCTTGGAACGCACGGTGGTCGGCGGATCCGTCAGCATGAAGAAGCACAGGAGCTGGTACATCGGTCCCGTCAAAGGCGCAAGCTCCGCCAGCACCGGAGTTCCGACCAGGGCGCTGCGCAGGAGGGCCAGCAGGGCAAAGGCCGATGCGTAGGTCACGGAGATATGCAAGACCTTGGCGCGCGAAGCGACGAGCAAACCGACCGTCCAAATGACCGCGTTGCCGAAGATGTCGTTGCCTAACTCGTGGCTGAGCAACGCCACCTGGTTGGGTGCCAACAACACCATGATCGCCAGCCCAAAGTTGCTGGGGTTCCACAGGTGCCGGCCCCGATAGCGAAGCACGTACTTGGCGGAAATCGAGAGGGCCGCAGCGACCACGAACGGCCAATAGAGGCCCCCGGCGGGACGCAGCAGCAGAACGAGGCTCGTTCCGGATATGTAGGAACTTTGCAGTCTCGGCCAACGGCCCAACATGAACCACGAGAGCACCGCTTCGGTCAGCACGCATACCCCGAGGGTCAACGCGAGTTTGTCGTATCCGCCGATGATCCCGAAGCGCCATTCCCCGACCACCAAGATGAGCGTGATGAACGCCGTGATCAGCGTCTTCGGGGAAGGAATCCACCAGGCCGGCACAGCCTGTCCTTGGGCTTGGGAAATCGTACTCATCGGGGTTCTTCGACGATGTGCAGTTGTTGGAGCGCGAGGCCTGGCAGTTCCTGTTCTTTCCCCGACGGCCAACGCAAGTGGGCTGTGATGGGTTCGGCGTGGTCTCCCAAGCCGAAGTGCAGGATGGGTCCGTTTTGGCCCGCAAAACCGGAAGCCGCGGCATGCACCCGCAACTGTTTGCGATCTCCGTGTTCGATGCGAATCTCGGTACCGTACGCGTCGGTACCGCTGGTGGTCCCCTTCAGGCGGAATTGAATCCAGTTCGCGCCGTTGTTGGATTCATTGCGGTACAGCAACAAGCGTCCGTTCTGATTGGCGACCGCGATGTCGAGCTTGCCGGATTGAAAGAAGTCGCTCAACACTACCGCGCGACCGTCCAGCCGATCGTCGATGCCCACGGCCTCGCCCACTTCGCGGAAGTGCGCTCCCTTGCGCCCGCGGTTGAGAAGCACGCGCGTTCGTTCGAAGCCCGACAGTGAGCGATCTTCGATGTCCGGCCACAGAGCCGCATCCGCGATCACGCCACCGGTCGCCAAGCTGATCTTGGACATCTGGTACCAGTAGTCACGCTCCGTGCTGGCCGAGATGAAGCCGTTGACGACCACCAAGTCCTGCCAAGCGTCGTTGTTCAGATCGCCGAACTGCGCGCCCCAAGCCCAACCACAATCCGCCGTGGCCCCTTCGGCTACTTGGGCCATGCCGCCATCCCGATCCAAGAAATTGATGCGCAGGTTGTTCCCTTGGAACAGGTAGCCGCGTTTGGAGATGTTGGTGATGTAGACGGCCATGCGCTCACCGTTCCAGATGTCCCCGAGCGCGACCGCCATGCCGCTTTTGGATTCGCCGTCGAGGCCGATGCCTTCCGCCTTTTCAAAGCTCTGTCCTTCCCGATTCAAGAACAGCTCTTCGGAACCGTAATCGTTCGCGACGTAGAGGTCTTGCCAACCATCTCCGTCAAAATCGGCTGCCAGCGATGCGTAGGTCCAACGCGTTTCGGAGAAGCCAACCTCGTCGCTGACATCGACAAAGGTACCGTCACCCACGCCGCGATAGAGGTAGTTCTTGCCGCCGTTGTAGGCGAACTCGAAACTCTCCTGCATGATGCGCGTCGACTGTAAGTCCCAAAGGTTGTGCTCTTCGGCGAAGTAGCCCGCCACGAACAAATCGAGCACGCCATCGCGGTTGTAATCGAACCAGTTGGCCGTGTTCGAATTGATCCAGCGCTCCACGCCCGAACCTTCCGTGACGTTCTGAAAGGTTC
>JAUHXY010000318.1 GCA_030426785.1 bacterium
CTTGCGTGCCATGGCCGCTACAAGGCTAGGGCCACCACTTCGCTGAGGGCTTGCAGGACTTCCACGTCGTCGGTGAGCGGTTCGACCACCGCCGCCATGCAGGCCGCTCGACGCTCCATGCCCGCAACGATCAGCCGAGCCGCGTCGACGAGCAGGCGCGTGGAGGCCTTTTCCGCGAGGCCCAATTCATCGAGCTGGCGCAGCTTGTTGCCGAGTTTGACCAAACGGGCGGCGACTTTGGCGTCGCAGCCAGCCTCGTGAGTGAGGATGGTGGTTTCCACCTCGGCACTCGGGTAATCAAAGGTCAGCGCAACGAAGCGCTGCCGGGTGGAAGGCTTCAGCTCCTTCCAGCCCCGCTGGTAACCCGGATTGAAGGACACCACCAGTTGGAAGGTCGGCGGGGCTTCGAGGTGCTCTCCGCAGCGATCCACGAACAGGTGCCGCCGATGATCGGTGAGCGGGTGCAAAGCCACGATCACATCCGGGCGCGCTTCGGCGATCTCGTCCAGGTACAGGATGGCGCCCTCGCGCACCGCGCGCGTCACGGGCCCGTCCAGCCACACCGTGTCGCCGCCCTTCACGAGCCAGCGGCCCATCAAATCCGCCGCGCTGGTGTCATCATGGCACGGCACGGTGATCAAAGGACGCTGCAGGCGCGCCGCCATGAATTCGACGAAACGGGTTTTGCCGCAGCCCGTGGGCCCTTTGAGCATCAGCGGCAAACGTTGTTGGGCGCAGTGCTCAAACAAACCCACTTCGCCGGCTACCGGTTGGTAGTAGGGCAGGTCGGCGACCGGTCGGGATGGGGTCGTTTCGGGGTGATGTTTCACGCTGGAGCGATCGAGGGTCATGGTTGCAGTGCCTTGTGGATGGCTTGCGCGCCTTCGGTGGGGTCCACGCCCAGCCCTTCGAGTTGGTGGGTGATCTCTCCATCCCGGCTGAGGATGTTGATGATGTTGGAGTGCGAAAAGTCGCCTTTGGGACCCTGCTTGTAGCGCACGTTGGTGAGGGCTGCGACTTCGCGCACCGCGTCGGCGTCGCCGTGCAACAGGGTCCAACGATTCGGATCGAGGCCCTGTTCTTGCGCATAGGCTTGCAGGACTTCGGGAGTATCCCGGTCACTGTCCATCGAGATGAGCAACCAGCGCACGTCCGCGCGTTGACGCTTCGGCACTTCCTTTTCAAGGGCCTTCAAATCGGCCAGGAGTCGCGGACAAGCGTAGGCGCAGTTCGTGAAGATCATCGCCTCGACGGTCACGTGACCGCGGAAGTCTTTGAGTGTCCGGGTTTGGCCTGTTTGGTCTTGCCACGTGGAGTCGAGCCAGTACAGCGATTGTTCGGGGAGCTCGCGCGCGGAAACGTCGGCGTTGGGTGCGGTCGAGGTCGACCCCTGGGACTCGCCTTGGCACCCGAGGAAAACCAAGCCGGCGAAGAGGAAGCCACTGCAAAGGAAGAACTGCTTCATGATTTAGGGTTGTGCGTCGGAGACGCAACGGAAGCCGAGGTTGCGCACCGTGTAAGAGGCTTTGAGGCTGCCGCGGAAGGCGAAACGCATGAAAGCGGCGTAGTCGGCCGGGTCCGCGCTGCCGATCGAGCCGGAACCGCAAAACAGGTTGCGGTCGAGGCCCGCATCGCCGCGAGATTCCCCGGTCACCAAAGCGGTGTTGAAGTCGTCCACCCACTCCCACACGAGGCCGTGCAGGTCGTACAGGCCGTAGAAGTTGGGGGCTGCCGACTGCACGGGCGCCGGGATGGCGGGGCTCTTTTGCGCGTACCAGTTCAGGATGCGTTGGTTGTAGGCGGGGTCGTCGCGGCCTACAGCGCTCGTAGCACTGGCCGCGGCAACGTACTCCCATTCCGCGAGGGTGGGCAGGCGACGGTCCGCCCATGCGGCGTAGGCTCGCGCAGCAAACCAGGAAACGTGGGTGACGGGGGCGGATTCGGAGCCAGCGGGGATCGCGAGGTCGGATTCCCAGTGTTCGAGGTAGCGCTCGTCGGCGAACAGGCGCTTGACCCGGCTGCGTTGCCACTCCGGGTTCTCAGCGACGAAGCGCAAGAACTGAGCGTTGGTGACGGGGTGCGCTTCCATCGAGAAAGCGGCTAGCCGTCGGGTCTTGGGTTCGTCCTTGCCCGGGTAGAGCGGCGAGTACTCACCTTCCGGAACCGCGACGAGCGGTGTCCAAGCCACGTTGGCGAACTCTGGTAGGGAGTCCTGCGAGGGCGCAGAGGGCGACGCGTTGGGGGGAGAAGCCCCCACGGATTCCGTTGTGCCGCTTCTCTCTTCGCAAGCCACCAAGGTGCTCGCGAAGCTACCTGCGAGAATCAGCAACCAACGGGCAGAATTTCCGTGGGGACTTCTCATGATGGTTTTTGGGTTCTTTCTCTAGGGGTCCTAGGTGGGTCCGGGCTCGAACTAGTGACCACCGACCGGTTGGTTGGACGCGGCGACCGCTTGGACTTCTTCCAACGTCACCATATCGCCGGAGTTTCCGAAGCTGTTGCGGACATAGGTCAGCACGTTGGCGATGTCGTCGTCGCTCAAGCTCAGACGCGGCATCACACTGTTGTACTTTTTCCCGTTCACTTCGATGGGGCCTTCCAATCCATTCTTGATCGCTCCGATAGAGCGAGCCTTGTCGGCCATCAGGAAGTCCGAGTTCGCCAGCGGCGGGAAGGCCGGGGGAACGCCTTGCCCCTCGTTGAGGTGGCAGGCGGTGCAGTTGACCGAGTAGACGCGTTTCCCGAGGGCCATGCGTTCCTCTTGGGTGCGCGTGGCCGGGATGGGTTCCGCCGGCTTGCCGGGGATCTTTTGGATCGTGCTGCCTTCCGCCAGGTACACGCGGTCTTCCTGCTTGCCCGAGTAGATCGTGAGGTCTTCCGGCCCACCGACCGTCAGCATGCCCAAGGATCCTTTGTTGAAGGTACGGAAGATGCTGTGGTCGACGATGATGAAGGTTCCCGGGACGTCGACCTTGAAGTCGACGATGGCCGAACCGCCCGCGGGCACCAGCGTGGTTTGCACGTTGGAGTTGAGGTTCATGCCGCCTTCAGGATAAACGGTATCGAAGATTTCGCCGATCACGTGGAAGGAGCTCACCAGGTTGGGGCCACCGTTGCCCACGTAGAGGCGCACGTTCTCGCCCACTTCGGCCTTGATGGCGTTGTCGCCGACCAAGGCTCCGACGCGACCGTTGAAGAGCACGTAGTCGGGGTTTTCTTCCAGGGCCTTTTCCATGCTGAAAGGCTGATGGCCCGCATCGCCGTACGCGCCTTCGGTGTAGAAGTCACCCTGCATCACGTAGTACTCGCGGTCCACCTCGGGCAGCCCGCCGACCGGTTCCACGAGGATCAGCCCGTACATGCCGTTAGCGATGTGCATGCCGACCGGCGCCGTGGCACAGTGGTACACGTACAGGCCCGGG
>JAUHXY010000319.1 GCA_030426785.1 bacterium
CAATCCCGTGGTTCGGCTTCGGCTGGATCATCTGAAGTGCCGGAACGCGAGATCGTCCAGCCCACCACTTACCCCGTGCCGCAGCGAATCATCGGAACCCGTGTTAAGTTGGTAGGGGGCCATCGATGCTTCGCTGGTCCACCGCTTTGCCTCTTTTTCATCACGATCATGACTCCCATTCCAAGACTCGGATCCGCGCTTAGCGCTTGCCTGATCGCCTTCACACTTTCACAACCCGCCGCAGCCCAAGGCGATTCCTGCGCCACCGCCACGCCGATCAGCGGCTCTGGCGTGTTCCCCTGGGACAACACCACGGCCACTTCCTCGGGAACCGGCTGCATCGGGAACAACGATCTCTTTTGGAGTTGGACCCCGTCCGTGTCGGGCGACTACCTCGTGGAACTGATCTGGCCAGGGCCGGATCCGGCCTTCGATACTTCCTTGGGTGTCTATGCAGGCGTTGGTTGCGGCCTGACCCAGTCGGTGGGCTGCAACGTCGCTCCTTTTGCTCGCGGCGGCGTGCGCATCGGCGGTGCGACGCCGCAGGACACGTACATCATTCAGATTTCCGCTTGGCAAGCGGGTGTCGACATCGGTTCAGCGGAGTTGCACATCCTGCCTGCACCTTGCACGGCTCCCAACTTCATCGATGATCCTTGGGAGGACAACGACACACTCGCCCAAGCGGTACCCCTGCCCACGGGACTGACGACGAATCTGTTCATCGTCGCCGGTGACCCGGACTTCTATTCGTTGACGATTCCCGCCGGTCAGGAACTTCAGATTCAGCCTGTGGGATTGTCCGGGTATCACGAATTTTGGCTCTATCACTCTAACGGCGCGTTGGTCGGACCCCGGTACAACGGCGTGTACTACGGCCCCCAATCCGGCTCGCCTTTGGATGTGATCGTGGAGTTGCGTTGGTTTCCAGGACTTGCCGAGAGGGACAACTGCAGAGAGTACGACCTCGATGTGCAGTTCCAGCCAAGCGACCCACGCTTCATGAGTTTCTGTAACCCTTCCGCTCCGAATTCTGCTGGTCGGGCCACCATCCTCAACGGTTGGGTCAACGCGCCCCAATACGGGTCGCGGGTCACCTTGGGCAGCTTCAACGGTCCTTTCGACCAGTTCGGATATTTCTTGGTTGCGAACCAATTCGCGGATCCTGGTATTCCGCTTGGACTAGGTGAACTCTGCCTTACGGGCACGATCGCGCGCTACAACGTCGCAGGATCACCGCTCGATTCGCTTGGAGAATACGACCACGAAGGCATTTTTCAGAACGTGGTGGGAACCGGGTTCTTCGGCTACGGCTTTATCCCACCGGACGATCTGCCCGCCCCGTTCGGGATGATTCAGGCAGGGGAAACCTGGAACTTCCAGGTCTGGCACCGGGAACCGGGGGGCCAGAGCCACTTGAGCAACGGATTATCCGTGCAGTTTTAGGCGCCAGTCCCCGGGTTACGCTCGACAGCTCGCGAGCATGCGTTGCGCGTTGTCGAGGTCCTGGAGCCTCGAAGCTTTCGAGTCGCTGCCGCGCCACGCGCGGGCGGATTGGGTGGCGGCGCGCAGAATTTCGGCTTCGCTTAGGCCCTGCGCGAGGCCTTGCTCGCAAGTGCTGCGCAGGATGCGCAAGGCCTCGCGATCCTGATGCAGTCCCGCGCGGATGGCGGCGGGGCCCCGCAAGGGCGCGTAGTGGGCCGGCCAGATGGTTTCGACCTCGTGATCCTCGACGAATCGCGCGAGCCAATCGAGCGCGGCCTCCATCGCGGGCATTTCCCAGCGGCAGTAAGGCGTACCAGGAGTGACCAGGTAGTCGGCCGAAAATAGCGTGCGCAGCGCGGGAACCCACACGACGCTGCAACAATTGGAGTGCCCGTAGAGGGGAAGGAGTTGCACCTCGAGTTCCCCTAGCTGGATTGGCAAAGGCCGGTCGAAGGTGCGATCGGCGTGGGGGTATGCAAACGGCTTCTCTTCGATCCCCAAGCGTTGATCCACCTTGGCCTTGGCGGCCACGATGCGCGCCCGCGCGTCCGGTCCCTTTTCGGCGGCGACGCGCGGCATGATGACCTCCGCGCCCGGAAAGTGGCTCCAGCCCCGAATGTGGTCGTGGTGGCTGTGGGTCAAGATCACCTGGGTGACGCGGCGAGGAGGGCCGGAGCGTGCGCGGGTCGTGACCGCAGCCCCGAGCAACGCGATATCTTCGGGGTAAATGCCTGGGTCGATCACCAAAGCTTGATCGCCGTGAAAGAGCCCGGCGGCGTTGAACTGCCAAAATCCCGAGCGCACGATCACCATGGGGTGTTCGAGGGAGCCAGCTTCGAGCAGGCGCGGAACTTTCATCGGGAGGGTGGGATCAAACCGCGAAGATGTCGTCGCTGTCCGCCGTGTCCGTTTCGTTTTCGAAGACCCAAGCGGCGCGAACCGCCTCCATGACCTCCGCCTTGATGGTCGCCGCGTCGAGGGTCGAAGGGGCTAGGTAGGGGGCGGCATCTCCCAAGAATAGGGGCATGCCCGCACGGCCGAACCACACTTCGGGGCTCGCGGTTTGCGCGCTCTGAAAGCGCCAAGCGAATTCGTCGTCGGGTCGGCATCCTTCGCGTTGATTGAGGCGCTGCGCAAGCGCTTCTAGATCGGGGCGCGGCAGGGCCTTGCGGTCGGGCAACTCAAACCACGATAGGGTGCTGATCAAAAAGCGCGCTAGGGTGCCGTTGGCATCTCCCGAAAGCCACAACACGCGATCGCATGCGCTGGTACCGAACAGTGCGTGCCGACCGGGCAGGGGCTCGATGGGGGTGGGGCTCTCCCAGACGCACAGATCGAAGTGCACCAACGGAACGGGGGTGAGGTTCTGCAGCGTCGCTAGGTCGGTGCGATAGCGAGCGAGGGCTTCGCGATAGAGCGGTTCATGATGCTCGAAGCCCGTTGTCAGCCAGTGGGGCAATTCCTCGAACAGCGCTTCGGTCGCGAGGCGGTAGCGCTCGTGCTCCGTGCACCCCTCGAAGCGTTCGCGCACCGGCGACCGCTGGGCGTCCGCGTAGAGGGTGATGAGATGGTCCGCGAGGAAGGCCTCTTCCGACGTGGCGTCAAAAAAGTCGCCCGCGCGAGCCCACTCGATCAAACGCTCCGCGTGACGCAAAGCGACCTCGGGATGCTGAATGGCAAACAACGACAAGCACCCATCGGTGTCAAAGTGATTGTTCACCAGGGCCGTCAACCCTTCCATTTGTCGCGTTCGTTCCCCCTCGGGTTGGGCCATGAAGGCCAAAGCGATCCCCGTGGACAGGGAGCGCTTGAGAGGCCCCGGGGTTTGGTTCCCGGGCCAATGGCTCAGGTTCAATCCCGGCGCGCCGAACGCTCCGTCCACGGAGAGAACGGGTTCTTCGCCGGCCTCGGACTGGTACCGCAGGGGG
>JAUHXY010000320.1 GCA_030426785.1 bacterium
GCTCAACTTGGGCTGCGCCACCGGGCACCCCAGCTTTGTGATGAGCGCCTCCTTCACCAACCAGGTGATGGCGCAGATCGAGCTGTTCCAGAACGGGGAGCACTACGAAAACAAGGTCTACACCCTTCCGAAGCACCTCGATGAGACGGTCGCGCGTTTGCACCTGGACAAGCTGGGCGTGAAGTTGACCGTCATGACCGACGAGCAAGCCGAGTACTTGGGCATCCCCAAGGAAGGCCCCTACAAGCCGGACCACTACCGCTACTAGGAAAGGCACCCTGCGGGGTGATCGATTCCAAGGCGGGGCGTCGCGGACTGCGGCGCCCCGCTTGCGTTTTGCGTTGCCCGAGCGCGCAAACTTATCGGCATCAGCAGCAACCTACGCCCGCTCAGGCCGGTTGATCCCGGGTGGGCGGGGGCTGGGGATGGTTGATCCATGCGGGCTGGGGATGGCGTGGATAGCGCGGGCAGGAGCCGGGGATGGTTGACGCGGCGCCCGCAGTGGCTAGAGCTGGTTCTGAGCGAACGGGCCGTACGCCTCCCGTGTGTCGGCGCAGTGGCCCGCTCAGCGACTCCCCATGCGAAAGCGGTTCCTTCCCGGAACCGAAGGCACAGCCCGCACAGGCGCGCCCACCGATCGAAAGCCGCGCTCTGCTCCTTAACGCTCCCCCATCCAAGGCTCCGGCGCCGACACGTCGTCCGCGGACACGGCCTGCCAATCCCAACGCTCCACCCAGGCCGGCGCAGGTGCGTCGGCCCCTTGGCAGCCCAACGAACGAGCCGCCCAGGACACGATTTCGATCGCTGCCACTCCCGACTCCCGCAGGGACGCCAATGCGTGGGCACCGGTCCGCTTCGCCAAGCGATGTCCGGCCGGATCCACCACCATGCCGAGGTGCGCAAAGCTCGGCGTATCGAGCTCCAATGCCTGTTGCAAAGCCACTTGCTGGTGCGTGCTCGAAATCAGGTCTTTGGCACGGACCACTTCGCTCGCCCCTTGGAACGCATCGTCCACGACGACCGCCAATTGGTAAGCCGCTCGACCGGCTTTGGTCCAAACCACGAAATCGCCGCAGGTGGGCGCGAGCTCCACCTTCTGCGTTCCGTGCAAGCGATCGAGCCACGTCACCGATCCGATCCGGTCGCTGCGAAACCGCCAGGCTGGCTCAGATCCGGACGCGCGCCAAGCTGCTTGGGCATCCGCAAAGCGTTCCCGGCAAGTTCCCGGATACAGCGAACCCGCATCCTCGCGGTGCGGGGCCGAAGCCGCTCGCTCGATGTCTTTGCGCGTGCAGATGCAAGGGTACACCCAGCCGCCCTGATGCAGGCGAGCGAGGGCTTCCCGGTGGGCCGTTTGCCGACGGCTTTGCACCAAAGGTTCCCCATCCCAATCGACTCCGAGCCAGCGCAGATCTTCGAGCAAGCCATCGTGGTACTCAGCCCGGCAACGGGATTCGTCGAGGTCCTCGATGCGCAGGTTCACGTGCCCCCCGCTGGCTCGCGCACTCCACCATGCCCCTAACAGCGAGCGGGCGTGCCCCAGGTGGAGCCGGCCGGTGGGGCTCGGGGCGAGGCGTCCGTGTACCGCAGATTCCATCGGTGGTGGCACGCAGGCAGGCAGTGAGCGGGGATCCCGCCCCAACCCTCGCTTAGGGGGTCGTGGTCTCCGGGGCGGCCGGCTTCTTGAGCGTGAAGTACAGGATCGTCATGCCGGCCACCAAGCTGATGCCCGAGCCGATCAGGACGCCCATGCGGGCCGAATCGACCAAAGCGCCCTCAAAGGAGAGGGAGGTGATGAACAAGGACATCGTGAAACCGGTGCCGCACAGCGCGCCGGCTCCGATCATGGCCGGCCAGGAAACGCCCTCCGGAAGGCGCGAACCGGCAAAGCGAACGGCGAACCAAGCAAAGAGCACGATTCCGATTGGCTTGCCCAACACCAAGGCCGCACTGATGGCCAGGGAGAGCGAACTGCCCAGCGCTTCGGCGCTGAACGGGACACCGGCGTTGGCCAAGGCGAAGATGGGCATGATGACGAAGCCCACCCAAGGGTGCAGGTGGTGTTCAAAGCGCGCCAAGGGGTCGATGCCCTCCTTGGCTCCCAGGGCGAGGTTTTCGAGGGCGGCGCTGGGCACTTTGCCCGTCCCGATCGAGCGCTTGAGGGTGTCGTCGGCTTCCGCGATCAAATCGCGCAGAGCTTGTTTGTTGAGCCACGGCTTCGAGGGCGTCATCAACCCCATGATGACCCCGGCGATGGTGGGATGCAGCCCCGCCTTCAGAGTGCAGAGCCATACCCAGACACCGACTAACACGTACACGCTGACGCGTCGCACGCCGACCGCGCGCAGGAGCAGCATGAAAGCAAGGCTACCCGCCATGCCCGCCAACCAGGCGAATGAAATGCCCTTCGAAAAGAAGACGGCGATGATCACCACCGCGAGCAGGTCGTCGACGATGGCCAGGGACAGCAACAAGATCTTGAGCGTGACCGGAATGCGCGTGCCCAGGACGGCCAAGGCCCCCACCACGAAGGCGATGTCGGTCGCCATGGGGATGGCCCAACCGCGCGCTCCCTCCGTTCCGCTTTGCATGGCGACGAAGATCGCAGCAGGGATCGCGGCTCCCCCTAGCGCGGCAAACACCGGCAGGACCACCTGCGAGGGCTTGGACAAGTGCCCACTGACGAGCTCCCGCTTGATCTCCAACCCCACCAGGAAGAAGAAGATCGCCATCAAGGCGTCGTTCACCCAGTACCAACGGGGATAGGACAGCACAAACGATCCGCTGCCGATCGTGAAGTCCTCGTTCCAGAAGGCCTGCCAGCCGTCATTGGAGGCCGAGTTCGCGATGAGCAAGGCGAACAGCGCCGCCAACGCGAGCAAGACTCCCGAGGCCGCCTCGATGCGTAAGAACTTCGCTACGGGCGAAGTCCAGCGGTCGATGACCTCGCTAGGAAAGTGCTGAGAACCGTCCGGCCCGGAATCGTGGTGCATGAGCCCACTTTCGGACAAGCCGGATGGCGATGCAAGGCAGATCCGGGTGCAAAGCCCCCCTACGAAAGGGGGCCTTCTAGGGGCTTGCATCAGCCGGACCGCCCACCCGAGTCCACCCCTTGGCCGTCCGCAATCCCACCCGGTGCTCGGCCCAGACATTCCCCCGCGACACGCTTCACTCGATCCGTTGCGTGCACTGCCGAACGAATCATGTCCCCCCTATCGCCAGCATCCGCACAAAAAAACACCCTACCGGGTGTTCTTAACGATGGCTTGCTTGGGAGCGATTCGCGCCTGCTCTGCGCACCGTCCCCCACCGCCGCTCCACGCTAGGAGGCTGGATGGCTCCCCGAGTAGGACTCGAACCTACGACCTAGCGGTTAACAGCCG
>JAUHXY010000321.1 GCA_030426785.1 bacterium
GTGCATCAAACTCGCGAACATAGGTGACCTGCTCCGCACCGGCCACCGTTTGGCCGACCATTTGTAGGACCCCTTCGATTAGCTCACCGAGGGAATGGTCTTCTCGTAGGCCCTTGGACTCACTGGTGACTCCCAAGGAGCGGATCAGGTTGGAGATATCGCCCAAGCGCTCGCTGACCTCCAACGTCTCCCGTTCGATCCTTTCGGTTCGGCTGACCAGTTCTCGCGACAGGCTCTGGAGGAACTGCGGCAGGGCTTGCCCCCGCGGATCGGTCGTCAGGAACTGAACCCAGTTTTGTTGATGATCCAGCAGCATCGCGGCAATCCGTTCCAAGTCCCGGATCGGCAGTTCTCGCACCGCATCCCGGTTGAGGTCGGCTCCGACAGCCGCGTGGTTGAGCATGTTGCCCACGTTGTGCAACACGCGGATGGAAATGTCGGCTTTGCCCGCCTGACGTGCGGTCTCGATGACTTCACGGCGCGAAGCTTGCAGCTCGTCGAGCATTGTGTCGAACTCGCGGGCCAATTGGCCGATCTCGTCCGCACGAGTCATTTGCAGCCGTTCGGTGGTGGATTGGTTTTCGGCGATGCGCGCGCTGTGAGCGGTCAAACGCCGCAACGGACCGGTCACGATCCATTGGATCAACAGCATGAGCGCGAAGGGGAAAGCCAGCACGACGCCCACGGCGGAAACGGTCGACGAGAGTTCGATCTCTTCCCACAGACTGCCCAAGTTGCGCGGTGTGCTCGCTACGCACAGCAAGATCGGAGCGCCGGTGATGTCGGACTTGAGGGAGTAGGTCTCCACCTCTTGCCCGTTGTCGATCGCGAGGTGTGCCTCGGTTCGTGAAAGCAGAGTGTCCACGAGTTTGGAACCCGCTTCTTCCGCCATGAGCGCCCGGGCGTCCTCCATTCGAACGTTCCCAAACGAGTTCAAACCAGGCGCATTGAGACGATCGGGCGTCAAGAAACGTCCGGTGTAGATGCCGACTTGGCTGCCCGCGGGATCGACGCTACGCGCCGCTCCGACAGCGAGGGGTCCTCGATCGGTCAGGAGAAGGCCTTGGTAGTGCAAGATTTTGGGGTCGCTCTCCCGCAGTTTGCTCCAAGACTGCGAAAGGGGGTGCCCACGACCGATGCGTTCGTTGGGGAGGGCACGGACCACTTGGGGTTCGCCCGATTCGGGATCGAGGACTTGGTGAAAGCGAACCCAGCCCTCGGAGTCGACCACGATGAGCACATCCATGTCCATGGATTGTTGGAAGGTGGGGTCATCGACGCGAAGCGCGTGCGTCGTTCCCTGCACCAGGGGAAGCAGGGCTTGCGCGAGGTGTTCCATCTCCTCCGTGGTGCTGCTCAGGTGTTGGTCGACCGCTTGTGAGAATTGCTCGCCTTGGCTCACATCCAACTGGTGGAAGCGATGCGCAAAATTCGCGTTGTGCAACACGTGATCCAAGCCGATGAAGCCGGCCACGGCCAGGAACAAAGCGAGGGCGAGTTTCTTGCGAAGCGTCATGGCGAGCGAGGTGCGACCTAAGCCGCTAGGCGCGGTCCCTCTTGGGCTTGCTCTTCGCGGTCCTCATCGACGGTCGAGGACTCCAGAGGCTCCATGGCGCGCGCGCTTTCCAAGGCGGCATTGATCAGAGCGCAGAGGTTTTGGTGCTCGTCGCCTTCACGAATGCGGCATTCGCCGGGCCATTCCCCCGCTGCGACCTGCTTGAGGTGCTGCTCGAAGCGATACAGGGGACCTGCGGTTACGAAAGTGCGCTTGAGCGCCATGAGCGCCAGGCAGGGCAGCACGAGCACGGCGGCCATCAAGAAGCTCCGAATCAGGATGCCGTTGATGAGCTGCAGCAGGTTGGCTTCCGCTTGCGCGAAGTCATCGGCGGACTGCGCCACTTGGGCGCCGACCACCAGCGTTTGCACGATCAATGCTAAGGCGCAGTACCCCAGGATCGTTCCAATCCAACGGAGTTGAAACTTCGGATCCGGGAGACGGTTTTTGCGCTTGTAGCGGCGCGGAGTTTGGGGATCGTTCATGGGGAAACGGGGCTTACCAGCCGGCAGCCCTCCAGGCATCGGGTTGTTCACCGTGGTTTTCTTCGGTGATGCGTCGCAGAGCGTCGTAGGCGGCCTTGCGAACGGCGACAGGTTGGTCGGGAGCGAGCTTTTCCAGCAAGGGCGGCACACTGGACTTGGAACCCAAATGGCCGAGGACCGCACAGGTCAAAACGATCAATTCCTGCTCGGGACGTTCCAAGCAGGCGGCCAAGTCAGGAGCGGAAGCCTCGCGAAAGAAACGCCGCTTCGAGATTTCTTTGAGCGCGTTGCTCGCATGGCCCCCAAGGCCATGAATGGCCGTGTTTCTGAGCTCGGTGTACTCTTGCTGCCACCAAGTCATCTCGCGCTGGTACCACGACATCCACCGGTCGGGCTCCACGCGGAACTGCTGCTTGGTGATTTGCTGCAGAGCAACGTGCGCCGTGTTGCGCAGATTGGGGTCTTCGGACTTCAGCCAATCGATCAGGTGCGGTACCGCGGTTCGCAAGCCGGTTTCTCCCGCGGCGTGGATCGCAGCGGTCAGCGTCGCTCCTTCGCTCACTTGCAAAGCGCTTTGCAAGCGTTGCAAGGTCGGCTCTTTGGTGGGCCCCCGTTGGGTTTGAACCGCCTGAGCTACCTCTGTCAGGAGGAGGCTGTTGGCCTTGGGAACGACATCGAGCAGGCTCGTCAGCGTATCAACACAGCCTGGTTGTTGGCTGGCCCCAACCGCATGGGCGATGGCGGGCAGCAACGAAGGGTGCGCCGCGCGATAGATTTCCGGGACGGATTGCAAAGCCTGCGGGTCCCGGCCGAGAACCTGAATCAGGGCGTCTAGGAAGGCTGTCCGCAACGAGCGGGGCACCCTCTCGCGCGACTGGACGTCGACGGTCCAGTGCAGGAGCGATGACAGGTCCGCACGTTGTCCATGGGCTCCCAGGATCCGTAGCACGCACAATCGCCGTGCCTCCGTGACTTCGCTGCCCCCCTGCTTCGCAAGCCACTTGCGCAGGTTCGGCATGGTCACGCGGCCCAGGACCTCGAGACAACGATCTTGCTCCCAGGGACTCAAGGTACGCGCCAAGGAGCGACCGTCCGTGCCTTTGACGTGAAACAAGCCCGTCTCCATGGCGGTGAAAATCTCTTGCGGATTCACTTGCCAACGTTGGTACAAGGCTTGGACCACACCTTCGCTGTCGAGCGAACCACCGCGCGCGTCGAGGAACGCTTGGGCGGTGGGCGTTGACCCGCGCCAATTTTCACCGGCTCTCTGGCCTTGCGCCGGTAGACAAAGCCAAAAGCAGAGAACGAGGATTGCCGTTTGGAATCGATTCATGGG
>JAUHXY010000061.1 GCA_030426785.1 bacterium
GCGGCTGGCAAAAACAGAACTCGAAGCGGTGTTGCCAAACAGCTCGGCGTGCCACATCTGATAGAAGAGGCCAAAGATGCCGGCGGACATAGGCGTCGCCGCGCTCGTTCCACCAAAGGTGTTGGTATAGCCGCTACCCGTGGTCGTGGTGCGAATCGAGTCGTACCAATAGCTAACATCCGGCTTGATGCGACCGTCTTGTGCGGGGCCGATGCTGCCCGCGCCCGACCAACTGTCGTCGGCCAAGGATTGGGAGTCGTTGTGGCGAATGCCACCCACCGCAACCACGTTTTTGGCCCACGCTTGGGGCCGCGAGTCCTGGTTACCCTCGTTGCTTTGGCTCTGCAAGATCACGATGTCGTTCAGGAAGAGGATGTCGTCCATCTCCATCGAGATCGAGTTGTAGATCGTCGTACGCGTGCTGCCCCAGGAGTTGCTTTGGAAGACAGCCTCGTACGGAGGCTGCAAGAGTTCCGCGGTGTGGGTGTAGCGGTTGGACAGCTGTCCGTAGTCCGCAAAGATCGCTTGGGCGTCGGGCAGTAGTCCGCGTGCACTCGCACTTCCGGTCCCATCGCCAAACACGATGCCGGTGCACTTCGTCCCGTGCGTGCCCGATCCAACGTTGGGTCCGTGCAAGACGAGCGGCGGGCCTTGCAGATCGGGATGATCGGCCTGCACGTTGCCGTCCATCACTTCGGCGTTGACGCCCGCGCCGGTGAAGCCCAGATTGGATTCGATCACGTTGGCGCCACTGTCGATGCGGACCTTGTCCATGTCCTCTTCGAATTCACCCAATCGGTCGATCCACAAGACCTCGTCCCAAGTGGCCGCCTGCAACACCATTTCCGGGCTCATGCGCACCGCGAGCAAAAAGCCGTCGGGGATCATGGACTCCACGAAACCACCAAGGCCGACGATGCGCTCCGCCACAACCTGCTTTTGCGCTAGGCCGCGGTCGAGCACCTGGATGTTGTAGCGTTGGTCTTCGGGCAGGGAGTCGATGCCCTGCAGGATCGCCGGCTCGATGCGGTAGCCCGCTTGGTAGGGCCCCACGTAGCGCACGAAGGGAAGCTCACGCACCTCGCCGGCGACGGAAGAGGTCATCTGCACGAGATGGGCTTGGTGGTGCAGCGGGTGCCGCACGGTGGCCCCTTTGCCTTCGAGCACTTTCCGGTAGGGCTCGAGCGAAGGGGTTTGGAACTGCACGATGTACAGCTCACCGTGTGCGCGCAGGGCTTCGGGGAACTCCGGAACGGAGACCAACGGGTCAAAGTCCCCCACCTGCATGCGTAGGCGGAAGCGCGTATCGCGCTCCCGGGTGAAATTCACGCCGTCCTTGGCGATCCGGTAGCGGTCGGCTTCGCCCGTTTGGCTTTCGCCGCTGGACCACACTTCGATGGTCCATTCGTCCAGATGGAAACGTTCCACCTGGTCGCGCTCTTGGGCCCAACCCATAGAGAAGCTAGCGAAGAGACTGCCTAGAAAAATCGAGCTGCCGAGCAGCCTGTGGGAGAGCACCATGAGGAAGCGATGGGGGTTGTCGGAGAGGCGAAGATTCTACCGAACACGGTAGATTCCCGCACAGCGGGCCCCAAACGGTGGAACCTTGGGCACCAAGTGGCAGCTTTTGAGAATCGGAGCGACCACCTCCCGCACTCTCCCCTGTGCCCTTGCGAAGCCCCGCAAGCCCACGCGAGACCACACGTCTCCTCGAACTCCGGCTCCTGGGGAGAAGGCCCGCCGAACGGCCCGTGGGCGTGCCTTCCTGGCCCCCAAAAGACGGCGCGAAACTACCAAGCGCTAGTGGGGCACCTGCTACTTTACGCCCCATGCTGGCGACTCAGGGATATGCCATCGTCCGCGGTGTGCTCAGCCGGGCGGAAGTCGAAGCTCTCCGGGAGGAGGCTGAACGGCTTCAGGCGGGACGCCCAACCCCCTGCTTGCGATTTCTGGAAGCGAAGTCCGCAGCCGTCCGTAGCTTCGCGGCTTCGGAATCGATTGGCCGCTTGCTGCCGCAAGGCATGACGCTGGTTCGTTCTATGCTGTTTGACAAGTCGGCGCAGTACAATTGGCCCGTTGCCTGGCACCAAGACCTGACGATTTGCGTGGCGGAACGCCACGAAGTGCCCGGCTATGGGCCGTGGACCACCAAAGAAGGTCTGGCTCACGTGCAACCACCGGACAGCCTGCTGCAACGCATGCTGGCGGTTCGGGTGCACCTGGATGATGCCCCCGCAAGCAATGGGGCGCTGCGCTTGATTCCTGGCAGCCATCGAGCCGGGAAGTGCACGTCCGAGCAAGTGCAACGCCTCACCCGGGGAGCGCCGCACATCGCCGAGTGTTTGGCGGGCGACGTGTTGCTGATGCGTCCGTTGGTGTTGCATTCGTCCCCTCGTGCTAGGGAACCCCGGCGTCGCCGGGTCGTGCACCTCGAGTTTGCACGGTCGGCCGACCTAGCGCCGCCGCTGCGCTGGCTTTCCCAGTCCGCCGCGGCCCTCTGATACGCTACCGTACCCCCATGCTGCTCCAATCCCTCACCCACTACCAGCGCGACCGGAAGCGGCTGGGGCAAATCGTTGCGGTGCTGATTCGTTACGGCCTAGCGGAGCAGCTCGAACGGTATGAGCCCGATTTCGTCAAACGGCTGTTGAGCCATGAAGACGTGGGCGACTTGGCCAAACTGCCGTTGGGGGAACGCGTGCGCCGCGCGTGCCAGGAGTTGGGGCCTACCTTCATCAAGTTTGGGCAGGTCTTGAGTACGCGACCGGACGTGGTGTCTAAAGAAGTCGCCACCGCTCTGCAGGCGCTGCAGTCGAATACTGCACCGAGCCCCATCGAAAAGGTCATCGCCCTGATCGAGCAGGAGTTGGGCGAGCCCCTGCAGGAGCTCTTTGCAGAGTTCGAGCGTAGCCCGTTGGCTTCGGCCTCCATCGGTCAGGTGCACCGCGCGGTGCTGCACGACGGCCGCCAAGTCGTGGTGAAGGTGCAACATCCCGGAATCGAAGAGATCGTCAAGACGGATTTGGAAATCCTGATCCACTTGGCGCGCTTTCTCGAAGAGCGCGACGAGACGATCCGCGCCTACAACCCGACAGCGATCGCCGAGGACAGCAAGCGCACCTTGATGCGGGAGTTGGACTTCCGTCGCGAGCTACGCAACCAACAGGCGTTCGAGCGCAACTTCGCGGAGAATCCGGACGTGCATATCCCGGATACGGTGCCCGAACTGAGCAGCCAACGCGTCCTGACGATGGAGCTCCTCGACGGGTACTCCATCGGCGAGTTCGAGCGCCTGCAAGCGGAGGGGCACGACCCGAGCCAGCTGGCCCAGGTTGGAGCGCACGCGTTCCTGACCATGGTATTTGAGCATCGGCTCTTCCACGCGGATCCCCATCCCGGCAACGTCTTCGTGCTTCGGGACGGGCGCATCGCCCTGCTCGACTTTGGCATGGTGGGCCGACTCGACGATGACTTGCTGGATGACCTGCTCGACCTCTTGATCGGTTTTGTCGACAGCGATGGCCAAGCGATCGCGCGTGCCGTGCAAAACTTGGCGGCCGTGCCCGCCGATAGCGATCCCGTCGCACTGCGTCGTGATTTGGCCGAGATGCAGGATGAGCTGGCCGCCACGCCTATCGATCAACTCAACGTAGCGCAGGTTCTGGAGCAGTTTACCGCCCTCGTCCGCACCCATCGCATTCGCATGCCTGCGTCCATCGCGCTCTTGATCAAGGTCTTGATCATGCTGGACGGAACTTCAAGGGATTTGGACCGCAGCTTCTCTTTGATGGATCTGCTGCAACCCCATTGCGAGCGCGCTATCCGGCGCCGCAATTCACCGCGCGCCCAAATGCGCAAGGCCATCGAAACCGGTCGCGATTGGTCGCGCTTCTTGGGCCGCTTGCCCGGGACCCTCGATGAGCTGGCTCAAAACTTGCAGCGCCGCGACCTGAGCATCAACTTGCAGCATCGCGGCATGGAAGCCACGGTCGATCGCCTCGTTTCCGGCATTCTGTGCGCTGCGATGCTGTTGGGCGGTTCGCTGTTGTGGGCTCTGCAAGCGCCCCCGACCCTGTTTGGCATCTCCCTCCTCGGTTTGCTGGCTACGGGTGTGGCCCTGGTGCATGGCGTTCGTCTGCTGCTGCAAATTGGACGCCGTCCCTAGAAAGTCGCACCTAGCGGGAGCGGAGTGATCGAGAGAGCCTCCGATCAACGACATTCTATTTCGCTCGTGGTCGTGCTTGACCTAGCGGTTCACTTCGCGAGTGACCGCGGAAGAAGTGACCTTGTGGAGATGGAAACCCTTGGATAGGTTGCAACGGTTGTGTTTTTCCTTTCTGTCCGGATTCGTTGCCCAGGAATCGGCCTGTATGCGAGTTGGCCACAACACGCAAGCGATCCGCCCTGCTGTCCTTTGCTGCCATGAAATCTTCGCAAACTCTGCTGTTGGTCTTAGTTCTCGCCTTCGTCTCTTCTTGCAAGAACTGTAAGGAGTTCCTGCCGGAAGACGTAGACGATTACTCGAGCCTTGATCTTCTTGATCCGGAATGCGTGCAAGTCGAGGGCGGAAGCGTTTTCCTTCACGGGCGCAATCTGCACCAAGTCAGCTCTGTCATTCTCGTGAATGGATCCGACCGGGAATACATTGGCAACATCGCCCTGGTTCACAGCCCGGAATCGCAACCCAATTCGCAGGCCACGCTCGCACTGCCAGCAATCGATCCAGCCGACGTGGGAACCTACACCCTCGAATTCAACTGGTACTACTCGAAGACCCCGGTGAATGAGAAGTGTGACGCTGTCGTGGAGGAGCGCACGTTCGAACATCCCATCGAGTATGTAGACAGCCCCGATCCGGAGATTTGGGATGGCGATGGCGAGTGCAGCAACTCCGTGGTTCCCGTTGGAGAGGCGGCGAAACCGAACCCGGAAACCTGTTCGGGCCACTACTGCGGTGGCTACGAGCGCACGATTTGGGGTCGGGGTTTGTTCGCGGAGGAAGGCGAAAAGCCGACCGTGTTCTGGAACAACACTTACCTGAGTTCGCTGCGCATCACCGAGATGGGAACCTCTGGGGGACGGGACTACATCAAGTTGATCGTTCCTGAAGGTCCAGAAGGTACTTGGGTCCAATTCCAGGTCTTGGTCGACTACTCCGGTTGCACGGTCGAGAGCAACGAAGGGGAATTCTTCTACGAACAGGGCCCTTGCGAGGAAGAAGATGTTCCCCCGATCACGGACGCCTTCGACCACTATCCCACGGGGTCGGGCAACAAGCTCGTCGAGATCGGCGACGCGGTCGACCACCTTGCGGACGGCACCAACGACCAGCAGGACGTGGTGGTCGTCGAAGCGGATACCACCAGCTCGATCCGCACCTTCAAGGGCGATGGGACCGGAGCTCTGGAGCTCCACAGCGTTTCCACCCTCACCACGACGACGGGCTCCCCGGTCGCTTTCGACCTGGGACACTTCGATGGTGACGGGTTTGAAGATGCGGTGCTCGTGTTGACCGGTGCTGATGAGTTGCTCTTCGTCTACAACGAGGGTCTTGGCATGCATGTTTCCTCGGGAAGCACGCAGTCGTTTTCGTTGCCGGCAGCACCGTCCGACGTGGCGGTCGGTGATTTTGATGGGGATGGGGATGACGATGTCGCCGTCGCGTGCGCCCAGTACAGCGGGTCCCTCGAAACGCTGGTGGTGTTCTTCCGGAACGACGGGCCGCGGTCCATGACGAGCGAACCTTGGTCGCGCATTCGGGCTGATCTGGATTTTAGCTCTCCCTCCAAGCTCGCGGTCGGAGACCTCGATGGCACCGGGGGAACGGACTTGGTTTTGTTGGCTGGAGTCTCCGACTTGACGACGTACCTTTCCAACACTTCGGGGTCCGGTGATCCCCTGACCCTGGGCAAGAGCTTGGAAGGGCCCGCTGCAAACCTCGCCTTGGACGTCGCAAGTCGCTTGGGTCAGGTCTTGTTGCTCTCCTACGAGCCGCTTGAACCTGCCGCCGTGGTCACCCATTTCCCCACTCCCGTTACCGACCCCGAGTCCTCCACGGACTGGACGCTGGATTTGGCTGCGCCGGTGGTGCTGGGTACCGGGCCGTTGCACGAGGACAGCGCCATCCTCGGCTACGTAGTCGCCCACGCCGAAGGACAGGTCGAGATCTACAAGGAGCCCGGCGATCCCAGGCTCGTCGAAATCGCCGAGTTCTTCTCCAACGACCTGGCCGTCGGAATCCTGGATGAAAGCAGTCCCGCCGATATCGTCGTCGCCGGCAATTCCTCCACCGACGAGATCGTCGTGATCAAGAACGAGTGATGCTCGGCAAGGGGACAGGCCCAGCGTTCGTGCCTCCCCTTCCAACCCAGGGCCATCCCGCGCCATCCCCTCTGCGAGCCAGACCGTGGTCCGTTGGTGATCGCACCCATTCCCGGTAACCTCGTCGGCTCGGCGCGGTAGGCCTCTGCGATTCTCGGGGTCACCTCGAGTGACCGTTCTAACATGGCCAAGCTCTGCCCTCATCGACGGGATCAGGCCACCCGCCTGGTGATGGTTTGCCTACCCTCTGCTCGCATGATGTTGTTCCGATGGATTGGGTCCCTCACGCTCGTACTTCTTGGTGCCTGCGCTGCGCCGCCCGCCTTTGACCTGTACGAAGTCCTCGAAGAATGCGCACAGGATCCCGAGCTGCGTCCGACCGTTTCCACGATCCTTGCAAACGATCTTCACCCCGATGGTCGATCCATCGCGACCACTTACGCCGAGGATCCTGACGATGGAGTGCGGGCCAACTGCCTGCTCTGGTGGATCCGTACGCCATCCGAACACCAGAACGCGTGGCTAGCCAAAGCACTCGCCGATCCGTCTCCCACCATCCAGGCCTATGCCGTCTTGCATGCCCGGCATATCGAACCGTGGGATGCGGAAGTCCATGAACTCCTATGGAACGCCCTAGAAACCACGCAGCGGGCCCACGTATTCGAAGCGGCAGCGCAAGCGCTGGCGGAGCGAGGTGGCGAAGGAGTGGCCCATCAGGTGTATTGGGTCGCCCACTCCCGCGGGGCGGGTTGGTTGCCGTACACCTTGCCGGCCATCGTGCAGTTCCCGCACGAGGACTTCCGGGCCGTCTTCGAGGCGGGACTCGCGAGCGATCGCTCAGCGCACGCCTGTCTCGGACAACGGGGTTTGAACGCCTTGGACGGCGAACCGCCCAGCGAAACGGACTGTCAAACCACCCAGGAGTTTCACGAACAATGGCGGAGCGCCTCCTACGCACTCGCAACCCCGTCGGTTCTGACCTGGGCGGAATTGACTTCGGTTCTGCGCGAACACCGCGTCATCATCTTGGGGGAGTTGCACGCGGCGATGCCTGCGCGCGCCTCCCAGATCGCCATCCTCGCCGAGCTGTGCCATGCCGATCTTCGCGAGGTCGTGTTGGTGCTAGAGCGGCCGGTGTTGACCTACCAAGAGCCCCTGCGCAGTGCGGCCGCCCAATACGCCATCGACACTCGCTTCCTCGAATCCGAGGAGCTAGCCAGCCAAGCGCCCCCCTCCACGCGGGATCGCGTCGCCCGTACGGCGTTGGCCCAAATGGTCCAGCAGGAACCCGACAAAACCTTCCTCGTCGTGTACGGGGAAAATCACCGGGCCAGCTTGCAAGCCGCCGTCCAGCAGGCCGGAGTCGAGTGCATCTCCATCACCACCTCCGCCGCCCCCGGGATGCTGGGTAGCTCCATGCGCGCGGCCCACGGCCGCATCCAGGGCTTTGGATTCGAATTCCCGAACGGCGTTTACTACGTGCCGCGAGGGTCTTATGCGACCATCTTGGGATCCCCGGCCCTCGATCGCGTCTTCTTGAAGTAGCACCCTGACTGCGGAAGCCCTTCGACTGGATGCAATCGCCAGAACAGCCTTTCTAGGAACCACTACGCAGCGAACCCGATGGCAACTCAGCCGAATCTCTGGACCCTATTCCATGCGGCTGGTCAGCAGTTCCTAGCCCAGCACCCCACGATTCAGCACGAATGGATCCTGCAAGAGGGTGGCGCTGGTGGAACCCTGTCGATTCCCCAGCAATGCCCCGACGGGTACCCCATCGAGGTGCAGGTCGATGATGAAAGCGTCCTACTCACCTGCGGAAACTTTCACGACCATCACACGCCACCGGAAGGAAATCACGAGTTCGTCAAGCGGTCCATGTATCTCTTGCGCGAGTTGTTAAGCCCATCCATGCGCGTGCATGAGTTTCATTCCAACGGTCGCCCCTACAAGTTCCGCCTAGAGTCCAAAACGAGCGAAGGCTGGGAGACCGAACTCACCATGGGCTTCGTTTTCTACAACTACTTCGGTCGCAAAACCGAGGTCTTCCTTCAAAACACCCTTCTCGAAGTGTCCTCGGATTCCAGCGGACAGCCGTCTTGAAGCCAAACCCACTGAGACCATCCCCTGCAGACTTTGCCGCTGAGCGTCTCAACTCCTCTCTAAAACCAATACCGCAGGCCCAGTCCAATCACGTTGGAACCACCGTTGATGTCGTTGAATAGCCCGAAGACCCCAGAGCGGTGGTGGATGCGCAGGAAGCCGCTCCAATGCTTGGCACGGGGTAAGGCGAATTCGGCCTCGACCGCAATGTGGTAGAGGAGGTTGGTCGAGCCGGTGTCGGGGTGGAAGGCTTCCTCGAGGCGCGGGTCACGGCTTGCCAACGAGAGTCCGTTGCCGAGGGCCAACGAGGTCCGCAGAACGTGGTTCCAAGGCAGGTCCAACCAACGAAACAGGACCAAACCGTTCAGTTCTTGGTGGTTCTGTTGCCCAAACCACGTGGCCAACCCGGCTTCCCATTCCCAGCGATACGATTCTGAAGGCTGCGCGAACACTTGGCCGTACGTGGCCGATACCAGCGTGGCGTTCTCGAACGAGACCGGTTTGGCGATCAGGATCTCCTCCACCAACGCTTGGTCCGTGTAGGCACCGGAGTAGACGCTCACGGCACGCTCTTGAGGCCCAGAGCAGGCCGCTGACATCGCACCAGCGCAGCCCAGAGCAAGGGCAACCAAGAACCGGAAGACCCTGCGGTCCAAAGAATCGAGAAGGCGGTGCAACACGCGCGTAGGATAAAGGAGTTCGGAAGCGAAACGGTTGATACGCGCACGTGAAGTGTCAGGGAATCGCACGCGCACCATGGGCACGGGACCAGCGCCCGATCCGACATGGCGAAGGAGTCGACCCTCCTTGCACTCTTTCCCTCGAAGCCCCATGGAAGTCCGGTTTCTTAGGCCCAGATCCAAGCCGTTTCCACCGTTTGCGTTGGTTTCCAACAACGCCTTCCACAGCTCGTGAGCACCCTACGGGCGTGCCGCCAACCACGCTTTCTGCGTTCGGTTTCGCACCGCTTTCTCGCCTGCGATCGCTGCCGTGAGTGGGGTCTCCGAACGGATTGAGCGTTTCCTTAGCGCCGCTCGGGTTCCCCTCCGCGATAGGAGACCGAACTAGCACGTACGGCTCCAGGAGGGAGTCCCGGCCCCCAGCACCTCCCGGGCAAGATGAGGCCGCGTTTCACTGAATAGGGCGCCTCCCCGAGCGTACCGCCTCCCATGAAGTGGCACGTGGACCCCCCCGACCGGCCTGTGATCCCTCTCACCGCAGTATCGGCGATGGTGGTCTACGGGGTCTTTTGGATCTGGTTTCTGTGGTGCTTGTGCACCATCAGCTTCAATGGCCGCAAGCCGCCGTTGGACTCGGGCTTGATCTCCAACCAAGCCTACTGGGTCGGCACGGCCTTGAGCACCAGCCACATGCTCTTGCTGGTCATCGCCATCGCACGCACGCTGCCCGGCGCGACAGTTTGCGGACCGCCCACCTAACCGGTCTCGTGCTCGCCTTCGCGCTGATGGTCGGTATGCAGTACGGCTTCGAGCGTTTGCGCCATCCCCGCTTACCGGCACCGGGCACCACCGAGTCCTTGATCGACACTTGGCAGAAGGAGAGGAAAGCCGGCCGGAACCCGCTGAACTTCCATCGCGCGCGCTAACCGGGAGCCCGGGGACCACCCAGACTACACTTGTTCTGAGCGCAGCAACCGCGCCGCATCGGCCAAAACACGGACCTTGGCTTGCGCGTTGGCAGCGCTATTCATCGGGCGTTCGGCAAACGTGCCAAAACCACAGTCAGGGTTGAGGTGAATGCGCTCGTGGCCCACCGCTTGGGCCAGCGCTCGCACCCGAGTGGCTACCGCGTGAGGATCCTCCAACTCGTCGGTGCGCGGATTGACCACGCCAAACCCGATCGCAGCGCCTTCCGGCAAGGCACGCAGCAGGGCGGGATCCCCCGCACGAGGCGTGGCGTACTCGAGCACGAACTGATCGACGTGCATGCGCGACAGATGCGGTAAAAGGGCATCGTAGCTGCCCTGCAGCAAAACCCCCTCATCGCGACTCCAGTTGCCTCGGCAAATGTGAACGGCGCGCAGAGGACCGGTGAGGCCATCCACCACTCGGTTCATGAGCTCCACCGCCAAGTCCAGTTCCGATTCCGGGTTGGCGTTGGCGGCCAAGGCGGCACACATGAAAGTGTGCGTGTTGGATTTGCCCGCAAAAGCCAGCTCGGTCAAAACCGGCTCGTCAAATTGCACCACGTCCACCCCGGTGTCGATCAACGCTTGCAGTTCGGCGCGCAGGAGCTGCACCACATCATCGCAGAGCTCGCGCCGGTCTCCAAAAGCCGGGCGTGAAAGCGCTTCCACCCACGAAGAGCGCACCAAAATGTAGGGCCCTGGCAAGGTGACTTTGACGGGTCGCTTCGTAAGGCTGCGCAAGTAAGCTAGGTCATCGCGCACGAGTGGCTGGACCGTACGCAATCGACCGATCGCCACGTTGTTACGGATGGCGTATGCAGGAACATCCAGGGTTTGTAACAACGTTTCGAACGCGGCTTTGTCCTCCACATGGTCCAGCAGATCGGCCATGGACATGCACCGAAAACCCTCGACCCGCTCCGACAGGAACGAGGTGAAGTTGTCTCGGCGCTGTTCCCCATCGGTGATGATTTCGGCACCGGCTTCCTCTTGGGCGCGCACCGCAGCGACGACCGCTTCCTTTTGCAGCCGGGGCAACTCGTCGGAACGGGTTTTCATGGCACGCAACAGGGCTTGCGGCCGCGGCCAGCTACCAACCGTCGTCACGGCGAAGGGGGTGAAAGGGACGGTCATGAATGGCTCTTGCGGTGGATTTCGACGGGGATGGGGCTTTGCAAAGTATCGAGCATCGGCGAACGGCGGGTGACCTCCTGCCAAAGCTGGCGCAGGACTTCTTCCTCGGCATCACAATCGAGGAACAGCTTGCCTTCGATCGTCTCAAGACCAGCACGTCCTGCATCCGAAACGCCGAGGAAAACAAAGGGGTCGGCGAGCGGAGCCGTCAAGGTCACCTCGAGCGCGTAGATCTCGATTCCCTGCTGACTCGCGCGCCAACGCAAGCCTTGTGCTAGGCAGGCACCGAGCGCTCCTAAGAGGTACTCCAAGGGGCCCGGCGCTGCCTCTTCGGTGTCAAAACTGGCCGGCTGCCCCACATCGAAGGAGTGGTTGCGAGCGTACGCGCGCACCGTGGGCTCGCCATCCAATGCGCGCACCCGCACCCGCCACTTGTGCTGGCGCGCTTCTTCCTGGTGGGTGGCCAAGGACTCATCCTCGGCGGTTTTCTTGACCAAAAAGTGACTCGTCGAGCGGCCGCTGCCGGGCCGGGAGCCCAGAAAACGATGGCCCACCAAACGACACCATGCCGGCAAATCGACCCCGACGCTCGCATCGTTGCTGCGCACCTCCATCGTGCCACCGGCCGCCAAAGGCGTCATGGCCTCCCGGATGATCAACAGCAAACCGCTGCCGCAATCCAAGTCGCCCCCTTCGCAAATCGCGTCGGGGCACTCGGGCAGATCGCCGGATGCGTCCATTGCGCTCAGTAAGAAACGCAGGGAGCCCCTTCAGACAGGAACTCCACCAAACTCGCGCCACCCACGATGGTGGCCCCAGGAATCAGTTGGCCTTCATCCAGTCCGCGTTTCTTGAAACAAGGCGAACATACCCAAATCTTGCCGCCGGCTTGGACGAAGCTGGCCATGAGTTCCGCGAGCGGGGCAAAGCCTTCCTCGTGAATCTCCTGGGCGTATCCCTGCTGGCACAAGCGCACGGCTTCGGTGGAGAGGAATACAAGGGTTTCTTGCTCGGAGGCCGCAGCGGCATTGGCGACGACAAAAGCCACGGTGGCTTTGTCGGTATCGTTTTTGGCGGCGGTCAGGCTGACACAGAAGCGTTTCGACATGGGTTGGGGGGTTGGGGGTTCGAGGGTTAGGTATCGGCGCGCGGATCGCGCCGTTGGATCCAGTAAAGCGGGTGAGAGGCGTGGACTAGCGGGTTCCGGGTGATGCGGCACCACGCGGGCAGGTCTTGGGGGGCGCCGGGATCGGTGGCGCGTACTTGCAGAATGTCGTTCGGCGCAAGGTCCGCGAGGCGCACGCGCAGCTCGAGCACCAAGTCTCCACAGCCCATGTTGCCGGCGTCCCACGCGTCTTGGCTGGTTGGAGCGAGTTCAGACCGGTGCGTCGGGTCCTGCTGATTAGGGGCCACTTTGGGGGCCTGCGGGGCAGACTCCCCATTCTCTTCTGCAAGCCGCTTTTGAGCGTGCTCCCAACCCAAGCGATAGCAGTCCAGCCGTTGCATGTAGGCCAAGGATCGACGCACGAGCGCTTGCGAGTCCTCCTGCTGCGCCTCACTCAAGCAAGGGATGCAAAGGGGCTGCGACTTGTATCCGAGGAGCAGGCTCAAAACTGCGTCGGTCCCGACGAGACGAGCGCCACAGGCACACGAACTCCCCCAGCACGCATCGGCCCAGGCGATCACGTCTTCGGCGCGCAGGTTGGAGGACTGGCTCATGGAAGGAGGGGTGCGCGTGCTTCGTTCTCGACCCACCTCAGAATCGAGAACGAAGCCAACGCGCTAGTAGGCAACCTTGCGGATCTAGAAGAACATCGTCAACTGTGCAAAGAGCACTTCGCGGTCGTCTTCGTCACGGCCGTAGCCGACCCAGCCGTGCACGCCTTCCGAAAGCGGGTACCCAGCCATCAGGTCGAGCTCATTGTTTTTGTTGCCTGCCGCATCGAAGTTGAGGTAGGTCACAAAGACGTCCAGCTTCTCATTGGGCTCGATCGTGACCGCCAACTGGTTCGTGATCAGTTCGCTCCGCCAGGCACCGCCGAATTGGTGCAACAACCCGGCCGTGTTGAAGTCTCCAGGGTTGATGTGCATGGCCCCTTCCGAATCCGAACGGGTTACCGCAATCTCCGAAATCGGGCCGAGCGAACACGCGGTCGTGTCCTTGCTGAGCACCAAGCGGTACGCATCGCGGGTTTCGTCGGTCGCTTCGACATCCCGCTGAGCAAACTCGAAGTTCCAGTCGAACAACGACGGGCGCTCTTCGTGCGCATCGATGGAACCCTGGAAGGTCACGCCCAACCAGTCGTCTTCGTTGTCCACATCTCCGTCGCCAGTACCGAACAACACCCAAGGCTCGATCGAGGCGAAAGCCTCGCCGCCCAGATCGATGCGTCCGGTGCCGCCGATGAAGCGAGCGCCATCCGCGGCTCCGGTGAGGGTACTGTTGTTGTCGAAGGCAAAGATCTCGACAGCGTGCTCATCGAAACTGCGTGAAACCCACAATCCGGTTCCGGCAGCAGGGTATTGCAAGTAGTCGCACGATCCGTACACCAATCCCGAAGCCAGGGTGAAGTTGCTGCGGCCGATGCGCAAGGTTTCCCCCAAGCCCAACAAGTCCTCGGTGAGCAGGTACGCTTGCCCCACGCCGTTGAAGTTGTTGCCCGGGGTCGCGTCCGAGTAGGGATCCGAGCCAGCGAATGTCTCCGAGAAGTTCCACTGCACAAAAGCACGGGCCTTTTCGTTCAACACATAGTCCATGTTGATGCGGGTTCGGCTCGCGATTTGGTCCCCTTCCGCATAGGGGGTGCCCATGGGGGAATCCGCGGTCCGCATGCGGAAGCGGATATCCCCGGTGATGGTGAGTTCGTTCGAGCGTAGGATCAAGCCATCGCTGATGTTGCCGATTTCGCCGGGCTCCGGCGCGAAGCTGAAGCACTGCGGGCTGCCGCTTTCGTAGCCGCATTGCGCGGCCGCCGACGCGGGAAGGACGACAAAGGCCACGGCCGAGGTAGCCAGCGCGGGGGCGCTGGCAAGGGTACGGATAAGAGTCATGGGGGGTCCGAAGAGAGGTTTGGCTTCCGGACCCACCAACGCTTGGCTGGGGTCGACCCTAAGACGCAGCCCGATGCGTAGGCGCCAAGCGCACTAGCGCGAGGGGAAGGAACGACCGCACCTTCCGCGTCCCCTGAGCCGAGCCCGGGATCCGCAGCCGAGAGAGTCACCCGAAGGGGCGAACAAAGTGAGTGGGTCGTTCCACGGGCAAAATCCTACCTCCCCGTTTCGAAAATCCACAAGCCCCGCCGAGGATCCTTGCGGCCCAAATCGACCCCTGAAGGCCCGATTCATGCGAGCCGTTTCGTCTCCGATCGCCCGATCACGGCCAGGTACCCGGGCCCTGAAATTCGGAGCATGCGCACCCGCCAAGTGAGCGGGCGGGCCAATGGCCGCTTTTTTGCCATTCCGTGATGCAGGGGAGGCACCGACAGCGCGCATCCCAGCGAGCCCCGACTGGAGGACCTGTTCCAGTCCGTCCTGGCGCCAAGTCCGCGTCGCGCGATCGGCCTCCGATTCGCGACCTCGCCCGATCGAATTGCTGCACCACAGTGCCACGTGGAGCAAGTCCCCCCTTCCCTATGAAAGCTCTCCTGCTCTCCACCTTCTTTGTCGCGACCGCCACCCTCACCCAAGCCCAACAGGCGATGGACTGGACGAGCACGAGTGGAGGAACCCTCGCAGGCCATACGGTCACATTGACCGGTCCTCTGACGGCTCCCTACCTGGACGACTTCAATCTCAGCACCGCTCCTTACGCGGCCGCGCCGCTCGCGAACAGCCAGGAGTGTGTGAACTACTTGTGTCGCGAAACGTGGACTGCGGACTTCTCGCCGGCGATCGAAGGCCTCTTGTGGTATGGCGTGTTCATCCGCGGGGCGGACTCCAATCCCGGAGGCACGTCGGTGGATTACACCTTCGATCGGCCTTTTGTGATCCTGTCCGGCTTTTCCGACGGCACGGTCACGGGCAATACCTTGACGCTGCCTAACGAGCAGTTTCACTTTGGAATCCTGCACTTCCCCGGAGTGCATACCAGCCTCGCCTGCGTGGATGTGCCCCCGACGGGTGGCTTCCAAGCCATGACCTTTGCGCAAGCCGATCCGGGCGAAGCGACGTTTTGCGACCCGGCGGATAGCAACTCGACGGGTTCTGCGACCCGCATCGCTGGCTCGATGACCGCGTCCGGAGGATCGGGGTTGCACCTGGAAGCGACGCAAGGACCGCCCAACCAGTTCGGGTACTTCTTGGTGGGCACGGGGGTCGCGGATCCTGGCCTTCCCATCGGCAGCGGGCATCTGTGCCTCGCGATCACCGGTGGTAACGGTTTTGCTCGCTACAACGTTTCTGGTGGAGCGCTGAACTCCGTAGGCCGCTTCGATGCGGCGGGCGTCCTACAGAACCTAGTAGGAACTTCGAGTACGGGCAGCGGATACGACGTTCCGACGCTGATTCCTTCGCAGCTCGGGATGATCACGGCGGGTTCCACGTGGCACTTCCAACTGTGGCACCGCGACTCGCCCTCCACCTCGAACTTCTCGAACGGGATCTCGGTGAGTTTCTAGGCAGCCGTTCCAACCGCTAGATCCATTCGTGCACGATCGTCATGGTTCCGAGAAACCAGAGTTTTAGTCCGCAAAGCACGACCGGAATCTGAATGAGGTGCAGCGTGACCCTAGGGCGCAGAATGTGCCAAGCAACGATCGCGGATAAGGGATAAATGGCGAGCAGCGTATAGAAACCGCCCATCCAAGGATTGGTGGAACCGTCCTGGGAGTACCGGGACGCCCACACGGCATAGGCAAACGCCAAGACCAACCCGGCCCCATGGGCCGAAACCGCGATTCGGACGGGCCAAGACAGGCCCTGGGATTGCAGCCAATAGATCACGGATGCCACGATGGGCAGGACTAGAGCTAGGCCCGCCTGTTCGATCGACGACCACTGATACTCGTTGAAGAGGGCCACGGCTGGCATGGCTCCATTCTAAACGAACGGACACGCTGGGACGCGGCTGATCGATTGGCCCGAGCCCTCACTCCATCGCCTTCATGCGGGCCACCAAGGCTCGACGCCGTTCGGCGAAGTCGGTCGGAACCGGATCTTGGTAGGAAAAGGTCGCCTCCAATTCTTGGTTGATGGCCTCCCAATCCAGCCGTGTTCCCGCGCGCTCGTCGAGGGAAAGCTCGAGCGCTTCGAGCAAGGCCTCCGTTGTCTCCCCCCATGCGCCCAGGTCGCTCGCCGCGTAGGCGAGGGTGCGCAAGGTGTACGCCTCCTTGAGGGCGGGCAACTTTGGCTCGGGGCAAGCGCGCAGCTGTGCGAGGGACTCCTTGGCAAATTGCAAGGCTTCGGTGGCCCGGCCAAGTTTGCGCGCGTTGTGGGTCAGCAGAAACGCGGTTTCGTGCCGCCGCATGAAGAATTTGCGCGCCTGCCCGTCCTCAAACGCCTGTCGTGCGAGCAGCAACTGATCGACCGCTTGCTGCGGCTGTTCCAGGGCGTCGTGGAGTTCCCCCAGGTCCTGATGAATGCAACCCCGCTGGTACGACGCGCTCTGCTCATCGGGACCGAAGAGGGTCAAGGCTTCCTGCAAGACCGCCATGGCTTTCGGTCGGTCATGCAGCTGCTCGTAGCACTCGGCGATGCGCTGCATGGCACTGGCCAAACGGGCACTCTCCCCGTTGCGGTCCCGTTCGACGGCAGCGCTACGTTGGAAGGTTTCCAGAGCGGTCGATGCGTCTCCGCCAGCTAGTTGGGTGGCTCCCAGGGTACGCATGGCGGTGGCCCATTGAGGGGACCCTTCAAGTTCTTCCGATTCGATGGATTCTAGGGCCGCTTCGATCGCATCCAGGGCTTGTGCATTCCGGTCCAAGCCGAAGTACGCCCTAGCCTGCGCCATGAGCAGCCGGCCGCGAAAGCCGGGACGCCCTTGGAACCGATCCAAACTTGCTAGAGCCGGCTGTAGGGCTTGGAGCCCGGCATCATAGTCTCCCCAATCGATGTGACGAAGAGCGATGCGCTCTTGGGCGCGCGCGATGCAGAAGAATTCGTCCTCGGTTTTGGGATCCTGGATGACGTCGATCGCGCGCTGAGCGGCCTCGACCGCCCCCTCGTGTTGATCGAGCTGACCCAAGAGCAATGCCTGCTGCAAGTAGACCGAGTTCGCCAGGACGGCATCCTCCCACCCTCCGGCCTCTACCAGCTTGACCGCCGCTTCAATGTTCTCCAGGGCCGTCGCATACTCCCGCGCGTTGAACTGGGCGATCGAAAACGTCTGATAGAGCTGCACTTGGTGGTGCGGCGCGTCTTCAAAGACCTGCGGCACCTCCATCGCTGCAAACTTGAGCATCTCGCTAAAGGTGGCTTGACGCCCTAGGTGGCTGGAACTGTTTTGGGCGATCAAGTTGGCGTAAAAGCGCAAGCCACGTTGGGCCAGCTCCGCCTCCTGGTGAGCCTCCTGCTCCGCCAAGTCCGCCTTTTCCAGCGCCAGAGTCTTGGCATCGCTGGCCGCTTGTTCTTCGAAGTAGAGGTAGGTCGAAACGGCCCCACCCACCAAAAGAAACAACAGCGCGGCGCACAATCCGAAGGTCGCCGCGAGGTTGCGACGCCCGAAGCAGCGTAGTTGGTACAGCGCGCTGGGCGGCCGGGCCAATATCGCCTCTCCCGCCAGATAGCGTCGAATGTCCTCGGCGAAGGCTTCTGCGGTCGGATAGCGCTGATCTTTGTCGGGTTCGAGAGCGGCATGCACCAGCGTGCTCAACTCCTTGGAAATGCCTGCAAAGCTGGCGAGTGGTTTGGGACGCGACTCCAAAATCGCTCGCATCGCTGCGGTCACGCCGTTCCCCTCCACCTGCACCGCCCGTTGACCCGCAAGCA
>JAUHXY010000062.1 GCA_030426785.1 bacterium
CCGGATCGTGCTCGACTTGCTATGGCAGCAAGCCTGCGCAATCCGGGGGGCTCGACGCGCACTGCGCGGCACCCCGGCGCGCGCAGCGACAAGATCTGACGATCTTGGCTCCGCTGAAAGGACGATGTTAGGGGGTTGGGGGGCTTGGAGGGGGCGGAGGGGTGGTTGAGGGAGGGAGTTGGTCCTTGGGGAGTTGAGGGGGCTGACCAAGTGATTTCTTTTGCAAGGGGGTGTTGGGTTGGAGTTCGTTCGCAGCGTCGATTTGTTCTTCAGGGTTTGAATTGGGGGAATGGGTTTGTGGGGTTGGGTTGTGGGGCGGTAAAGAGGGAGTGTGATGATTTGGGATGTTTTGGGAGTTGGGGTTGGGCTGGGAGTTTTGCTCTGGAGTGCCAACTGGTTTGTGGACGGGGCGGCCGCGATAGCGCGGCGGTATCGGGTGGCGCCGTTTTGGATTGGGATGGTGATCGTGGGGTTTGGGACCTCGGCGCCGGAGATGTTGGTTTCGGTGTGGGGTGCTTATGAGGGCAAAGGGGGGATTGCGCTTGGGAATGTGGTTGGATCGAACATCACCAACATCGCGTTGATTCTCGGGCTGACCGTTTGTTTGCGGCCGATCGCGGTTGCGGGTCGGGTGGTGCGCGTGGAATTGCCGTTGTTGTTGGCGGTAGCGGTGGTTTCGGCGGGCCTGCTTTGGGATGGGCACCTGGGACGCGGGGATGCTGGGATGTTGTTGGGCGTGTTTGGGGTGTTGATGGGCTGGTCGGTTTGGGTGGCGCGGCGAGAAGCTCAGGGGGCTGGTTTGGACTTGGGGGGTTCGGTCTCGTTGGATGGCTCGCAGGTTCGGCGGGCTTGGGGGCGGCTGGCGGTCGGGCTGGTCGCTCTGCTGGTGAGTGCGCGCGTGTTGGTTTGGGGGGCCGAGTCGCTCGCGCTGCGCATGGGGATGAGCGAACTGTTCATCGGGCTGACCGTGGTGGCCCTGGGGACCTCGCTGCCGGAGTTGGCGGCCTCGATCGCAGCGGCTCGACGCGGAGAAAACGAGATTGCGCTGGGCAACATCTTGGGGTCCAACCTGTTCAACTCCCTCGCGGTGATCGGCGTGGCTGGGTTGGTTCGGCCCCTCGAGGCGAGCCCCGAAATCCTGCACCGAGACTTGATCACCCAATGCGTAGTGACCTTCGCTTTGCTTCTGTTTGCGCTCGGATGGCGCCAGCCTGGTCGGCTCCAGCGTTGGGAAGGAGCCGCCTTGTTGGGCGGCTACCTGAGCTACCTCGTCGTGCTTTGGAAGGCCGGTTGATTCGGCGGGCCTACCTGCGGGAGCGTTGCGCGCGGATGGCGCGACTCACTGGCCCAGGGTGACTTGGGTGCGCAAGCCTGCGCGCACATCGATGGCTCCAGGAGCCCAGCGCACATCGGGGCGCCAATGCAACAGGTAGTAGGTTCCAGGAGCTAAGCCTTTCACCTCGGCTTCCCCAAGCCGGTTGAATTCAATGCGCCGCGTTTGGAAGTAGGCTTCGGGGTAGCGCTCCAGCATCGCGGGTTGCGAAACCCACTCGGCGAACGTGTTGCCCTTGGGCAGAGCCCGCAAAACCTCGTCGATGATGAGGATCGGGTCGGGATCGGGACCGTCGACGATGATGCCCGTATCGGGCCAAGTGGGTGCTTGGAAACCGATCGACCCACCTGCCTCCAAAGTGTAGGTCAGGCCTGCGTCCCCCGCCGGCGGCGGTACCAACTGGGTTTGCAAGGGTTGCAAGTTCAAGCGCGGGGCGACCAGGAGCAGCTCGACTTGGCTGGCGGGCAACTGGGTCCCCCTGCCCACTTCGGGGCCGCCGGTCATGCGCAGCCCGGGGACGGGAGTCCAAGTGCGGCCGCCGAGCGGGCGCCAATAGGCGTCGTAGTCGTCGGTGGGTTCTTGGCGCAGCCCGTCGATCACGACGAGTGAGTACGTGCGCAATTCGGGGAGCTCCAACTCCGCCACCTCGCCCATCCGCATCGGCACGCCATACCAACGTCCGCTCAGATGGGTTCCCAGCTCGTAGGGATAGTTTTGGGGCAAGCTCACACGGATGCGCCCATCCGCAGGGCAGCGCGTCCACGCTTCGCCAAACCCGTGGGCCCAGATCGTCAAAGCCTGCCCGGCGGCGGGTTCCCCCGAGGGCATCCAACGCACGCGGCCCTCCCACTGCGCCGCCAGGAATCGCCAGGCCAACACCACCGGCTGCTCCCGTTCTGGGTCGAGCACCACGCGTTCGGACAAACGCAACTGCGACCCGCGCAACCCCTGGCTAGGATCCGGTTCGGTGAAGCGCAGGTTGCCCCATTCGAGCACGGTCGCGACCAAGTCCAACTCTCCGAATGGGGCCTCGCCGGCAAACTCGCCCTGCACGATGGAAATTTGCCCCCGTTCGCCACTCGCGGGGTGATGCCAAGCGACGAGCCCGTGAGGGACCGGCTCCCCGTTGACTTGCGCGGTACCGCCTAGGTTCCCCCAGCTCGGATCCCCCACCGACTCCGTTTCGTCGCGGGGTGGTTCCTGCACCGGTTCCTCCGTCGATTCGTTCACCCGCTGACCCTGGGCATCCACTTGGACTAGGTCCGCCGGTGCATCATCGCCTGGCGGCTTGGGGGCCACTCCTTCTTCTGCCGTTGTTTCCGCATCCGCCTTTTCGAGATCGTCGCGGTAACCTTCTTCGGGACCGAGGCGCAAGACGAAGTAACTCCCGATGACCAAGACAAGGCCCGCGACCACCAGCCACGGTCTACGAGCCCAATCGGACTCCTCTTCGAACGCATCCGGTTGGCTGGGATCGGGTTGGGTCGTTTCCGGCATGACGGGTTATCGATCGCGGCGTGCCATGGCGCGCGCCACGTCGCGCTTGTCCTGTTTTTCTTTGAGCGTGGCGCGTTTGTCGTGCTGCTTTTTGCCACGCACGAGCCCGACCAGCACCTTCACGCGGCTGCCCTGAAAGTACACTTCGAGCGGGATGAGGGTCGTGCCTTGTTCTTTGACCGCCTTCTCCCACTTCCGAATTTGGGTTCGGTGAGCCAGCAGCTTGCGCGGCCGTAGCGGATCGTGGTTCTGCTTGTTGCCGAAGGTGTACTCGGGAATGTGGGCCCGCACGAGGGTGAGCTCTCCGTCCTGGATGCGCACGAAGGCCTCCTGCAACGAACATTGCCCGCCCCGCAAGCTCTTGACCTCGGTGCCCAGCAACATGGCGCCGCACTCCAGCTCCTCCAACACGTGGAAATCGTGCCGCGCCCGCCGGTTTTTGGCGATGCTGCGGTACTCCTGGGGCTTGCCTGCCCCACCACCCTTTTTTTGCTTCTGCTTGCCCATCGAATCCCGCGCCGAATGCAGCGAGCGCAGCCGAGTAGCCTACCAAGCCACGCCTCCGGTCGATCTTTCCCCGGCGGGATTCAGGCTTCCCCCCGCGGGATTGGCGCCGGAAGCCCACCCAAAAGAAGGCCTACGCCGGGCTTGACGGGCCCCCGCAAGGAGCGGTACCTTCCCGCCCCTGTTGCCCGGGTGGCGGAATTGGTAGACGCGCATGGTTCAGGTCCATGTGTCCGCAAGGACATGGGGGTTCGACTCCCCCCCCGGGCACCATCTTTAGGCGGAGCCTAAAGATGGTGCCCGAGAGGCACGGCGTGGCTGGGCGATGCTCTGCATCGCATTTGCGGCGCGCCGGGGGCGCGCCTCCAGGGGTTGAGAGGGGTGCCGGGTGGCTCGGAGAGCACGGAACCAAGTGGGCCCCAGCGCTTCGTGGTTCGTAATGAGGAACCGGAGCCAGGACTTTCCCCTTGGCCGATTCTTCCGCGAGTGACTTGGGTTTCTGAATGCGACCAATCTGCCTAGGTAGGCGGAGCCTAAAGATGGTGCCCGAGAGGCACGGCGTGGCTGGGCGATGCGCTGCATCGCATTTGCGGCGCGCCGGGGGCGCGCCTCCAGGGGCCGAAAGGCGGGATGTAAGGAGTGTCGGGTGGCTTTGAGGGCCCGGAGCGAAGAAGGTTCCGTTGCCGCGTGGTTCGCAGTGTTTCGGAACGAAGTCCAGCGCCGCAATAGCCTTGCCTACCGACCCATGCCACCGGGAGCGCGGTAGACCAACACCACGCGGTGGCCCATCTCATCGGGCAGGTCGTGCTCCCAGACCGTGTCGAGGCGGAAGCCTAGGCGTTCGGCCTCGCGCTCGGCGGCGCGCAATTCGCGGGACCAAGAATTGCCTTTGATCATCACGAAGTCGCGCAGGGAGTGACGGACTTTGCGCAAAGTGCGAATGTTTTCGCGGACCGAGCTGACGGCCCGCACGACGACCATGTTGACCTTTTCGTTGGCCAACCATTCTTCGGCTCGCTCTGCGACAACGCGCGTGTTCTTGAGCTTGAGCTTGTCCACCACGTCCTGCAGGTAGGCGGCCTTCTTGGCGTTGGCCTCGCACAACACCATGGAGAGCATGGGTTCGGCCATCGCCAAAGGAATGCCCGGGAAGCCTCCGCCAGAGCCGAGATCCACCACCGTTTTAGCCATCAATGGCAACAAACGGGTGAGCCGCCAGCAATCGAGATAGTGTTTCGCGGCCACCTCCTTGGGAGGATGCACCGCGGTGAGGTTGAGTTCGCGGTTGGCTTGCAGCATCAAGCGCGCGTGCTCGGCGTAGCGTTCCAGTAGGTCCTCGGGAACGTTCTCCTCCTCGGAAAAGGCCCAAGCGAGCGCCTTGAGCATGGCCGCCTTGGTCGGGACCGGCGTGTCGGGATAGAGCGGCTCTTCGTCTTCCTCGGCGTCTGCCTTTTTCTTCTTGGTGGCCTTTTTGGACGCGCCTAGTTCCTCGTCGGAGTCATCCAGGTCCTCGTCGTCCTCTTCCTCTTCTTCGTCGTCCTCCCCCTCGTCGTCTTCGTCGTCGATTGCATCCGAATCGAGATCGTCCGAATCCAAGTCCTCCAGGTCCCCGCGGAAGGGGACCTCCTCGTCCTCATCGCCCGGCAAAGGGTTCGAAGGGAACTCGTCAGGTGCAGGGGGCAGGTGCATAGGCGATTTCGGCGCGGGACTCCTCGGCGGGCACAGGACGTACGGGAGGGTGTGCCGCGGTGAGAGGTCATTCGCCGGAGGGCCGGCGATTCGGGCAGCCAGGGTCGGGGCGGATCAGTGTAGCGTGTGAGAGAGTCCACCCGCGCGGAAGATGGCGAGCGACCGTCTTCCGGAGACCTGGGCCTTCTTGGGAGGGTGCCCCTGGTTATCCGGCGAAAGCCGCGCGGTTTCCAGAATGCCAAGAAATGGAGTGGCAGGGCAGCAGGGATTCGAACCCCGATCCTACTGATTTGGAATCAGTCGCTCTAACCGTTGGAGCTACTGCCCTAGCGCAGGGAAGGGTAGCCTCGCGAGACCACAGCGGCAAGCTTGGTTCACCCAGCTTTTGCGGCAAACGAGCCCCGAGAGTGGACCGACTAGATCGAAAAAAGAGCTGCCGCCACGCTCGCCTTGAGGCGCGCTGCCCTCCTCGGGGTGGCCTGCGGGGATTCGCTCGGTACAGTACCAGCGGCGGCCTTCCCCGCCGCCGGACGGTGCCCCCACTCGGGATGGATGCCGGATCCGACCGATAGCTACCCCATGCCCCCCTCTCGCCCCGATTCCGACGGCATTCGCTTCCACGCCGACTCCATCGATCCGCGCTCGCTGGACCCGGATGCCAAGCGCATCGTCAAGCGCCTCCAGCGCCATGGACATGAGGCCTACTTCGTGGGCGGCTGCGTGCGCGATCTCTTGATTGGCCGGGAACCGAAAGACTTCGACGTGGCCACCAGCGCCAGCCCCTCGGCGATCCGGCGACTGTTCCGCAACGGGCGCATCATCGGTAGGCGCTTCCGCCTGGTTCACATCTACTACGGGGACCGCATCTGCGAGACCGCGACCTTCCGGCGGGAGCCGAGCCGGGATGATGAAGACGATGACCTGTTGATCCGTGAGGACAACGAGTACGGCACGGCCCAAGAAGACGCGCGGCGCCGGGATTTCACGGTCAATGGGTTGTTCCTCGACCCCACCACTCGCGAGGTTCTGGACTACGTGGATGGGTTGGAGGATCTCGAAGATCGCTTGTTGCGCACCATCGGCGATCCGTTCCGTCGCATGGCCGAGGACCCGGTGCGCATCATGCGGGCGGTCAAATTCGCCACACGCCTCGACTTCGAGATCGAAGAGGAAACCTGGGATGCGATCTGCGAGAGCGCTCCCCAATTGGAACGCTCTGCGCCAGCCCGCGTCTTTGAGGAGATCGTACGCTTGCTGCGCTCGGGCACGAGTCAGGGCGCGTTTAAGATGCTGTGGGCCTGCGGCGCCCTGCCGGTGCTACTGCCCGAACATGGTCGTTATCTAGGTCGCTACCGTCCGCGGCCGCGGGACACGACCCGCCAGGCCGGTGACTTTTTCCCCGTACTCGAAGCCCTCGATCATCGCGTATCGCAGGGTTACGAACCGTCGCTCGCGCTCATGCTGGCCAGCCTGTACTTGCCGCTGGTGGAAAATCGCGTCCAGCGCACCGAGCCCCAAGATCCGCACCCGGTCGACTTCGAGGTGCAGGACATCGCCGCCGAATTGATGGAGCCCATGCTCGCACGAGCGCGCGTGTCGAGGAAAGAGGGCACCCGCGCGCAGCGCTTGCTCGCCATGCAGCCCGCTTTCGCGACCCGGCCAGGACACTGGGCGCACGCGGAGGGGGATCACGATCCGCAAGCCAACTTCTCTCCGTTGCTTTTCGCGCGCTCCGACGGCTTCCGGGAAGCTCTCGAGTTGTTCCGCCTTCGGGTGGTCGCACGTGGCAAAGGCCGGGACATCTGGGAGGCCTGGAACACCCGCTACCAGCGCGCCAAGCAGGCCACCGAGGAGGAGATCGAGGCCGAGCACCGCCGGCTCCGCAAGGGCAAACGCCGCCGCCGGAGACGGTCCAAGCGCCGCCGGCGCCCCCGCAAGGCGCAGGATTAGGCCTGGGGTGCGTCCCGTTTTGGGGAAGTCCAGTCTTTCTCCCCCCCCGACCCCCCTTTGGGGTAGGTTTATGGCGTGCGGATGAGAGGCACGGCGGCCCATCGCCCCCCTTCACCTCCCCCCCTCCCAAGCGTTTGCATGTGCGGTTTGTGAACGCTCCGAAGGGAAGGCAGGACCGCTAACAAAGCATCTCATCTGAGGTGGCAGCACCCTCCCCTCCAAGCTGCCACCGGATTCGGAACACCCTGAACCGAATCCAAACGTGCCTGGGGCGATCCTTCGGGATCGCCCCCTTTTTTTTGATTCGCAGGCACGACTGCCTCCTACGCCAGGATCGGCGAACCCGCAACGTAGCGAGCGTCTGCGCATGGCGACGCTCTCCGTGCAGCGTACCGTTCACGGTAAAATCGGGGCTGCACGTTCCGAGCATCGTTTCCTAAGCGGAATTTCTTGGCAGGATAAGGGTATGTCGCGCCTCTTCGCCCTTTTGTTTTGTGTCTTCCTGAGCCACTCCGCTCGTTCGGCCGTCCAGGAAACCAAGCCCACCGCGGAGTCCGAAGCGGTGCAGCCAATCGCCGAAGCAAAGCTGCGTGCAGCCTGGAAACGACTCGATGAAGCGGGTCGGCGCGAGGCGGCCGAGTGGTTCTCTCAAGAAGCCCGTTCGCTCCCCATCTTTCAAAACGCACTGATCACTTTCGCGAAGGGACAACTCGAAAAGGATCCTTACGACTGGCCAACCCCTGAACCCGACCCAGTTTTCGATCCCGCCCTGCACGCGCCGGCGCAGCCCATTGCGCGGATTCCCGTCGATCCGGAATCGAAGGCGTATCAACGCGAATGGGAGCGTTTGGTGGGATTCCGCCATCAGCGTGCCCTGCGGAGCGCTTGGAAGTACGACTACGCACGGCGCACCGTCGAGCGCATCGGAGACTATCGCGACCCCGAGCGGTTGTTCGAAAACGGGCTGCGCGGCTTCGCGCCCGATCTGGATCTCGTGGAGGCGCTCACGCAGATGGCCCTGGACGACGGCCGTCACCAAGCGGAGCACGTGGCGTTCGGCCACACCTACGCGAATCGGAGTGGACAGAGCTTCCCCGGCATCACCCTGTACGACGCTTGGTCCTCCGGCCACGAGATCGAAATGCCCGACGTGGAATGCCTCGGGCTTTTGCACACTCTGCTCGATGATTGGAAGAGCTTCGTAGCCCCCGTCAGCCGCCAGAAGCCGCTGTACCGCAAGATCGAGGGATTGTACGTGCCCATGCACCGCGGACGCTCCTTGCAGACCGCCTTGGCGCGCACGTATCTGATCGCTACGCCTCAGTTGGACGACGGGTACGCGGGAACCGAGGACTTTCTCAACCACCAATGGGAGCTTGCATCGTCCGATCCCGCTCGCTTGCGCGACACCTTGCCCGATAGCCAGCGCTGGGAAAAATGGATGGAGAACGGGCAGAAGGAGCTCCGCCGCAAGGAAGACCTGCGTACCGCTGCGGTCGGTCGGCGCCAACACCTGGCCTACGGGGAGGCCCAGATCCGCTCGGTGTGGGAACGCGTCCTGCAAGGCATGGGGGTCTTGGACGCCCCGGATAAGGCGGACTGAGCGGGTCCGGTGCTCCAGGCTGATGCGAAGCGCCCCGGAATGGGTCCGGAACCGGGTCGAAGGACCGTGAAAGGCTCAATTCCCGCGCCAGGGGGACTCGAAAATCCGTTACAACGGTGCCCCGAAAAGGCCGGCATGAGGTCGCTCTGCGCGGGTTCCTGCGCCCTTTTCCTGGCCTGACGCCCTTTGCGGCGCTCGCACGCGGACCGATCCGTCCTCCCGCATCGCACTTCGTTCTCCTCCTGCTCCTCCTATGAGTCAACACGATCTCGCCTCGATCGCCCGCGCCTTGGTGGCCCCGGGCAAAGGCATCCTCGCCGCCGACGAAAGCGCCCCGACCATCAAGAAGCGCTTCGACTCCATTTCGGTGGACTCCACCGAAACGAACCGCCGGGACTACCGCGAATTCATGTTCCGCGCCCCCGGCAGCGAACAGTACATCTCGGGCGTCATCCTGTACGACGAGACCCTGCGCCAAAAGGCCGCCGACGGGACTCCCCTCGTGGAGATTCTGAAGCAGAACGGCATCATCCCCGGCATCAAGGTCGATATGGGCGCGAAGCCGCTGGCCGGGCACCCCGACGAGAAGGTCACCGAGGGACTCGACGGTCTGCGCGATCGCCTTAACGAGTACGCCGAGTTGGGCGCGCAGTTCGCCAAGTGGCGCGCCGTCATCACCATCGGGGAAGACATGCCCAGCCGAGCCTGCTACACCGCCAATGCGCATGCTTTGGCGCGCTACGCGGCCCTGTGCCAGGAAGCGGGCTTGGTCCCCATCGTCGAGCCCGAAGTGCTCATGGACGGCAAGCACACCCAAGCGCGCAGCGAAGAGGTGACCTCCGAGATCCTGCATTTGGTCTTCGGTGCCCTGTACCGCCAGGACGTGAACCTCGAGGGCATCTTGCTCAAGCCGAACATGGTGCTCTCCGGGTACGAGTGCCCGCAGCAAGCCTCCGTGCAAGAGGTGGCAGAAGCCACCGTGCGCGTTTTCCAGCGCCACGTGCCCGCCGCCGTGCCCGGCATCGTGTTCCTGTCCGGCGGTCAGTCCGACGAGCTGGCCACCGCGCACCTGAGCGCCATGAACGCTCTCGACACGGCTCGCCCCTGGGAGCTTTCGTTCTCCTACGGCCGCGCCTTGCAGGCCTCCGCGCTCAAGGCCTGGGGCGGTAAAAAGGAAAGCATCCCCGCCGCGCAAGAAGCCTATTTGCACCGTGCCCGCTGCAACAGCGCCGCCCGCTACGGCAAGTACGACGCTTCCATGGAAAAAGGAGCCGCCAAGGGCGACAAGCTCGTCTCCCAAGACTAGCCACAGTCCGCGCAGGCCCCCTGCTCGGGCAGCCGCGTTCCAACGCCCCGCATCTCCACGATGCGGGGCGTTTTGTTTCGCGAAGGGCGCTGTTCAGGCCTCGACGGCCTGACCAGCCAGTTCCGCGGTGGCCCAAGCAGCTTGAAAGTTCAATCCTCCGATCGGTCCGTGCAGGTCGAGCAGTTCGCCGAACACGTACAGGCCGGGATGTCCGTTGACCTCCATGGTGCGCGGGTTGACGTGACGCAGCGCCAAGCCGCCGGCCGTGACTTCGGCGTGATCCATGCCGAGGGTGTCCACCACCGCCACGCGCAGGTCTTTGAGCGCCTCCACCAGCCGGTGTCGTCCGCTCTTCGACAAGTGCTGCAGCCCACCGCGGGTCAGCAGCGCGCTCGATTCTCCCGCTTGCGCAATCACCGCCGCCAGCAAACGCTTGGGTAGTACGACGGGCAGAGCGCCCGCAAGGTTGGGCCGCTCCGACGATCCTTGCGCGGCGATCAAAGCGGAGCGCAAGTCCTCTTGGCTCTGGTCGGGGGCGAGGTCGAGCGCTAGGCAATAGGTCCCCTCTTCCCCTTCCCCCACCCGCGCGCGTGCCACCCAATGGGACAAGTCCATTGCGCCAGGTCCCGACAGGCCGTGATGCGTGAACAGCACTGGGCGCAACCTTTCCTGCAGGCGCTTGCCTGAAGGCGCGATCATTTTGGCCAGCACGTGTTCGACCGCGATTCCGGTGAGCTCGTGCACCCACGCTTCGGGGCTGCGCAAGGGCACCAACGCGGGCACCGGCGTGGTGACCGTCAATCCCAGGGCTTGCAGCCAAGTGTATGCATCGCCGGTCGTGCCGGATTTTGGCACGCTGGCACCGCCGGCGCACAGAAACACGTTCCGGGCGTGCCAGGTTTCCCCGGCGCTCGCCCCGGCGGGCCAGGCCTCGATGCGCCAAGGCTCTCCTTCGTCTCCGGGCTGCAAATCCACCACCGGAGTGCGCAGTGCGATGCGCACGCCGGCTGTGCGCGCCTCCCGCTCGAGTGCGTCGCGCACATCCTTGGCGCTTTGGCTGGCGGGGAAGATCTTTTCCAAGGGCGCTTCCACCGTCGGCACGCCTGCGCGATGGAAGTGTTCGCGCAAGGCCGCTGGCGGCAGGGCTTGGAAAGCGGGCCGCAAAAACCGCTCGGCTTTCGTGCCGAACAGACGGGCCGCCTCGGCCGGGCCCAGCGTCGTCGTCAGATTGCAGCGCGAACCACCGCTGGCCAGGATCTTGGTGCCGCAACGGGGCGTCTTTTCGAGCAACACCACGGAGAGGCCGCGCTCCGCCGCCACGCGGGCTGCCCATAGACCGGCCGCTCCGGCGCCGATCACCAGTACGTCCCAGACCTCTCGGTGGTCTTCCGCCGAAGCGCGCGTCGCTTCCGCCATCACCCGCCTTGCAGGGAGCGTTCCCACGCCTCGATTTCGGCCAAGCTGTGCGGGCCTTTCGGGGGCGTGTCATCGTCCCGTTGGTCCAAGTAGCCGTCAGGCAGCTTGACCTTCTGCTTCTTGCTGCCCTTGGCGCGGCCGACCCGCAGCGCGCGGCGCGGGAAGGGTTCGCTGAGATCGAGCTCCGCGAATAGGGGTCGCAATTGGTCGAGCCGTTCCAATTCCGCCATGCGTCCGCGCAAGCTCGCGCTGCCCGCAAAGCCTTTGCTGTACCAAGCGACCCACTTGCGCATTTGCCGCATGCCGTGCAGTTCGCCAAAGAATTCGACGAGGCGCTCCGCGTGGCGCACCATGACATCGACCGCTTCGCCGAGGGTCGGTGGGTTGGCCGGAATGCGGCCGTCGAACACCTCGGCCAGCTCTTGGAACAGCCAAGGCCGGCCCAAACAGCCGCGACCTACGATGACGCCGTCGCAACCGGTCTGGCGCATCATGCGCAGGGCATCCCAACACTCCCAGATGTCGCCGTTGCCCAGAACGGGGATGTCGACGGCCTGTTTGAGGGCGGCGATGGCATCCCAATCCGCCTCCCCGGAATAGAGCTGGGCAGCGGTGCGTCCGTGCAAGCCGACGGCTGCGATGCCCTCTTCTTGCGCGACGCGACCGGTCTCCAAGTACGTGAGCAAGTCGTCGTCGATGCCCTTGCGCATCTTGACCGTCACCGGAACGTCGCCTGCGTTCGCGACCATGGCCCGCAGCAAGCGCGCTACGAGGCGAGGCTTCACGGGGATCGCGCTGCCGTTGCCCGAACGCGTGACCTTGGGCACGGGGCAACCCAAATTGATATCGAGATGGTCAACGCCCTCGTCCACCAACGCGCGCACCATTTCGCCCAGGTCCTTCGGATCGCTGCCGTACACCTGCACCGAGCGCGGGGACTCGCTGGGGTCCGAGGAGGCTAGCAGCACCGACAAGCGATTGCCCATCAGGAAACCGCGCGCCGTGATCATTTCCGAAACGTACAAGCCCGCACCGTACTCGCGGCAGAGTTGCCGGAACGGAAGGTTGGTGACCCCCGCCATCGGTGCGAGCACTACGGGCGGCCACACGCGCAGCGGCCCCACTTCCAAAGCCGCAAACTCTCCCGGGGCAGCGGGAGCCACGTCTTCGTTGAGGGGGCTGACACAACGACCGCCCGGGTACGGGGATTCGCTGGGCGTCGGCGTTTGTCCAGGATCAGCAGGTTGCATGGAGGGTCATCGGCGATGGTAGCTCGAATCACTCACCGTCGGGGTCCTCGGGGCCCGCGTTGGGCTCTAGGGTCTCCGTCAGAAACACCCGTTCGGGGGGCAACGCCAATCCTGGGCCTCCGAACGTCTTGGGCTCGGCCAGCATGATCGCGTGCATTTGGGACGTACCTCGTTCCCGCCCGGCAAAGTGGATTTCCCCGCTCGCGCCCAGGCCGAACGCCAAGGCTCCGCGAGAGGTGCGGACCTGCAGCAAGTGATCTCGTTCGCGCACGGAGACGCTCCACTGGTCGGTCAACGGTTCGAGGGCCGAGCCTTCAAAGGCGACCACGTACGAAAGCCCATCGGGGCAATGGCGCGCGGTGACAAAGGCGTTTAAGACCAAGGATACATCGACAGAGGTCAAAGTGGTGCGAGCGCGCAAGCTGCTCAAAAACACCCCGTCCTTGCGGTGTTCAATGTTCAGGATCTTCGTGCCTTCGATGCGCCGACCGCGCACCTGCAGGATGCCCTGGGGCAGGGCGGCGTTTTGCGTTTCTCCCTCGGCAGCGGGAGCTCCGCCTGCGGGGGGCGCTGCCGCCTCCGGTGACGCCGCGTCGACCACGGTTTGCGCCCCCACCGCGGAGATGCGCAGGTCGAAACGCTCCAAGAGGTTGCCCTCCATGACTTGAGCCAGGTGCACTTCTTTCGCGGGTTCAACCGCCGTCCGCGGGTAGATCATGCGGGTGGCATACAACCAGCGATCGGGGCCCAGGCGTCGCACCATGTAGTGTTCCACGCACAAGCGGCTGCCAAGCGTCCAAGTCTCCGCTTGGCCTTGCAGCACGAGGTCACCTTCAGTCGCGGAGGGCGGTGGCACCTCTAACTCCTTCGCGAGGTCCGCGCGAATGCCGGCTTGGCGCTCTTTGAGTGCGTCGATGCGCTCGAGCAAGTCCTTGCGCTCGAACAGTCGCCCGCGCTGTACGACGATCTGCGGTTGGCGCAAGGCTGTCAGGCTGTCGGTCGGATCCGAGCCGATGACGACGATGTCGGCCAGTTTGCCGCCTTCCAGAGTGCCGCGATCGTGCAGTACCCCTAGGTTGCGGGCCGCTTCGCGGGTGGCATAGGCCAGGACATCTTCGCGTGGCAAACCAGCCTGGCCCCAAGCTTCCAGCTCGGTCACCAAGCTACGGCCGGGGACCAACCAAGCGTTGGGGGCCGCGCTGCCGGGAACCAAAGGGACCCCGGCCGCATGCAACAAGAGCAACAACTCCTGCTGGCTTTGCACGACCCCTTCGAGTTCCGCGCGTTTTTCATCGGTGAGCGCCTGATCCCAGGCCTCGGCCTCGGCGAGCCAGCCGCTCTCATAAAAGGGCCCCATGACCGCCAGGGCTTCCTCGCGCTCGGGGCGCGCGAGCATGCGACCGTACACCGAAAGCAGCGGGGTCACGCCCACCTGGGCTTCCCGCAGGATGCTGGCGTTTTTCTGTACCTCTTCGGTCTGCAAGGAGCGCCAATCCATGCCCCGCGGCAAGACCCACTGCAGCCCCAGCAAACCGCTTTGACCAGCGGTGACCGCCTCCGACAGGGTCACCCCATCGGGGATCGGGCCCCACACGGGCAACGAACGCTTGCGGGCTTCTTGCAGCAGTCCTTGCCAAGAGTCTCTCGGTAAGGTCTGCAGGAAACTGAGGTAATCGAGGGAGGTCTGCGAGCGTTCGAGGGCTCCGAAGAGCTGCTCCAAGACCTCGGGAACCACCTCCCCGTTCAGGAGGCGCAACGCGTCCGTGCTGGCGCTCGAAAGCCCATCAAAAACCTGACCACAGATCGCCAGGTCCGGACCCGGCACCCGGTCCCGTTCCTCCCGGCGCTTTTGCTGCACGATGCTCGCCAGATCGTTGCCCGTGTCGCGGCAGAAGGTCACCCCCGCCGCTAAGTACAGGGCATCGTGTTCGGGATCGTGGTTGATCATGCCGTCGATCAGCCCCGGGACCAGGTGCAGCCCCGTCACATCAATGCGTTCGCAATCGGGAGGCAAGTCCAGGTCTGGCCCGATGCCGGCGATGCGCTCCTCCAGGATCCAAATGTCCTGGACCTGGGGGCTGCTGCCAGGAACTTGGGAGTGCACGGTTCCGCCCACCAGCGCAAAACCCTGCAGGGCGAGGCTGGCCATACCTAGGGAAAGACTCATGCCCGCATCCTAGCCCCCCGGGTTGGGCGCGGGTACCGCGCCGGCGCGAGGCACGCGCAGAATTCCGGAGACCAGGAGGGCTTCTCTCCAAGCCCACGGATGGCTGCCGGTGCGGCCGCGCAAAAACGAGCCTCCAGCGAATCGAGAGGGCGGGACAGGGCCTAAGCTACCCCCCATGCAGCTCCCCGCCGTGCAACTCCTGATCGATCGTTTGCCCTCTGGCCCCTGGATTTTCGGCCGCCAGGTGGAACCCGCCCACGGCGTCGAAGACGGCAGCCTCGTGGAGGTGATCGACGGCGCCGGCCGTTTCGCTGGCCACGCCCTCTACAACGGGGCTTCGGACATCCGGTTGCGCATGTTGCACCGCGGCAAGCGCAGCGCCATGGACAAACCGCGCCAGTTCCTGCAGCGCTCGCTGGCCGAGTCGATTCGCTTGCGGCGCAAGATTCTGCGCATACCCGAGGTCAGCGATGCTTGGCGGGCGGTGTTTGCCGAGGGGGACGATCTGCCGGGCCTCATCATCGATCACTTCGCAGGAACGTTGGTGTGCGAACACCACAGCCTTGGCTTTTGGAAGTTGCGGGAGGACCTCGATTGGGCTCTCGAGCAGCTCATGCCCGGCTCTCCGGTGGTCCACCGCATGCCGCAAGCGGCCGCTCGGGCCGAAGGGACGGTGGCTGCGGACCCCGAAGGCGATTGGCCCACCGTATGGATCGAGGAGTACGGGCTGCGCTTTCCCGTCGAGCTCGGTCGGGGCCATAAGACCGGCTGGTTTTGCGATCAGCGCGACAATCGCCAGCGCGTGGCGGCCTTAGCCCAGGATCGCATCGTGCTCGACCTGTGCTGCAATCGGGGGGGCTTCGCTCTCCACGCGGCGAAAGCCGGAGCGCGTCGCGTCACGGCGGTGGATCTGGACGAGGTGGCGTTGGAAGGGGCTCGGGCCGCCGGCGAGGCCAACGGCCTGCCGGTGGAATGGACCCACGCCGATGCATTCGATGTGCTGCGGGCCGTGCAAAAGGAAAAGTCGAAGCCGAGCCTGATCGTGCTCGATCCCCACAAGCTCATCCGCGGGCAGGGCTCCATGGACGAAGGGCGCCGGAAGTATTCGGATTTGAACACCCTGGCCCTCGGTGCTTTGGCCCCCGGCGGCCTGTTGGCCACGTTCTCTTGCTCGGGAGCCCTCGATTTGCCCGGGTTCCTCGGCATCGTGTTTCAGTCGGCGCGCCGTGCAGAGCGCGGTCTGCGCTTGCTCGACGTTTGGGGCGCTGCCCACGATCACCCCCAACGGCCGGACTTCCCGCGCGGCGCCTATCTCAAGGGCGCGCTCTGCACGGTGGATTCCTAGGGGCCTGATCCCGAGGCGGCGTAGTCCCAGCGAGGCACCGCGGAGAGACAACCGGGGGAATTGGGACTTGGAAACCACTCCAGGGGTGGAAGCCGTCCCCTTCGTGGGGCACAATACGGGTCGATCGCCTCCGACCGAACCCTCCCACGGACTGGGTTTGGCCGGAGGCGAGCCCTTGTCCAAAAAAAATCGAGCTCAGAAACGCACCGTCCCGGTCATCGGGGTGGCCGCGCGCCGCGACGCTCCTTTGGACTTCCCCCCCACCTGGGACTCCTACAACGAAGCTTGCCTTCGCCGAGCGCTCGCCTTCCCCCCTGATCTGCAGACCAACCCAGCGCAATCATGATCCTGTCCATCCTCGTAGCCCGCGAAAAGTGGGAAGCCTTTGACGAAGAGTGGAAACGCCTGATGGGCACCGATGAGCCCATCGACGACCTCCTGTCCGCCTTGAAGCTCGCGGGCGAAAAGAAGCGCATCGCGCGCTGCATGGCTCAAGCGGTCGAGCACGCCGGGCTGTTGGAAGCGGGTGGCCGTCCAGCGGACGCGGCGCGCGTGCTGGGGCAAACCCTGATCTCGGGCGGCAATCCGGCTGAGCTGACCACCGATCTGCTGCGCTTGGCGGAAGAAGGTTTCGGCAAGGAGAGCTGGTGGGCGGCGTATCGCGACCTAGCCGGCCTGCACGAAGGCGCCGCCGACCTGCGCGGCCCTTGGCGCCTGTTCGCGCAGATGTGCGCGCTGGTAGAAGACACGGTCGTGCTGCACCCCGGCGGCTGGGGTTTGGGCGTCGTCACCGAGGTCTATCCCGACCAAATGGAGGTCGGAGTTCGCTTCCAATCGGGGCGACGGGATCGGTTCCCGATGAAGTCGGCGGTCGACATCTTTAAGACCTTGCCTGAGGAGGACCTGCGGGCGCAGTTTTTCCGGGACCCCGAGGGCCTGAAAAAGTCCGCGAAGAAGGAGCCGCTCGACGTGCTCGCGGCCGTCGTCGGACGCCACAACGGCAAAGCGACCACGATTCAGATTCGCAACGCTCTGATGGGCATCGGCATCGAAGGCAGCGCTTGGTCGGCTTGGTGGCGCAAAACGCGCAAGCTGGCCGAGAACTCGGAGTGGTTCGAGGTAGCCGGCTCCCCGCAAAAGTCGGTCATCACGCGCCTGATCGAAGCGAAAGACCCCACCCAAACTTTGGCGCGCACCCTCGAGTTGTCCTCGGACTTGGCGGCGGTGCACGCGCGCGTGCGGGAGCTCTACGTGGGCAACCAGCCCGACGAGTCCCTTGTGGAGATCGGTCTGCAGCACCTGGAGGAAGCGGCCAAAAATCCGAACGAACCTATGGAGGAACGTTTGGCCAGCTGGTTGTTCCTGCGCGAAAAGCGTGGCACGACCCCGCCCGAAGCTTTGGAGGCCCTGCAGCCCTACGTGGAAGCAGAAGTGCCCACCGATCCCTCCGAGGCCCCGGAGATCTGGAATCTCTTTTCCGCTCTACCGGGTCTGAAGGACCAGGAACGCGCCGTTTCCTTGCTTCCCGAGCTGTTCGGGGAGAATTGGATCGAGACCTGCATTCCGCACTTGCAGCACGCTGCGCGCGGCATGGTGCGCCCCCTGGTCGACACCTACCTGAAGGCCGGCAAGGAAGAGGAGGTCAGCGAAACGTACGCGCGCTTGCTCTCCCGCCCCCTGCGGGCCCCGTCGTTGCTCGTGACCCTGGCTAGCAAATTCGAAGGCCAAGAGGACTTGGGCGACCGCTTCCCCACCCCGGTACAACGGGCGCAATCCCTCTTGAGCTTGGCGAGCCATCTGTACCAAGCCCGTCGCGGTGAGCCGCACCTCACCCGCGTCTCCACGCGCCTCAACACCCTGTTGACCCAGGGCGAGGAGCCGATTCTGAAGAGCCTCCTGGCCGACGCGGAACCCGAGGCCATTCGCGGTATCGAGGCCCAGTACGGTCGCGGCATTGACCCCGAGTTCGAGCGCATCACTACCGAGCTGGCCCTCAGCCTGGATCGGCAGTTCTTCGCGGCTCAGGGCGGTCCCTTCTGGCAAGGG
>JAUHXY010000322.1 GCA_030426785.1 bacterium
ACGCAAGACGCGCGCGACGCGGCATTCTTCGACTACGCCCACGATCGAGTCCCCGAAGCGATGGGCGGGCTCGCCGATCACATTCGTTTCGAAGCCGCTCGTTTAGCGGAGCTGGCTCCGGAAGCACCGGAAGCGCAAGCGTTGGCGGACGAGTTGGAGATCGCACTGATCGCCTTCGATCGGATGGGGCAAGATTTGCGCAACGAAGCGGTGCGCTTGAGCTTGCTGGAGGGGGTCACCATCGATCCAGCCCACGGCTCCTTGTACGCACGCCTCGCTTGGTTGGAAGACGCGGAGCTCGACCGTTTGCACCCCATGCTCGATTGGCAATTCGCGGGGCCGTTCGATAACGAGCGTGGACGGGGCATGGTGCGCGCGACGCCGGCGGAGAAGGACCCGCGGGCCGCAAGCTACACCGGCAAGGTGCGCGAGGTGGTCTGGCGAGAGCTTCCCGCGGTGCCTCCCCGTGCAGGCTTGATCCTGTTCGGCGATCTGATCGAGCCCAGCGAACAAGCTTGTGTGTTGGCCCGGACCTACGTGTACAGCGAGGAAGCCCGCGACGTGCATTGGATGCTGGGCGGATCCGAAGAATTGCGGGTCTGGTTCCAAGGGCAAGCCGTGTTCCAGGCGATCGGTGAGCACGCTTTCGGTTTCGATGCGTACGCGGTGGCCGTGACCTTGGAGGCGGGCTGGAACGAATTCGTCGTCAAGGTCGGAAGCCACGAACAGGCACCGATGTTGCAAGCCCGCTTGGTGGACGCTGCGACCGGCGCGCCCTTGGCTTTGCATTGGCAAGCGGCACCGCCGGCGGACGTCACGGACGAGGCGGGGAAGCCGCGCTTTCCCCTCGAGCTGGAGGATCCGGGGCGGCGTTTGAAGGACAGTTCCCAGGTGACTCGCCTGGGGGCCGCGCGGCGGTACGAAGCTGCTGATTCGGCCGAGGCCGCGTTCCGTTTGGCTTTGGTCGAGGTCGAAGCGCAGGCCGTGCCCCGCAGCGATCGGGCTGGGGCGCAACGAGCTCGCCAAGCCCTCGACGCGGAACCCGACCACCTGCGCTACCGCATTCTGGCGATCCAGACCGAACGCGAATTGGGTGCTTCCGCCATCGAGGAGGACGTCAATCCCTACTTGCAACTGATCGAGGAGGGACTGCGGCTGCACGGGGAGGTGCCTTGGCTGCTGCGCCAGCGTGCGGCCTTCTCCGCGCGCCTGCAGCGCTCGGCGCAGATGGCGTTGCCCTGGATGCAGCGCGCGCAACAGGTAGCCCCGGAGTCCTTCTTCGTGCGCCGCGACCTGTCGCAACTGTTGGGCGCCCTCGACTTGGACGATCGGGCGGAGTCCATGCAGCGCTCGATCGGCCAAGACCCCGCGATGCGCGTGTGGGCCGGGCGATCCCCCGAACTCGCCTATCTGCTGCCCGCCGGACAAGCGGATTGGAAGGCTTGGACCGAGGCCGGCCGCAGCGCCGGGTCGACGCTGGCGATCCAAGCTTGGCACGAACAAAAGCGGTTGATCGCCGGGGTCGAAAGTGCCGAAGCGTGGTTGACGGAGTACGAAGAACTGCGGGCGCGGACCCCTTGGAGCGTCGGGCTGCGCTTGCGCTTTGCGCGCAGCTTGTTCGCAGCCGGGCATCTGGAAGAAGCGCTCGCGCTGACGGTGGAATCGCAAGCGCTCAGCCCGGATCGTGCGGACGCGGCTTCTTTAGCAGCGCGTTTGCAGTGGGCCCTCGGCGACCGCGACGCCGCGGTGGCGCAATTGGAGCGGGCGGTAGAGCTCCACTTCGGCGACGAAGCGGAACGCCGGCTTCTAGAGACGTGGCGCACCGACAAAACGGAGGACTTTCACGAGGTCTACCGCGAGCCTTTGGCAGACATCCTGCAGCGGCGATCCGGCGACGAACCCCTCGGGGAGGGTGCCGGCGGCTGGGAAGTCCTCTTGCAGCGCACCGTCACCCGGGTGCAACCGGATGGCACCTCCCAGGCCTACCATCGCGAAGTCTTCCGGGTCCTGACGGAATCGGGCGCTCAAAGCCTGGACCGGCGCGGGTTCCGCAGCGACCCGCGCACCGAGGAAGTCCGCGTTTTGCAAGCGGGCGTGCAACGGCCCGACGGAACGTTCCTGGACGCCGAAACCGGACGTTCCAATCGTCGTGGGACCGCGGTCGTCGACTTCCCGCCCCTCGCCATCGGCGATGTGATCGACGTGGAGTGGCGTCACGACGTGGTGCGTACCGGGGTGTTCGGGAACTACTTCGGGGCCCTAGAAGCGTTGGTCTCCAACGAGCGCCTGTACCTGCGCGAGAGCGAGTTCGTGTTGCTGGCGCCGGAGTCGTTCCCCCTGTACCTGCACGAACGCAATTACGAAGGGGATCCGGAGCGGCGGGAATTGGAGGGCGACCTGGTCGAGTACCGTTGGCACGTAGAACACGTGGCTCCGGCGCGCCAGGAGGGCTGGATGCCACCCACTCTGGAGCGGGCTCCGCAGGTGCACGCCAGCTCTTTTGCTAGCTGGCAAGACTTCGGCCGTTGGTGGTGGAGCTTGATCGAAGAGGAGATGAAGCCTTCCCCCGCGATCATCGATAAAGTGCAAGCCCTGACCGCGGACTGCGAAACCCCGGCGGAAAAACTGCGAGCGATCTACAACTTCGTGGTGACCGACATTCGCTACAACGCTTGGGAGTTTGGCGTGCACGGCTACGAACCGTACAGCGCAGCCGTGATCTTCAGCCGCGGTTTCGGAGACTGCAAGGACAAGGCGATCCTGATGCGGGTCATGCTCGATCAGGTAGGCATCGAAGCCTGGCCGGTGTTGATCCGGTCGGAGGACCGCCGCTTCGAGGAGGACTTGTCCCTGCCTTTGGTGGAACACTTCAATCATTGCATCGCCTACATCCCCGAGCAGGAAGGTCTGGATGAGATGTTCTTGGACGGCACCGCGCGCATGCACCCGCTCGAAACCCTGCCGTCGTCGGATGCCGGCGCGAAGGTCATCGTGGTGAAAGCCGACGGGGTCGAGGAGCATCGCATTCGCTTCCCCGAAGCGAGCGATAACTTCGTGCGCGAGAACATCCGCATCGACATGCGGCCGGAGGAAGGTCCGGAGGTCACCCTGACGCGCTCGAGCTTCGGGCGCTACGACGTGCAGGATCGCTACCAAACCGCCGGCAGCGAGGAGCAGCGCATGGAGTGGGCGGAACGCTTCCTCTCCGGGCGCTTTGGCGCGTTGGTGGGGGACCCCAAGGTCACTTGGAGCGACCCCGAAGACTTGAACCAAACCGTGGAGACCACCCTCCAGGTACAGGTCGAGAGCGTCTCGCGGCCCACCGAAAAGGGACTGGAGCTGCCGACCACTT
>JAUHXY010000063.1 GCA_030426785.1 bacterium
CGGGTTGTCGCCTTCGGTCACCGGCAGAGCCAGCTCACAGCTCGAGCCGTCCGGAGCCTGGGTGATGTTCAGGGTGTTGGGACCCGGGGTGGTGCTGGCGGAGAAGACACCGATTTGGATGGTGTACATGCTGCCAGCCGTCACGCCCGTCAGGGACACGAGGCTACCGAAGCCGGGGCCACCGTCGTCGTCGCTGCCGACGCAGACGTCGGTCGCGTCACAAGCTTGACCCAGGTAGATCGACATGCGGGTGTCGTAAGACACGTTGTGGTCGAGGGTCTCGAAGGAGAAATCACCGTCCGCGGGGGCGGTCCAGGTGAAGAAGACGTCTTCGATGGAGCTGTCGAGGGCACAGCCGCCGTCACCAGCGTAGGCCGAGTCAGCCGCGATGGTCGCGTCAAAGGGGAACGCGCCGGTGCCGACCAGGTCGATGGCGCCCGAGCAGTCGTCGTTGACGGGGGGCATCGGGGGCGTCACGACGGCAACGTTGAGGGTGCCGGCTTGCGCGTCGCCGGAGTTGAATCCGCCGACTTGGATCAGGAATTGGTCGCCGATGTTGACGCCGGTCACCGTGAGGCTGCTGAGCAGGCCGGTGCCGCCGTCATCGTCTTCGCCGACGCAGACCGCCGTGCAGTCGACGCCGGAGTAAACCGCCAGTTGGGTGTCGTAACCGGAGGAGGAACCCTCGGTGTCGATGGTCAGGTCACCAGCCGCCGTGGCGGTGTAGACCCAAAACTGGTCGGCGAAGAAGTTGAGGGTGCCGCAGGCACCTTCGGCGAAACCGGACTGCGTGTTGGCGGTCGAGTCGAAGGCAAAGGTGCCCTCGCCGATCGCAGTCGGTGCCGTACAAGTGTCGGTACCGTCTTGCGCAGTCGCAGTACCGGCGAGCAGCGCGCTCACGGCACCAAGAAGGATGGATTTCCTCATTGCTGTAGTTGTTGGTGGGTAGGAAGCTAAGGAGAGTGAGAAGCTCTATTGCCCCAATCCGTTGGGAGCCAATCCGCAAAGGTTGCGGCAAGGAGAGCTAAAGAATTGTCCCTCGAATGGTCATTCGTGGGTAGGGTAGCTTCCAAAAAAACCATTTAGAGTCGCCCGCCAAGTAGCAATTTGGGCCCGTTGAGCCTGCCACACCCATGCGGACTTGGCTCATCCGTCCCAAGTCGGTACTGGCAGGCGCCTTGCGACTCTCAGGGCTCGGATGCGAGTCCTTGCCTTACGGAGGCGCCGGATGGTCGTAAGGTGTCTGCAAGTGCGGAAAAACGCGCCAAACCCATCGTTTGGGGCGTTTGGCGTGAATCCTCGTGGATCAGGCAGTGGGAGGAGAGCGCTCAGCTGCTGACCCGAGCCCCGAGCCGGAATGAGACAGCTGCCCCTGTCAGCCTGCTGGATGGCCAATTAGATACCGAGTTTGCCGTTACATCTCGACGAAGGCCTCCCCCTCCAGGGGACCTAAAACGTGACCGAGAGCCCGTTGGAGAAGGTGGAGCCGGCTCCGTCTCGATGCCACATCTGAAAGTGCCAAGTCTCCCCCGATTGGATCGTAGGCAGACCGGGCAAAGGTAACGTGAGCGGTACATCGAAGCCGAAACCGCTGCCCGAAGTCCCCACCAGATTGACCAAATCTCCTTGCGCATCGAATTGGCCCGTGGAATTCAGATCTTGACCGGTCACCGAATAGCGGCCGAAAGCGTTGCCCCCAGAGCCGTCCAGGCACAAGCGCCCGAAGCTCACCGGCAAGCCAGGATCCGCGGGCGCCGTGCCCATCAGGACAAAGCCGAACTCGGTGGGGGGACCCTGCTGGACGGAAAGCCGCAATTGGCTGCCCACTCCCGAGCCCCACGTTCCGCTCAAGACCGTCGGAAAACCAGTGGAATTGACATCCATAGGATCGCAAAACGTGACCCCGGTGGGGGGGAAACATTCCGTGCCCGTGACCGTGAGGTCGTAGAAATTGCAGTCCGCATTGCCCGGGTCATCGAGCATGCGAATCTCCAGGATGACGGTGGTTAAGAAACCGGTTTGGTTGGTCCAAATCAGTTGTTCGTCATCGTCGGTGGAGCGGGCTTCCGCGAGCTCGGTGCTGCCGTCTCCCGTGCCGCAGTTCGCATCCAATGCCTCCCAAAGGTACGCGTTGATGTCCCCATCCAGATGCGCGAAGGTCAGGTCGATGGTGAGTTGCGCCCCGTCCGGCACGCACAAGGCGAAGTGGTCGCGGTCCGTCTTTTGCACGAAGTGGGCGAGGTAGGTCCCGTCGCCTAGGTTGGGAGCGGAAGCGCAATCGTCGTTGTCTTCGAACGCCTCTTCCGGGCCAAAGCAGGGGATGGGATCCACCGCGACCTCAAAGCTGTAGCCGTGACAAGCGAACGGCTGCGTCCCATTCCAATGGGCTTCGATTACGAGCTCGACGGTCGCCATGCCCGTATTGTCGTAGGTGAACGACCCGCTTTCCGTGCTCAACAAGACCCCGCAAAAGCTGTCCTCAAACACGCGGTAGTCCGTTCCGCCCTCATCGCTGAGTTCGGTCCAGGTCAGGGACTCGCCTACGGGGATGCTCAGCCGGTAAAAGTCGGCATCGCCGTCGCGGACTTGCAGGCTGGAATGCACACCCGGAGTGAGGAGCGTCGCGCTGGCGCAGTCGTCATTCTCTTCGAAACTATCATCCGGCTGCAGACACGGGTCAGGGAAGTAGGTGACGTCGAATCCGTAGTCGCCGCAGTTCACGACGGTGCCCGTGCGATGGTGGGCGCGCACGACGAGATCGACCGAGGCCACGGTCGCATTGAGATAGGAGAACTCCGCTTCGACGGTCATCAGCGACACTCCGCAGAGCGCATCTTCAAACACCTCGTAGTCGGTGAAACCTGAATCGGCCGTTTCACTCCAGATCAGGATCTCCCCCGGGGGAACCGCGATCGTATAGAAATCCTCGTCTAAGGCCTGAACGTGCAAGCCGGGGTAGGCAGCGTCCATGGTCGGCAAGATGGCGGCCGAGGCGCAGTCATCGTTGTCCTCGAATGCATCATCCGGCAGACCCTCGCAAGGATCCACCAGCCGGTCGACCGTTAGGGTGCCGGGCCCGGTGACCCCCATCGGCCCGCCAACCACTACCAGCACTTCCTGCCCGGTCAACAAGCCCGTGAGGGTCACCTCGCTCTGCAAGGTGCCTCCCAGGGTGTCGATGTCCTCGTTGCTGTCCAAACAAGTCGGCGCGAAGCAGTCGTTCGAGTACAGGGCTAGACGCGTGTCGTGGGGAGTCGAGCGGGTATGGAAGACGTAGTCCCCGTCCATCGCGGCGGTCCACAGGAAGAAAAACTCCTGTTCGACGGCCAAACACGGCGCGCCCCCAAAACCGGCGGTGGCCTGCCCTGTCGTGTCGTACGCAAAAGCACCTTCCCCGGCGATCTCGAGAGCTAACTCGCATGTGGTGCCGTAGGGCACGCGCTCGACGGTCAGTTGTCCTGCTCCTGTCGCGCCAGCGGTGCCTCCGATCTGCACCAACAAGGTCTGGCCGTTGAGGACTCCGTCCACCTGTAGGAGGCTGGCTTGGTCCGTTCCGCTGTCGTCGTCTTGGCCTAGGCAAAGCGGGGTCATGCAGTCGCCCGAATAGACCGCCAGTTGCGTGTCGGTGAGGCCCAGGCTGCCGCTCGTGTCGAAGGTGTAGTCCCCATCCGCATCGGCCGTCCACGCAAAGAAGATGTCCGCGTCGAAGGCGTTTTGGCTCGGCAACTCGCAGGAGTGCGTGGTCTCGAAGTCGCTGTTCGTGCCCCGCGAGGTGTCGAAGGCGAACAGGCCGGGCCCCGCGATCGCTTCCGCTCCGGAACAATCGTCGTTGGCGGGCGGCGGATCGACCGAAACCTCCAAAGTGCCCGCCCCGGACTCAAAACGCCAACCACCGGTTTGGATCACGAAGGTGTCACCCGCCTGAATGTTGGGCACGATCACTCGGCTATTCGAGTTGATCGGCCAGGCGATATCATCGTTTTGCCGAATGCAGGTCGCCATGCAATCGACGCCAGCGTACACCGCGAGTTGCGTGTCGAACTCGGTGCTGCGCGATTCGATGGTCAGCTCCCCTGGGCCGGTAGCGGTGTAGACCCAAAACATGTCCTGGTGAAAGTCCAAGGAGCCGCAGGGCGCTACCGTCAGGTCCTGCGACGTCACCATCGTGGTGGTGTCGTAGGAGTAGATCCCCTCCGATATCGGCGTAGGTGCTACGCACGTATCGGTCCCGTTTTGCGCACGAAGGGGGGCGAGGAGCGCGGCGGTGAGGCCGACCCCTTGGCAGAGGGAGCGGAACATGGGGCAAGCAGGAGGGAATGCAGAGTAAGCCTATCCGGTTCCCGGCCTGGGTGGGGGGCTCCGGCACACTGGATCAAAGCGATACTCCCAGGACGGATTCGCGGGGCGGAGAGTTCCCCCGAAAGCAGCGGGCCCCTCCTCGCCATGCGAGGAGGGGCCCGGAGGGACGCGGCCGCGAGGCTGCGCCGCGCTGGCATCCCCTAGGGGAACATCACGGTCAAGCCGTTCGAGAAGTTCGAGCGACCCACACCGGAGGGCGTATCGCGGTGCCAGAGTTGGAAGTTCCAAGTCTCGCCCGACATGATCATGCCGCCCAGCGGGTTGGCAAGGGCCACGTCGTAGCCGTAGCCGCCGTTCGAGGTCGCGGTGCCCAACAAGTTCTGGAAGTCACCCGCAGCATCAAACTGCCCGATCGAGTTCGTGGTGGTGCCGAAGTTGTAGCGCCCGAATTGGTTGCCGCCGGTCACCGCCAAGCACAAGCGGCCATCGCTGATCACGATGCCCGGATCGTTGACGCCGGTGCCGATCAGGAAGTAGCCGAACTCGCCCGGAACACCGTTCGAGGCTTCCAAGCGCAAGCCGCTTTCCACGCCGGTACCCAAGAAGCCCACCATGGTGGTCGACAATCCGGTGGAGTTGACGTCCATCGGGTCACAGAAAGGCGTGCCGTCGCTGGTGGGAGCGCAGCCCGAACCGATGATCTGCAAGTCATAGTCGTTGCAGTTGCCGGTGTTCGAGTCGCTATCCCAAGTGTTGACTTCGAGGACCACGTCCACGTCCGAAGACAGCGGGTTGGTCCAAACCAGGTTCTCGTTGTCGGTGAGCGAGAAACCCAAAGCCAGCTCGGTGCTAAACGCCATGCCGGAGCCGCAGTTCGGGTCGACCGCTTCCCACAAGAAGGCATCGAGGTCGCCCACGGCCGAGTTGAACAGCACGTCGATGGTCACCGTGCTGCCGGCGGGGACGCAGAAGGAGTAGTGGTCCTTGTCCGTACGGCTCGAGAACAAGCCCGTGTACAAGCCGTCCGCCAGGGGCGTGGCCGTGGCGCAATCGTCGTTGTCTTCAAAGGAATCGTCCGTCGCCGATTGGCAGGGATCGGGCATCAGGCTTAGGTCAAAGTCGTAGTCCGAGCACAGCAACGCGGCACCGTTCCATTGGTGAGCGTAGATGATGACGGTCTGCATGGAGCCCGTGCTGTTGGTCCAAGTGTTGCCATCCAGGCCCAGGGGAGCCAATTCGATCCCGCACCCTACGTCGTAGAAGATGTAGTCGGTGTCGTTCGAATCAAACGTCTCCGTCAGGGTCAGGATGTCCCCAGCGGGCACGTCGATGGAGTAGTAGTCCGGATCGGCGTCCTGCACGTTGAGCCCGATGTAGCTACCCGTGGCCAGCACGACGGGGGTCGCGCAGGTGTCGTTGTCCTCCAGCGCATCGGGAGTGACCGAAGCGCAGGGGTCGGCGGTGATCGTCAAGTCGAACTCGTAGTCCGAACACAGCGGATCGGCGCCCGACCACTGGTGGGCGTAGATGATGACCGTTTGCGTAGAACCGGTGTTGTTCGTCCACGTGTTGCCGGTAAGGGCGGCCGGAGCCAGTTCGATGCCGCAACCCAAGTCGTAGAACGTGTAGTCGCAGTCGTTCGAGTCGAAGGTCTCCGTCAGGGTCAGGATGTCGCCCGCGGGCACATCGATGGAGTAGTAGTCCGGGTCCGACAGGGTGACGGTCAAGGACGTGTAGCTACCCGCCGTGATCACGGCCGGCGATGCGCAGGTGTCGTTGTCCTCAAACGCGTCCGCCGGGGTCCCGATGCAGGGATCCACGTACGCGGCGATGTTGAGAATCCCCAGTCCGGCGCCCACGCCGAACCCGCCGGATTGAATCACGAAGGTGTCGCCGGCGGTCACGCCGGTCAGGATCACGCGGCTCAACAGACCGGTGCCGCTGTCATCGTCATCGACGATGCAGGTGGCCGTGCAGTCCGTGCCGGAAAAGATGCCCAGTTGGGTGTCAAAGGAGCTGCCTTCGGTGTCGATTTGCACATCCCCGGTGATGGTGGAGGTGTAGACCCAAAACATGTCTTGGTTCATGTCGTAGGCCGAGGTGCAAACCATTTCACTACTGCCCACCATGGTCGTAGTGTCAAAGGCGAAGCTGCCTTCGCCGATAGGGGTGGGGGTCGTACAGGTGTCGGTTCCGTTTTGGGCGAAGGCGCCACCCGCGAGGGCTAGCAACAACCCTGGAACGAGCGTTGTTTGAGTTTTCAGCATCAGAGAAGGAAAGGAGAGTAGAGGGAAACTGGGTGTCGAGCAGGTGACACCCCGAGTCCATCCTAGGCGGAGGCCAAAAAATCGGACTCGGAAACTGCTCTCACTTCGCGGCAAGGCGAAAGCAATGGGAATTCCCCTCGCCCAAGACGAGAACCTCAATTCGGGACCGCGAAGGCTCGATTCGGGTGATGCCCTGGACTTTCAGGCCGTAAACCCTGCGCGGCGGCCCATTCGATGGGCGAATCAGCGATAGGTGATCGTCAACCCGTGGGTGAAATTCGAGGCCGGCTGGCCTCCCACGGAGTCTCGATACCAACACTGGAAGTGCCAGGTCTCTCCCGCTTGGATGGTCACGTTCCCGGTAGGTGGCAAAGGGATCGCGCTGATGTCGATCGGAACCGTCAACGTGTGCCCGCTCACCTGGCCAATCTGTTCCGGCCGGTTCAAGCGAGCCAGCGCAGAGGTCGTCGAGAGGCACAGGTTGCCCATGCTACCGCCCGGGTTGAGCAAGAATCCTTGCTGCCGGCTCGCCAAAAAGTAGCCGAATTGGTTGGGAGGCAGATACCAGGCGGACAGCTCCAACAAACTATCGGCGGCGTAGAACGAGCCGAAAGCACCAATGCGGGCGGGCAGTCCGATCGAGTTGGGCACCGCAGGTTCGCAGAACGCATCGCCAATGTAGCAGGGGCCCGCCCCTTGCACGGTCATGTCGTAACGGTTGCAGCTGTTGAGGCTGCCCTCGTAAACGATCACCTCGATGTAGCAGGCCATCGGTTCGGACGTTCCGTTGAACCAGCTGACCTGTTCATCGTCGTTGATCGACTCGCTCGAGGTGAAGTAGAAGCCCGCCGTTCCGATCGCACAAGGGTAGGACCAAGTCGGCAGCAGGAACATGTCGATGTCCCCATCGTCGTGCTCAAACAGGAGGTCGACAGTCAGGGTCTCCCCAGGAGGGATGCAGACCTGGTACACGTCTTTGTCCCATTTGCTGATCGCCAGGTCGACCAAGGTCTCGCTCATCAGCGTGAACGATTCCGGACAGAAGTCGTTGGGCTCGTACGAGTCCTCGGTGTACCCGAAACAGGGGTCTGGGTCGATCGTTGCGGTTAGCGTGTACTCCGCGCAAGGGCTAGGGTCTCCATTCGTATCCAAGTAGGCCATGACCACGTAAGTGATCGGATTGGATTGCAAGTTTTGGACCGATACCGAAGTGCCGTCTCCTTCCAACCAACCACAGCCCCCGTCATACAAGCGGAGGTCGACATCCCCAGGGGAATCCGCTGCTACCAGGACGGTTAAGGTTTCTCCAGGCTGCACTTGGTAGGCGAAGAAATCGATGTCGCTTTGGTCGACCCAGAGGTTGGATTCGGAGCCAGCTGTGAGCAGCGCCGCTTGACCGCAACCATTGTTCGGCTCGTGCACGTCGGCGATGAAGTTGGAGCACTCTCCCGCCACCTGGGTGATGTTGAGTTGCCCAGTACCCGTCGACAGGTGAAAACTGCCCACCTGCACGAGATACGTCTCGCCCGCGATCACCTGGGAAACCACCACCTCGCTCTGCAAGGTGCCGCCGGCGTTGTCGTTGCTCGTGATGCAGGTCGCGGCACAGCCCGAACCCGCGTGCACCGCCATGTGCGTATCGAAGGGAGAGCCGTAGGTGTCGAAGCGGAAGTCACCGCTGGCGGTGGCCGTCCACTGATAGAAGACGTCGTTGCGGATGTAATTCGCGCAGGGGCCACCGCCGTTGAATCCCGAAGAGGACACGCCAACGTTTTGCCAAACGTGCGTTCCCGGGCCGGAGATCGGCGCGGCGTTGGAACAGACTTCCCCCTGCGCCTGCGCGGCGGGAGCGAAGGCCACGGCGGCACTGCAAGACAGAGCGGAGAGCAAGCGTGCGAAGCGAAGCATGGAGCGAATCCCGCGATGGAGAGCGAGAAGGGGATCGCCGCCGTCGAAGGAGTACGATTCCAACGGCGTGGTGGGGAGAGGCGGTGCGGTACTCAGTCGAGCGGAAGGGGCGATGCGGTCCCCCGACCTCATCGCGCCCTTCCGCCGCTGTTGCCCGAGGAGTTTGCCCCGGGGCGGCGTACCGTTGGGGTCATCCTAGCGGAAAGTGAGAGCACCGTGGGGGCTCGGGGCCATCCAGGATTTGGATCCGCTTCGGCCGCACCAAGAAGCCCCTCCCAGGGGGCTTCACTTGTCGAAGACGTTGGTTTCGCTCGGGCTGATGCGCTCGTCGACCGCCTCGATCGTCAGGTCCAGCGACTCGAAATCGAGCTCTGCGTCTCCGCCCAGGGACCCTTGATCGGTTTGCGGGGCCTCGGAAGGGTCTGCGGCGGGGGGAGCGGAGGGGGTTTCGGGGCGGGCCGGTTGGTCTTGCTTGGAAGGCTTCATAGGGGCGTTAGGGGTGGTTGGGCGACGACGTCACCACGGGTTGCGGAGTGGGGAGAAGGTAGGCGGGCAGGGCGGATGCGTGCGCCCGGTCCGTCGATTCGATGGGTACGAGCAAGCCTTGGGCGACCAGCTCGTGGGTAAAGCGGCGCAAGCTCGCTTGGGCGGCCGGGCTTGGGGCCGGATGGTTGGCAAGCAAGCGATGCAGGCTGCCGGCGTGCTCGATGGCGCGCAGCAGTTTCCAGCCGTCGCGGGAAAGCTCCAGGAACTCGCAGCGGCGCGGTTCGAACAGCAACACGCGCTCTTCGACGGGGGCGGGCGGCAGTTTTTGTCCTGCGAGGTCCTCGGCCGCGCCTACGAAGCGACCCGTCAAGAAATCCGGACGCGCGGCTCGCGCCAACGGATCGTGCAGCGTGCGCAGCACGCGGTTGTATCCGTGGCGTACGTTCAAGGTGCTCCAATCTCCCGCAGCTCGCAGGTCTCGCGAATCGAGCGTGGGCGCCGGCGTTTGGGAGCGCTCGAGGCAACGCTTGGCGAAGTCATCGGGATGAACGCCCGCAGCGAGGTGCAAGAAGTAGTGACTCTTCTGCATGAAGTAGAAGATCGAGTCTCCCGAGAAGATGGGCAACACTTCGGAGAAGCGCGTCATCATCTCTTCGAACATCTCCGCGGCTTCCGCCTGGGTCATGCCCACTTCGGATTCGTAGTCGTGGTACAGCTGCAGGTCCGCTTCGGGATCGTCCAGGATCTTGATGCCGAAGCGTTCGGGTTCGCGATAGGTGAGTGCCACTTCGTCGATGTGGAAGGTCTGCAGGGAAACCTCCCGTACCGCCGGCACCGAGTCTTCGATGTACTGCAGGGTGGCGCGGGCCTCTTCGCGGGTTTCGCTGGGAAAGCCCACCATGGCGTACAAAGTCACCGAGATGCCCGCGTCGGCGCAGTGCTGGACCACCTTGGAGACGGAGCGCAGGCTTTGGCCCTTTTTCATCATCTTGAGGAGCCGGGGCGTCGCCGTTTCAAAGCCGAAGAGCAGCTTGCGACACCCGGAGTCGTAGAGTCGCTTGGCTCCCTCCGCATCGTAGGCTTTGGGCTCCACGCGCGCATCGCACCACCAGGTCACACCCGCTTGCCGCTCGATCAAGGCGTCGGGCAAGTCCCGAATCATGCCCGGCGGCATGCAATCGGTGATGAAACTAAAGTGAGTGGTCCGATAGCGATCCCGCAAGGTCACCACGTGATCGGCGATCGTTGCGGCCGCCCGGGTGCGATAGCCCGGGCCGATCACCGTCGGCAACGTGCAGAAGGCACACTCGCCGTAGTAGCACCCGCGATTGATGTCGTAGGGCAGGACGACCTCGGGCGAGAAGTACAGATCGAAGGGCAGACCATCAAAGTCCGGCAGGGGAGCGCGGTTGAGGTGCACGGGGTGCGCCGGCGGATTCTCTACCGTGATCACCTCGTGGCCTCGACGGTCGAACCACGTCAGGGAACCGACCAGGGACAGGTCCGTCTCCTTGGCGGGCAAGCCCGACTCGACCAGGGTTTCACACAGGGCCTGCATCGGGTTCTCGCCCTCATGGAAGATCATGGAGTCGAGGCAGGTCTCGATGCCTGGCGCGTGCATGAGCTTCTTACCGATGTAGGCCAAAAAGCCACCGCCTGCGGTTACGTGACAATCCGGGAGGGCCGCTTTGATCAGGCGCCCGAGGGTCAGCGCCGGAATCAATTGGCTTCCGTAGATAACCGAAAGGCCCACCACGCGCGGGGAGCGTTCGACCAAACCGGGCAACACCTCGTCGCGGAAGTAAGCCAGGAACGGATTCTCTTGTTCGTCGACGGTAGCGGCCAAGACCTCTCGGGAGCGATCGTTGGCGTAGCGCATCGTGAAGTTGTGCGGTGTCCACTCCGAGGGATAGTGGGCCGCCGAGATCAGTCGCAGGCCTGCGTAGATCGTGCGCATGGCGGGCACGTAGCGGTCCTCGTCGTAGAATTGGGACCCCCGCACGACGGCCTTCGCTGCGTCGATGTTTTCGATCAAGCTGGGGGCGGTCAGGCGGCTCTCGGCCGCGCTCCGCCAAGCCTGCATGTCTTCGAAGCGCAGCGTCTCCCGTCCGTCGAGGGCTTCCCAGTCCAGCCGCTCCTGCACCCTTTCTTGAGCTGCGCGCAACGCCTTCGGCGACAAGAAGTGGTCGTACGCTTCGATCGAAAGGTCGCGGACCTCGGTATCGACGAAGCCCTGTTCGACCAACCACGCTTTGATGCAGGGCAAGGCCAGGTAGGGTTGCGTGAAGTGGCCTTGCGGCGGAAAGATCAGGGTGATCGGAAAGTCGGCTTTCATCGCGAAACGGAGTGGGAAAAGGCGGGCTTTGGGGCTGCGGTTTAGGAAACCACGAGACCCGCTTGTTCGAGGGGGGCGAGCAGGGGCTGGAGAGCTTGGGGGGCGGCGCTGCGCGGTTGCTTTGGTTGGCGCGCCAGCCAGCCGAGGATGCGGTGGGTGTCGGCCGAGATCTGCAGGGTGCGTACCGACCCTAACGTTCCGCCGATGGGGACGATGGCAAAAGCGCGTTCGGGCCCGAGGGGGGGGATGGGGGCACCGCTGCGCAGGGACTGTGCCAGCTCCCCCAAGGGCAGCGGGCTCAAGATCACCTCTCCCGCCGGGCGCGGGAGCCAGTCCTGGTCCGGCGCGGACGGCGGCGTTTCGTGTGGGTTAGAGGCCGTTGCCGCGGCCTGAGTGGCCACCCGAATGCTCGCTTGTTCCCAGCGCAGGCAGGCGAGCAAGGCCCGATCTTGCTGGGCCATGACCCAACCGGCAAAGCTGCGGCCATCCTGCTGCAAAGCCTCCCACAGGCTCAGCGCGTTGCCGCCTCGCAATCGTTGGGCAAGGTTCCAGGTGCGCGGGTAGCGGTGCCACAACTCCGGCAATCCGTGCGCCATGGCGGCCAACCGCCTGAGATCCGCTTCGCCTTCCGGAAACAGCGACGCCGGCAACAGGTGAAACGACGAAAACAGGTCGGGGTAGCGTTGGATCCAGCCCCGTTCGGCGCGGCTAAGACCCGCTCCCAACGCCATGTCCGGCGCGATGCCTTCGATCGGTTGCGAGGCCTCCCCGAAGTCTTCGCCCAACCCGCAACCGGGCTGCGGGTTGACGAGGTGCAGGGAAAGGTTGACGCCGTGTCGCAGGCTGGCGGCCGCGCACAGATCCAACGTTTGCTCCAACTCTGCGCGCCCTTCTCCGGGCAAACCGAGAATCAAAGAGAGGATCGGAACGATGCCCACCGCTTCGCAGGCGTCGATCACCGCGAGCGGATCGACTTCGGACCGCAGGTTCTTCTGGTGGCGCTCCCGAACGTCGTGCGACGCCGACTCGATTCCGAGCAAAACACGGTAGCAGCCTGCTTCGGCCATGCGAGCGAGCAATTCCGGGCCGAGGTGGTCGAGACGCGCACGGACCTCGAAGGGCACGGGGGAGCCAGCCGCGATCAAGCGTTCGCACAATTCCAAGGCGTGTCGCCGATCCGCGCCGAACAGGTCGTGGCACAGGTAGGCTTGTTTTGCGCCAGGGTGGTCGCGCAGGTCTAGGATCTCGCGAGCCAAGCGTTCCGCAGGCAAGGGGCGCGAACGGCGTTGCCAGTAGCGTCCGATGGTGCAAAACGAACAGTCGTAGGCGCATCCGCGCCCCGAGTCGAGGGGCGTCAAGCCTTCGCTTTCCCCCGTCAGCGCTTTGTAGTCCGTGAGTGGAGGCAATAGGGACCAAGCGTAGTCCGCGACCTGGTCGAGGTCCTTGCGCGGCGGGCGATCCGGTTCGCGCACGACCGTGCCCCCCGTTTCGCGCCAGGTGACCCCGGAAATGCCACGCCAAGATCGTTGCCCGGCGGGCTGCGCCCACCAGTCGCCGAGGGGACCTTCGCCTTCGCCGCGCACGACCGCGTCGATCCACGCAAAGCGTTCGATCACCGGCACGTCGATGCCGGTGGTGCCGGGGCCCCCCAAGAGGATCGCGGTTTCCGGCCGCGCCGCCCGATACAAGCGCGCGATTTCGATCGCGGCCGGCAAGGTGGCTCCCATGACCGACAAGCCCAGCAGTTCGGTCGGGCCGCGCTCCAACAGCCAGCGCGCGGCGGAGGCGCACAGGTCATCGCCCGCCTCGATGTGGCCGGCGGCTTGCCGGTAGGCCAAATCTTCGAGACCGACCTCCCAGCCCATGCGTTGCAACTCTCCACCCAACCGCAACAGCCCCGGCGGCGGCATCGAGTAGCCAAAGGTGTCCGCGTGGGGACTGGAGGCGAGCAAGAGGTGCACGGTTCTATTGAACCCGTCCCGCGGGCGCCTTGCAACGCGGCGCCCATTCGGCCGCAGGCGGGTCGGGGTGGGCTGCGCGCAGTCCTCTTCCCCGGCGGGACGAGCATTGGGAAGTTTCCCCACCGAAAACGAGGTGGGCGGGAGGTGCCCCTTTGACCCAGAGGTTATCCTGGCACCCCGCAGGTCCACGCACAGCACGCCGCCGTGCGTCGCCGCTCTCCCGGGTGGGCCTTCCACCTCTCATCCGTCCCAACCGCTCGCGCCCGCCCGCTCGGCGGGCTCGCTGGGTCCCCTTTCTATGAAGAACGCTTCGCACAAGCTTTCGTCTCCTGTTGGCATCGCTGACCGCACCGTTTCCCCGACGGGTTCGATCGGACCTTGGTCCTGGGCCCTCGCCTTGGGGCTGACCGGGGCTCTCCTGACCGGTTGCACGGAGACGGACGAGGACAACGCTCCGTTCACCATCAAGACCCTGAGCCAGTCGGTCGCCTCGAATGCGGTGCTGGCCGTGACCGATCGCTACCTCGCGTTCCCCGCCAGCGAGCTGGGAACCGGGTCCGGTGGCACGGATTTCAACATGGACGGCGACGTCAGCGATGACGTGTTGACCGTCGTCGTGCTCGGCAATGACCAGGTCATTCGCTTGAACACGGCCCTCAAGCCGGGTGCCAATCCCGCGAGCCTGCTGTGGGCCAACGAAGTGCTGTTCATGGTGGTTTCGGAGAGCGCCGACGGCCGGGATTGGAACGCCGACATGGATACGAGCGACGACGTGTTGCTCTACTGGCACTTCAACCTGCCGAGCCCTGTTTACTACGCCACCCTGGCGGACGACGAAATCTACTTGGTCAACGGCGACGTGCTCTACACGCCGGTCGCGACCTTGAGCGCCGTGGGGGACACCAACATCGCCCGCATTGACGTTCCGACGACCGGCGCGGCGCCCAGCGCTCCCGAAGCGCTGACGACTTCGTTCACCGATCCCGGGGGCGACGGCCTAGAACTGCGTTTGCGTGGCTCCGCCAACGGGGTGGCATGGATGACGGCCTCGGAAGTGGACGAAGGCGCGGACCTGAACGGCGATGCCGACGCCCTCGACACCGCGGTGCTGGCGTTGTTCGGTACGGGTTCCGGCAACCAGATCCAAATGGTGGGCCAAGCGGTGGCTGGCAGCGATCCCGAAATCGAAGTGATCGTGTCCGGTACCCAACGCATCGTGGCGTACTTCGTCGACGAGGCGAGCCAAGGGGCGAACCTTAACGATCCCTCCCTGTTCCCCGGGTTGTGGCAAGCCAGCCAATGCTCCGCCGTGGATGACGTCGACACGTTGGACTCGGTGTTGCACTGGCTCAACCTGACCGACTTCACTCTCGATCCTGTCGGGGACGCGCCCCACAACACCGGTTTGGTGGGCGATCGTCAGATCTACAGCCTCGGCGACACGTGGCTGGGCGTGGTCACGCAGGAGAGCGATGAGGGTTCGGGAGGTGGCTGCGACCTGAACCAGGACGGCGATACCTCGGACAACATCTTCCGCTGGATCGAGATCACGACCACGAGCGTTCCGGAGAATGACTCCACCCGCTTGGTCGCCATTCAGACCTCGATCGCCGGTGGGACCGATGGAATCGTGCCCCTGGACAACCGCCTGTGGGTGGCGCTCGTGGATGAGGCCGCCGATGGCCGCGATTACGACGGAACCGTCGCCGACATCCAGCTCTTAGGGGTGATCGACCCCGCCTTGACGAGCACCCCTTGGAACTTCGACATGGGGTCCAACACGTTCATCCAGGTGTCCTGGATGGCACCCGACGAAACGACCGCGAGTCGCTTCTTCGCAGCCATCACGGAGGCTTCGCTGATGGTGGACCGCAACGCGGACGGGGACATGACCGACAGCATTCCGACCTTCCCGGTCGAAGGTGGTGCCCTGCGCGAGTTGGATTTCCCGGGCATCAGCGTCGCCGTGGAAACGAACAACGCTGGCATGCTCACGCGCAGCGGCTTCGGTTTCTACCGCATCTCGGAAGCAGCCCAGGAGTTTGATTACAACCTGGATGGCGACCTCAACGACAAGATCTTGGCACGCGTCAGCCTGAGCGGCGCTTCGCCCGCAACCTCGATGGGCGTGGTGCAAAACACCGCACGTTCGGTCGTCCAAGTCGGTTCGGGTTCCAACCCGCGCGGCATCGTCTGGATGGCCCCGGAGCCCCTCGAAGGTCCGGCGGGTTCCGACCTGAACGGCGACGGCGACGCGAACGACATCGCGCTGCGCTACGCTCGCTTGCCGTAAGGCGCGGGTTTCGACCGCAACGCTTTCCGTGCCTACCGGCGAGTTCGCTGTGCAGGATTCGGCGGGGCTTCCTGCGACGCAGGAGCCTCGCCGACACGTTTGCCACGTGGATCCCGAGATGGGGTTTTCGGGAGGCGAAGTGCAGGTGTTCTTGCTGATCGACGGGCTCGTAGAGCGGGGTCACCGCTGCTCGGTAATCGCGCAACCGGCGAGCCGCGTCGAAGCCGAGGCCCGCGCCCGCGGCCTCGAGGTAGCGACCGTTCCGATGGGGGGCGACTGGGACCTGCGCGCGGTCTGGACTCTCACCAAGGTCCTACGGCGTTGGAATCCGGACGTGGTGCACTTGCACACGGGGCGCGCGAACTGGCTGGGGGGCTGGGCCGCGCATCGATCGGGTTTGCCAGCGGTCAGCACGCGTCGCATGGACCGCGTCGTGCGGCGCGGCCTGAAGACGCGCCGCATCTACGGCACCTTCGTGCGCCGCACCGCCGCGATCTCGCCCGCCGTGCTGCGCGCCCTGCACGCAGGCGGGGTTCCGCCCGAGCGCACCGAATTGATTTGGAGTTCCGTCAACCTCGCCCGTTTGCAGCCCAAGCGCGAGCGAGAGGAGGTGCGGGCCGAGCTCGGCGCCGGTTCGGACGAGTGCGTCTCCCTTACCGTTGGTGCCTTGGTCGAGCGCAAGGGGATCGATTTCTTGCTGCGCGTTTTGGCCGAACTGCCCCCCGCAACGCGCTTGTGGGTGGCCGGGGAAGGGCCCGAACGCGCAGCGCTGGAAAGCCAAGCTCAAGAGTCACCGCTCGCGGGGCGCGTCACATTCCTGGGCCAGCGCAACGATTTAGGCGACCTGCTGCGCGCCGCCGACCTGTTCCTCATGCCTTCTCGGGCGGAAGGCTTAGGGGTCGCCGCTTTGGAAGCCATGGCCATGGGGTTGCCCTGCCTGGTGTCGCAGGTCGGAGGGCTCGCCGACCTGGTGGCGACCCCCGAGCAGGGCGTTTTGCTGCCTCCCGACGATGCCGAAGCGTGGGGTGGTGCGTGGCAAGCGTGTTTGGAGGACCCCGAGCGTCGCGCGCGCTTGGGCGCTGGGGCCCGGGGACGCATCGACCAAGGCTTTCTGCCCGAGCAAATGGTGGCGGCCTACGAGACCTTTTATCGTAGGGCATGCCCAGCGCCGTAGACCCCGCCCCGCCGGCGCCCGCCGCGACGCAGGTGCGCCCGCCCCTTTCGGGGGTCGTGGTGGCCATGAACGAAGAGGCGCACATCGAAGCGTGCCTCGCTTCCTTGGATTTCTGCGATGAGTTGTTGGTGGTCGACTCCCACTCCACGGATCGCACTCGAGAACTCGCAGCGGCCTGCGGCGCGCGTGTCATCGAGCGAGACTGGCCGGGTTTCGGACCGCAAAAGAAGTTTGCCGCCGAGTCTGCGCAGAACGACTGGGTCCTGTGCATCGATGCCGATGAGCGGGTTTCTCCGGCCCTGCGCGCGTCGATTTTGGCCGAACAAGCGCGCGGGTTTCCCGACGCCCAGGGATACGACTTTCCTTGGTTGTCCAAGTACCTGGGCCGCTGGATTCGCCATGGATCTTGGTATCCCAACCCGACCCTCAAGCTCTTCGATCGGCGCCACGGAAACTACAACGAGGCGTTGATCCACGAAAAGGTGCAGTTGTCCGGGCGCGTGCTGCGCTTGGAAGGGGACCTATTGCATCTGCCCTACAAGAGTCTGGAGCAGCACCTCCAAAAAATTTCGCGCTACACCACCGAGATGGCGCAAAAAGCCTGGGAGCAGGGTAAGCGCGCTCGCTGGTACCACCTCTTGTTGCACCCCGTTTGGAAGTTCTTCAAGTTCTACGTGCTGCAAGCCGGTTTCCGCGATGGATGGCAGGGCTTCCTGCTCGCTTGCATCACCGCCCACTACACGGGCATGAAGTACGTCAAGCTGTACGCCATGGGGCGCGGAGGGGATCAACACACGGAAGACCCGGGGACCTTCGCGCGCGATGTCGGCGGGCCGGGTTCATGAGCGCAGCTCGTTGGAAATACTGGCTGCCGCCGCTCGCAGCCTTATTGCATGCTTGGTGGTGGCGCGGAACGGGACCGGTCGACGACGATTACATCGTCTACCGCTACGCCCAAAACTTGGTGGCGGGGGAGGGGCTCGTCTTTAATGCCGGCGAACGCTTTGAGGGCTTTACGACCCCGCTGTGGGTATTCTTGCACGCGGGGTGGCAAGCGTTGGGAGGGTCCTCGCCAACCTTCGCGGTGGGACTTGGGGTGATCGCCTGGGTCGCCTGCGTGGCGCTCGCGAGCGGGCACGCCGCGCGCTCGAAAGGACCCGTTTGGCCCGCTTGGTGGCTAGCCGCCGCACCCGCGTTGGCTT
>JAUHXY010000323.1 GCA_030426785.1 bacterium
ACCGTTTCCAGACTCATACTCCAAAGCCAGTTCTTCCTCTGTAATGCCCAGCTGACTCGAAAGTGCGACTTCGAGTTGAGCGCCGGTGGCGGATCCTACGCTGCTGAGTTGTTGCAGGATCGGTTGAAACAGATCGTTGTATTTCGGGAGAGTCGTCATGCTGAACCTCGCCCCGATAGTTCGGGGAAAGGTTCAGACTACTCGCCCACGCTTCAGGGGCGAATGACAAAGCGATGGGGGGAAGAGAACGGGCCGTTTTCTTCCCCGTGAAGGCCAACTATTGTCGTCGCTGGAGAGCTCGAATGCGGGGATCAGCCGATGGCCTGCTTCAAATCCGCGATCAAGTCGTCGGCGTTTTCGATGCCAACCGACAAGCGCACGAGGCCGTCGTTGAGGCCGGCGGCGTGGCGCACTGCGGCGGGGATCGAGGCGTGGGTCATGGAGGGGGGCGTTTCGATCAAGGACTCGACACCGCCCAAGGACTCGGCCAGGGTGAAAATCTTGGTGGTGCTCGCGCAGCGATTGCCGGCCGAGACGCCGCCCTTCAGTTCGAACGAGACCATGCCGCCGCCGGCCTTCATTTGCTTCTGGGAAATGGCGTGTTGCGGGTGCGAGGGCAGGCCGGGGTAGAAGACGCGATCCACTTGCGGGTGCGCCTCCAAGAACTGGGCCACCTTCAGGGCGTTTTCGCAGTGGCGGTCCATGCGTACCGCCAAGGTCTTCGTGCCGCGCAGCACCAGGAAAGCGTCCATGGGCCCCGGCGTGCCGCCGCAGGAGTTCTGGTAGAAAGCGAGGTCGGCGTGGAGCTTTTCGTCGTTGACGACCAGCGCGCCGCCGATCACGTCCGAGTGACCGCCCAAGTACTTCGATAGGCTGTGTAGCACCACGTCGGCGCCCAGTTCGATGGGGCGCTGCAGGTAAGGCGTCGCGAAGGTGTTGTCGACCACGAGCTGCGCGCCCACGGACTTCGCGATTTCGGCGCAGCCAGCGATGTCGGTCAAGCGCAGCAGCGGGTTCGAGGGGGTTTCGATGTAGACCATCTTAGTCTTGGCGCAAACCGCGCTGCGCACCGCATCGAGGTTGGTGGTGTCCACGAAGACGAACTCGATGCCGTAGCGCTCGAAGACCTTGGTGAAGATGCGGTAGGTGCCCCCGTACAGATCATCGCCCGCCACGACCTTGTCGCCGGGCACCAAGGTGTCCATCAGGGCGTTGGTGGCGGACAAACCCGACGAGAAGGCCAGGCCAAAGCGGCCGCCTTCCAGGCTCGCCAAGTTGTCTTGCAACGCCGTACGGGTCGGGTTGTGGGTGCGCGAATACTCGTAGCCTCCGATGGGCTTGCCCGGTTCGGTTTGCGCGTAGGTGCTGGTGAAGTACACCGGCGTCATGACCGCCCCGGTCTGGGGGTCGATGGGCTGGCCGGCGTGCACGGCGCGGGTTTCGAATTGGCCTTGGTTGTGGGCGTCGCTCATGGGGAGGAGGGTTCGTAGGGCGGGGGGTCGAGGCACCCGCGCGGGGTGCGGCGCAGGGCCGCCAATCGTTGGGAGGGAGAGAGCGCACGCGGCTTCGCGGCCGCCGACCGAGCGCTCGAAACGGGCCTCATCGGCCCGATTGCGCGCAGTTTGCGCTGGCGGCCCAGAGTGTACGGCCTACCCTGGGCCCTCTCCATGTCCGCTCCGGCTCAGAAACCCCTTTTTCGCACCGAATGGGCGCGAGAAGACTTCGCTTGGGAGGCCCTCGATGCCCCCGAAGTGCTGGAGTTGTACGCGCCTTTTGCCGCCTCCGGTTTGGGGCTGCGGGCGCTCAAGGAATGCCGGCCGCGCGACGAGCGGGACGCGGCCCAGGCCCTCGAACGGATGCGCGAGGTACAGGTGCTGCACAAGCACCAAATGGCCCCCAACCTGGCGGGATTCACCGACCCCTTGCCTAAGGACCCCCTCGACCTGCGGGCCTACGACGAGGACCGCTTCGCCGCCCTGCGCGGCTTCTTGGACGCGGCCCTGCGCCTGAAGGGCTGGTTTGCCGAGCGCACCGAGATCACCCCCGAATTGCACGCCGTCTGCGAACGGCTGCCCGACGTAGCGCCCCTGCTGGCGCGCATCGATCAAACCGTGGACGAACGCGGCAAGGTGCGCCGCGAGGCTTCGGACCTGTTGCTGCGCCTCGACCAAAAAATCGAGACCCTGACCGGGGAACGCACCGCCATCCTGCGCACGGTTTTGGCCCGCAACGAGGTGCGCGCGGTTTTGTCCGACAACGTGGTGCACCGCCGCGGTGGCCGGCCGGTTTTGGTCGTGCGCGCCAAGAGCCAAGGGCGGGTGAAAGGCATCGTGCACGACACGAGTCAAAGCGGCGAGTCCGTCTTCATCGAGCCTCGCGAGGTGATCGAGGTGGGCAACCGCCTCGCCAGCGCGGAAGCGGACCACGCCCGGGAAGTGCAAAAGGTGCTGGTCGAGCTGACCCGCGCTTTGATCGAGCGCCTCGACCGCATCCAAGACGCCGCCGCGGGCATGATGGAAATCGAATGGGCGGTCATTGGCGCGGAGTTCGCCAAGGCCTACCAAGGCGTCGCCGCGCCCCAGCCCGGCCAAGAAACCGGCCGCGGGGTGGCCGCCGCCCAAGGCTTGTTGCTACGCAGCGCGCGCCACCCGCTTCTGCTCGACCAAAGGGCCCAAGGGGAGATCCCCGAGGTGGTGCCCATCGACCTGCGGGTGGGGGAGTCCTTCGACATGCTGATCATCACCGGGCCCAACACCGGTGGCAAAACCCTGGCGCTCAAGACGGCCGGGCTGTTCGCGTTGCTGACGCGTTTGGGCCTGCCCGTGCCGGCGGCGGAGGGCACGACGGTGCCGCTCTTCCACGGCATCGTGGCCGACATCGGCGACGAGCAGGAGATTCGCCAAAACCTGTCGACCTTTGCGAGCCACCTGGTGCGCATTCGAGATGGGCTGGGGCGGGCGGACGCGAACACATTGGTGCTCTTGGACGAGCTGGGCGGTGGCACGGACCCCGACGAGGGGGCGGCCCTGGGGGAAGCGGTGCTTACGACGCTCCTGCAGCGCGGTTCCCCGACCTTGGTGTCCACCCACATCGGGCGGCTGAAAGAGTTCGCCTTCCGTCATCCCCGCGCGGAAAACGCGAGCACCGAGTTCGACCTGCACACCTTGGCACCCACCTACACCTTGCTGGTGGGCACGCCCGGGGAGTCGGGAGCGCTCGTGATCGCCCGACGGCTCGGCATGCCCGAAGACGTGGTGGCCCTGGCCGAAGCGCGCATGCAACGGCGCGATAACGAAGTGGTCGAGCTGATGGGGGACATGCG
>JAUHXY010000064.1 GCA_030426785.1 bacterium
TTCCGATGTGGCGCTGCGCAAAGATGGGTTTGCCGTGCGCTGGACCCGACCGTTGGCCCAGGCGCCAGACCTGGAACAGGTCACGGTGACCGATTACGACTACAACTGGTGGTGGGACTACGGCTCGCCCATCAAGCGGGAACGGGACTTGACCGTGGTCGGGTGCGATTTGGACGACGATGGGCAAGGGATGCACCTGCGGGTCGAAGGCTTGCAGGCGGGGCGCAACGTACGCGTGCGCCTGGAGGGCATTGGCCTGTTGCACGAGGAGTTCGACTACACCATCCATCGCATGCCCGGTTCTCGGGAAAGCGTGCACGTGGCCAAGTGGGTCGAGCCGCCCCAGGTGAATCAACACCCGGATGAGGGTTGGTTGACGCTGACTTGGCTCGATCCGTTCGACGGTTGGCAGCACGATGGCTGGGAATTGGTCAACGCGGAGCTCGATCCGCAAGACGCCACCCGTTTTGTCACCACCCCTGGCAACGGAGCGCTGGTCAATACGGGTTACCCCGCCCAGCCATTCGTTTCCGAAGCCGAGTTTGGCGATGTGGAGTTTCGTTTCGCCTTTCAATTGCCTGCAGGGGGCGATTCGGGGCTGTACTTCCAGGGCCGCTACGAACTGCAACTCGTCGACGATGCGAGCCAGTGCTTGGGCATCATCGGATCGAAGGGGCCGCGCGCGAAGGGTTACCGCGGGCCGGGGGAATGGCACGTCGTGACAGGCAAGTTCTATGCGCCGCGCTTCGATGGAGAAGGTCGCAAGATCGCTCCCGCCCGCTTTGAACAAATCCAGGCAGACGGTGTCATGGTGATCGGCTCCGCCGAGGTCCATGAGATCACGCCGGGCGGATTGCCGGGACCGGAACAGGCGTTGGGCCCGCTTTGGTTCCAGGGGAGCGCGGGGCGCGTTGCGATCGGCGATGTGCGCGTGCGTCCGTTCGTGGAAGGCGAACCGGAACACGATCCAGAGGCGGAAGCCGGCTGGGTCGACCTGGCCGAGTTCGATCAACCGGTGACCAGCTACGAATTGCGTGGCAGCCTGACCCTCTCCGATCAAGGTGGGGCAGCGCTTTGGCTCGGGGGCGACCTTGAGGATCGGAACGGTCCTCGCCTGATCTTCGACCACAACAGCCCGGCTGAGGCCCACACCGGCAGCTTGCTCGGCTTTGCGCTAGATGGGGACGCCGATGGGGTGGTTCGAACGCAGCTCCTGCAACCGGGGGTTCCCTTCGACCTGCGCGTGCGTTGCGTTCCCTATGGACCGGGTGTCTCCGTCGATGTGTGGCTCAACGGCGCTCGCATGAATTCCATTCAAGCGAAGCATCCGCCCGTACCCGGGCCCGTCCGGCTCGAGGCCCAACGGGTGCCCGGCACCGAGCTCGAAGTCCATTCCCTGCAGATCCGAAGCCTTTGATAGGGTTTCCCCTGACCGCCCCGAACCGATGAAACATCTCCTGCCCCTCGCCGCTCTCATCCTTGGCTGTAGCGCCTGCCAAGCCCCCACCCAAACCCTTTGGAAAGGGGGGGCGCCTACCGAAGAAGGCTGGCGCATGGCCGGGCCGGGTGAGTTTGTCGTGGAGGGGGGAGAGCTCAAGACGACCGGTGGCATGGGCCTATTGTGGTACGAAGCCCGCGCCTTTGAAGACTTCCGCCTAGAGCTCCAGTGGCGCGTGGAAGACCCGGCGCACAACTCTGGCATCTTCGTTCGCTTCCCGAATCCCGGCGACGATCCGTGGGTGGCGGTGCACGAGGGCTACGAACTGCAGATTTGCGACACGGGCGGACCCAAGACGCGCACCGGCTCGGTGTACGACATCCAAGGATCCAGCGCCGTGCCAACCAAGCCGGCGGGAGAGTGGAACGACTACACGGTGGAGGTGGTCGGCCAGCTCTACACCGTGACGATCAACGGGGTTGTGGTGAACCGTTTTGAGGGCGATCGCGGCCTGCGCGGTCACATCGGTCTGCAGAACCACGACAACGCCTCCGTGGTGCGCTTCCGCAATCTGCGCATCACGCCTCTGTGAGCTAGGTTCTAGCTTCCTCCCCTTTTGCAACGCCCATGAGCCTTCGTTCTCGCCTGTCGGTGATGATGTTCCTCCAGTACGCGATCTGGGGAGCTTGGTTGCCGATCCTGTATCCGTTCCTGATGTGGCATCGGAACTTCACCCTCGATCAAGTGGGCTGGGTGCTCGCGGCGGGAGCGGCGGGGGCCATCGTGGGCCCCTTCATCGCTGGGCAAGCCGCCGATCGTTGGATGCCGACCGAGAGGTTCCTGGCGATCTGCCATCTGTTCGGCGCGGCCCTCGTTTACTACCTGGCGGAAGTGGAGACCTACCAGCCCTTCCTGTGGCTGTCCCTGCTGTACGGATTGATCTACACGCCCACCATGGCGTTGACCAATTCGCTCGCGCTGCACCACATCGAGGATCCAGACCGCGACTTCGGACCGATTCGGGTTTGGGGCACCATCGGGTGGATCGCCGTGGGCATCGGCGTCGGGCAGTGGTTGTTGTTCCGCCACACGCCGGCGGAAGGCACCCAAGCCGCGATCGAGGCCGCTCAGAATGCGGGGCGGGCGGACGCGTTTCGGCTTTCCGGCATCCTGGGCGGTTTGATGGGGCTGTATTGTTTGACCCTGCCCCATACGCCCCCGACGCGGGAAGGTACGGCGAGCAACGCCAGCCTGCGGGCCCTCAAAGAGGTGCGCCGCCAACCCCTGCTGATCCTGTTTCTGATCGCCATCCCGATCAGCATCGTGCACCAGTTCTACTTCGTGCACACCTCGGACTTCCTGACCAAGCTGCAGAACAGCGGCGTGGGGGGCGAAGGCTTCTCGAACACCGTCAACTCGATCTTTGGGGTCGGTGGCGGTGGCTTGATGACCATCGGGCAGATGGCCGAAATCCTCGTGCTGGCCCTGATCCCCTTGGTGGCGAAAGAGTGGTCGCGCAAGTCCTTGCTGCTGATCGGATTGGCCGCCTACGCCTTGCGCATGGCGCTCTTTGCGTATGCCTCCGACTCCTTGGTCGCGATCCTTGCGGCGCTAGCGCTGCACGGCTTGTGTTTCGGGTGCTTCATCTTCGTGGCCTACCTAGTGGTGGACGAATTCACGACGAAAGACGTGCGCGCCAGTGCTCAGAACCTGTTCAATCTCGTCATCTTTGGGATCGGAATCATCGTGGGGTCGCGCTTCGCTACAGAGGTCGGAAAGTGGGCCACGGGCGAAGATGGCAGCATGGATTTTACCAAGCTATTCTCGGTGCCGATGTGGATCGCCCTGGCCTGCTTCGCCATCCTTTTCGCGCTCTACCCCAAGTCCTCTCCTCACCCCAAAAACGCCTAATGGACCCTCTTCGCATCGGCTTTGTTGGAGCCGGCTTCAACACGAACTTTCACCTGCAAGCCCTGACCGAGGTGCGCGATTGCGTGGTTACGGGGGTCGCAAGTCGCACGTTGGCTTCCGCCGAGCGCTCGGCCGCCTTGGCACGGGAGTTGGGCCTCGGGGAGGCGCGCGCCTTCGAAACCGTCGAAGCCATGGCCGCAGATCCCAGCGTGGACGCGATTTGGATCAATTCGCCCAACGATAGCCGGGTAGCGGTGATGGAAGCGATCGCAAAGGGGCAAGCAGCCCGCTCCACGCCCCTCAAAGGTGTGGCGTGCGAAAAGCCGCTGGCGCGCACGATGGCGGAAGCCGATCGCGTGGTGGCGCTCATGGAGGAGGCGGGTATTCCGACCGGCTACTTGGAAAACCAGGTCTTTTCTCCCTCGGTGGTGCGCGGCAAAGAGGTCATTTGGCGACGGGCCGTGCCCCTGACCGGCCGTCCCTTCTTGGCGCGCGCCGCGGAAGAGCATTCGGGACCCCACAGTCCCTGGTTTTGGCAAGGCCAAATCCAAGGCGGCGGCGTCATGAACGACATGATGTGCCACAGCGTCGAGACTGCCCGCTTCTTGTTGACCGAACCTGGGGCGGCGCGCGAGTCCTTGACCGCTGTTTCGGTCAACGCGCAGATCGCCTCGCTGAAATGGACGCGGCCCGAGTACATCCAGGAGCTGAAGGACACCCATGGCCCGGAGGTCGACTACTCGCAGAAACCCTCCGAGGACTTCGCGCGCTGCACGATCGAGTTCCGCGACGCCGACGGCCGCCCGCTGGTGGCGGAGGCCACGACCTCTTGGTGTTTCATGGGGGCCGGATTGCGGTTGAGCTTCGAGCTGTTGGGTCCGGAGTATTCGATGCGCTCGAACTCCTTGGAGACGGGCCTGGAGGTCTTCTTTTCCCGTCGCATCCAGGGCGACACAGGGGAAGACCTGGTCGAAAAGCAAAATGCCGAGCAAGGCGTCATGCCGATCGTCCCTGGCGAAGCGGCCGCCTATGGATACGCGGCGGAGAACCGCCACATGGTGCAGCACTTCTTGCAGGGGACGCGGCCGGAGCTCACCTTCGAAGATGGCCGTGAGGTGGTGCGCCTTCTGATGGCCGCCTATCGCTCGGCGGAATCGGGCCAAAACGTGGATCCCAGCGATCCAGAACTGGCCGACTTCGTGCCCGCTGTCGCGCGGGGCCAGTGGAAGCCCTAAACGGTCTCCGCGTACCTACGACCACCGCGCGGCGCGTCTTCTCCGCGTCTTCTCCGCGGCGCGCCGCGCTTTTTGCATTGGCCGGTGGTCAGCCCCGGTCCTTGGCGCTACCTTCTGCGCCCCATGCGCCAAGCCGTCGTCAAGGTCTTCGCGACCGTGCAATCCTCGAATTACTCGAGCCCCTGGCAAACCTCGATGATCGAGTCGAGCACGGGGTCGGGAGTCGTCATCGACTCCGGCCGCGTATTGACCGGCGCGCACGTGGTGGCGGACGCCACTTTTCTCGAGATCCAGAAACTCTCCCACCCCGACAAAGCCATCGCGCGCGTGATCGCGGTGTGCCATGACAGCGATCTCGCCTTGCTGGAGGTGGAGGACCCCGAGTTCCTAGCCGACATCACCCCGGCCGAGCTCGGGGAGTTACCCGAGCTGGAGGATCGCGTCACGGTCCTAGGCTATCCAGTCGGGGGCGAAGAACTGTCGGTCACCGAGGGGGTGGTCAGCCGCATCGAGGCCCAGACCTACTCCCATTCCCAGCGACGCTTGTTGGCCGTGACGGTGGACGCCGCGATCAATGACGGCAACAGCGGCGGCCCGGTCGTCATGGACGGTCGCATCGTGGGCATTGCCTTCCAATCCCTGGAAGAAGCGGAAAACATCGGCGAGATGGTGCCCACGCCGGTCATCGAGCACTTTCTGCATTGCGTCAGCGAAGAGCGCGAGCCGATCATCCCCGGCATTGGCGCGCGTTGGCAAACCATGCAGAACGAGACCCTGCGCGAGCACCATGGCTTGCGTCCCGGCCAAAGCGGCGTGTTGGTGGTTTCGATCGCCTACGGCTCTTCCGCGCAAGGGGTGTTGGAGCCGGGGGATGTGCTGCACAGCATCGATGGTCACAGCATCGCCAACAATGGCACGGTGCAATACCGGAACGCTTTTCGGCTCGCCTGGTATGGACTGCTGTGCCACTACCACGTGGGGGATTCCATCGAACTGGAGATCACCCGCGCCGGAAAAGCGCGTACGGTCCAGCTCACCATGCAGGCGCAGGCACACCTCGTGCGCCCGGAGAGCTACGACCGCAAGCCCACCTACTTCGTGTATGGAGGCATCGTCTTTCAGCCTTTGACGTTGGACTACCTGCGGGAGTGGAACCGTTGGTGGGAGAAGGCTCCGCGGGTGTTGGTGCAGGCCTACTACGAAGGCGAGCGCACCGAGGAATGCCAAGAATTGGTCGTGCTTTCGACCCTGTTGGCCGACCGGGTCAACGTGGGATACGAAGGGCTCGACGAATCCATCGTGGTGCGGGTTGACGACCAACAGCCGCGCCACATGCGGCACTTCGTCGAATTGCTCGAGCGCGCTCAGGGGCGGGTACGCATCGAGACGCACAGCGGCACATCGTTGGTGCTGGATACGCAAGCGGTGCAGGCGGCTTTGCCCCGCATCCTCAAGCGTTACCGCATCCTGAGCGATCGCTCCGCCGATCTGCAGCCCACGCCCCGGGCCGCCACGGTCTCGCGTTGATGCCCGTTTGCGGGGGCACGGTAGGGGGAAAGGGGCCTGCCCGCCTTCAAACCCCGCAGAACCCTGCACATCCTGGCTGCGCCCGCTACGATGCGCGCATGCATGCAAACGTCCTAGGCCGCAAGGCCGCCTGGTGCTTGGGAGCCGCTTGGCTCGCTTCGGCCGCTTCCGCTCAAACTTTCGACCTCGACCTGAATCCGGTCGCTTCGACCTCGGTGATCTCCGGGACCTACGCGGTCGATCTCACGACGACCGTCATCGGGGACTACGATTCGGTCACCAACCCGACGGGGACTCAGACGATCCCGGGGTTGTTCGGGGGCGGCGGCAACAACGCTATTCCGGTGAATGTGACGTTGAGTGGCCCGCTGGACCACAACGGACCCGCCAGTGGATCCATGGTCTGGCAGGTGGATCGTTTGGGGGGCAGCGTGGCGGTCAGCGGATTGGATTGGGATCTCTTGGGCGGACAAAGCGTGCAGAGCGACGTCACGATGGACTTGCTCTACTCTACCTTTCGCACCCTGACCCCCAATTCGACCTTCTTCGGGGGCTTTCCGGTGCAAGTGCCCGGCGGCACACAAGGTTTGCAAGGCCTGGTGGCGCAGCAATCGGCACCGGCTCTGGGGGCGTTGACCCCCACGGGGCTAGCCGGACAGTACAACGTGCAGGTGGTGGTGCCGGTGGAGGTCTCGCTGATGGTGATCTTCAACGGCACGGCGACGCCTGTGGGGCCGGTGCTAGGCCTGCTGCCCTTGGTGGGTACGGCGACGTTCGCCAACGAAGCCTTGACCGTGGACCTCAACGTACAACAGAGCCTACAGCAGACCGTCAACGACCCGCTGCCGGGCTTCCAACTGATGGACGTGCCTTTGCCCGTGCCGACCGTGCTGCCACCCGGGGCGACCGCAAACCTGCTCTTGAGTGGCACCGTCGATCAGGTGGATTTGGATTGGAACCTCAACCTGGCACTACAAGCCGGTGGCACCGCGCAGCCGGGATTTTCGGCCTATTGCGAAGTGGGGCCCAACAGCACCGGCTTTCCGGGCACCTTGGCGGTGACCGGCTCCACGGACGTGGCTCAGGCGGATCTGACTCTCTCGGTGGCCCAGTTGCCGGCGGGGGTTTTTGGCATCTATCTGATGTCTCCGGCGCAGGGTCGCTTGGCATTGGCACCGCCGGCTCAAGGCATCCTGTGCCTCGGCGCGCCCTTCTTCCGCTTCAGCGACTTCATCTATGCCACGGACGCCGGAGGGGCCCATTCGTTTGCCATGCCTTTCCAACAGCTCCCGCAAAATCAGACCTTCCAGGCGGGCAGCACCTGGAACTTCCAGGCTTGGCACCGGGACATGAATCCCGGGGCCACCTCGAACTTGACCCACGGAGTGACGGTGACCTTTCAGCCCTAGGGATCCGCTGCGAGCGGGCTACACTACGTCTCCTGCGTCGCCGGTTTGGGCGCGTGGTTCGCTGATGGACGCTCCCCGCTGGACGATCGACGGCATTCCCGAACGGCCGGGGGTGTACCTGTTCAAGGACCGCAAGGGCAAAGTCCTTTACATCGGCAAAGCGGTCAATCTGCGGGCGCGCGTGCGCGCGTACCAGCGGCCTGGGGCCGATGGACGCTTGAACGTGGCTTTCCTGGACCGCGATGCGGCCGAGGTGGAAACGATCGTCACGCGCACGGAAGCCGAAGCGCTGCTGCTCGAAGACAGCCTGATCAAGCAGTACAAACCGCCGCACAACATTCGCCTCAAGGACGATAAGTCGTTCTTGATGCTGCGGGTGGACTTGGGGGAACGCTTCCCGCGCTTCCGCTTCGTGCGTTCGCACCGGCCGGATGAACAAAAGGGCTCGGGTCGCAGCCGCTACTTCGGCCCCTTTGCCTCCGCCAAGGTGATCCGTCGCACGCTCGAAGATCTGCACCGGGTCGTGCCCCTGCGCGACTGCCCCGACTCGGTCATGAACCACCGCAGTCGTCCTTGCCTTAAGCACCAGATCGGCTTGTGCAGCGCGCCCTGCGTGGGGTTGATCGACGAGGCGGAGTACGGCCAGCTGGTGGAGCGCGCCATGACGATTCTCTCCGGGGACATCGCGGAGCTCGAACGGGACCTCATCGCACGCATGCAGGCGGCTTCGGAAGCCCTGGAGTTCGAGCGGGCGGCGGAGTGGCGCGACCGTTTAGCGGCCCTGCGGCGCACCGTCGAAAACCAAGCCGTTCGTCCGCGCGACAGCGTGCATCGGGATGTGCTGGCGGTCGCGCGGCGCGGCGCTCGCGCGGTGGCCCATCGCTTGAGTTTTCGTGATGGGCGCCTAGCCGAGAGCCGCTCGCACCGTTTCCAAACCGAACTGCCCGATAGCGAGTTGCTGCATTCGGTGTTGACGGCCCTGTACGGCGGGGGGCGTCGGGAATTGCCGGCCGAAGTCGTTTTGCCGTGGGCCCCCGACGAACTGGAGCTATTGGAGCACGCGTTGGGGCCCCATGTGCAGTGGGTGGTGCCCCGTTCGGGCGAGCGCAAACGCATGCTCGACCTCGCCGGTGAAAACGCGCGGGCGACCCTCAAACATTTCGAAAGCGAGGCGGCGGGGGACGAAGCGGCCTTGGAGCAGCTCATCGAGACCCTCGATTTGGATCCCGAGACCGAAGTGATCGATTGCTTCGATATCTCCAATCTGCAGGGCACAAACGTCGTCGCGAGCCGCGTACGCTTTCGGCGCGGGCATGCGGACCGTTCGGGCTATCGGCGCTTCAAAGTTCGTGGGGTGGACGGCCAAGATGACTTCGCCTCCATGCACGAAGTGGTGTTGCGCAGTTTGCGGCGCGGGATGCAGGACGGCGACTTGCCGGACCTCGTGGTCATCGACGGGGGCTCTGCGCAACTGGCCAAAGCCCTCGAAGCGCGCGATGAAGCCGCGGCCTTCCACGTGGCCATGGTGGGCTTGGCCAAAGCCCGATCCGAACGGCAGGTCGCAGGTAAGCGCAAACGGCGCACCGAAGAGCGGGTCTACCTGCCGGACCGTGACACGCCGATCGAGCTGCCGCGTTTTTCGGCCGCGCGCCATCTGCTGGAGCGCATTCGCGACGAAGCCCACCGCTTCGCGATCACGTATCACCGCAAGGAGCGCGGCAAGATCCAAAGCCGCCTAGATTCGATTCCCGGCGTGGGGGCCAAGCGGCGGCGGGCGCTGTTGATCCGTTTCGGCAGCGTGGCGGGGGTGGCGCAGGCCAGCGTTGAAGAGATCGGCACGGTGGAGGGCATAAGCCCCGCGTTGGCGCAGACCATTCGCGATCACCTGCGCCAAAAAGCGCCCTAGGGGTCAGCCGCGCGGGTGATACAGCCGGTGGATGCTGCGCACGTGCTCGCCGTCGAGATGGGTGTAGATCTCGGTGGTGCGGATCGAGGCGTGCCCGAGCATCTCCTGAACGGCACGCAGGTCGCCACCGCTCTCGATCATGTGCGTGGCGAACGAATGGCGCAGGGTGTGCGGAGAAATCGGTTTGTGGATGCCAGCTTGCGCGGCGCGTTCCCGGACGATGCGCCAAGCGCTTCCTCGCGACAGGGGACGCAGGGTGCGGCCGAGGAAAATCACCGAGCTCGGTCGCCCACGCAAGAGCCGCTTGCGACCCCCTTCCAACCAAGCGAGCAAGGCTTCCCGTGCAGCCTCTCCGAGGGGAACGATGCGGGTTTTGTCGCCCTTGCCGTGCAAGCGCAGAGACCGCAACTCCGGTTGCAGGGCATCGGTCGAGAGCCCCAAAGCTTCCGACACTCGAGCGCCCGTGGCGTAGAGCACTTCCAGCAGGGCGCGGTCCCGTTGGTCTTTGGGGCTTGCGCCTTGCGGCGCGCGCAGGAGGGCATCGACCTCTTCCGGGCTCAGGTAACTGGGCAGCAGGGCCTCTCGCTTGGGCACGGGCAGTAGGGCGAGGGGCGATTGTTCGATCCAGCCCTCCGCTTGGGCGAAGCGCAACAGCATGCGCAGGCTGACCCACTCCCGGGCCACCGTGGCTTCGGCCAAGCCCTGCTCGCGACGGGCGCGCAGGTAGGCCAGGGCTTGCTCTTGGGTCAAGGCGCCCAAACGGCGCAAGCCGCCCGCCGCCAGCCACCCCAAGACTCGATCCAGGTCGCGACCGTACGCCTGCAGCGTGCGCCGCGCCAAGCCCGCTTCGACCCGCATGGCGGTCAGGAACTCCTCCCGGGCGAGCCGCAGGTCGGGCGGCAAGGGCGGGGCCTCCGGGGGGGGGCCGGTTCGATCGCTGGAGGCGCGGGGCGGGCGGGGCATGGGATTACCCTGGGCGCTCACCCCGAGGGAAACAAGGTCGGCCCGCACGATTCGCAGGCTGAAGCGATCCGGGCTCCCCCGGTGGGCAGGGCTGGGAATCGAGGCGCTCGGATGGCTTGCCCTGAGCCCCCAAGGCAGTGGGCGCTGGAGCCCCGTGCCCTCGGGCGCTAAGGTCCCTTTCCGCCGCGCCGCCGTCCGTCCGCCTCGATGCTCGATTCTCCCGCTCCGTCGGTGTCTCCCTGGAGGCACTTGGCCGCTTTCCTGACGGTCGTCCTGCTCGTGGCCCTCGACCTGGGCTCCAAGCAAGCGGTCATGCCGTGGCTCGAGGCCCGGATGACAGCTTACGAACGGCACTATCCCGGCCCGCCTCCTGAACCCGCCCTGGTGCGGGACCACCACGGTCCCGAGCGCTACCCGGTAATCGGAAACTGGCTGGCGTGGATGCACAACTTGAACTACGGAGCCGCGTTCGGGCGGGGGGGAGGCATCCAAAAACTCTTGGTCCCCGGTCGCATGATCGCCATCGTCGTGTTGTTGGTGCTCGTGTGGCGGGCACCGCCGCGACGCAGGATCTATCTCAGCGCGCTGGTCTTGGTCCTGGCGGGTGCTTTGGGCAACCTGTACGACAATCTGTTTTACAAGCCGATTTATCCGGACGAGACCAAGCCTTTCGGTCCCGTGCGCGACTTCATCGACGTCTACTTCGAAGTCTGGGATTGGCACTTCGCCACCTTCAACGTGGCGGACGCCTGCATTTCGGTCGGGGTCGTGCTCCTGCTCCTCTCAACCTTGTGGGGTCATGAAGAGGGGCAAGCGGTCTCGAAAGAAGCACCCGCTGCGGAACCAAGCGGTCCCGAACAAGCGTCCTAAGCGAACATGGCCGACCTCTCGATCGAACTCGCCGGCTTGCGTCTTGCCAACCCGCTGCTTTCGGCATCGGGCACCTTTGGTCACGGCGTCGAGATGACCCCGCTAGTCTCCTTCGAGTCCCTGGGCGGCTGGGTCAGCAAAACCGTGACCGCCCAACCGCGAGCCGGCAATGCCATGCCGCGCATACACGAAACGGCGGCAGGTTTTTTGAACTCGATCGGGCTCGAGAACAAAGGCATCGACCACTACCAAGAAGCCACTTTGCCCTCCGTACTGGCCGAGCGTGCGCGCCATCCCCACACCATTGTGGTGACGAACCTAGGCGGGCACACGGCAGAGGAATTCGCCCAGCTGGCCCAACGCCTCGACGAGGTCGAGGGCATCGATGCTTTCGAGATCAACCTGTCTTGCCCCAACGTGGATGGGGGCAAACTGCCCTACAGTACCGATCCCGCCCGAGCGGAAGAGGTCATGGCCGGGGTGCGCCGCGTGACCCAAAAACCGCTCTTCGCCAAGGTTTCCCCGAACGTGACGCGGGTCGACGAAATCGCCAAAGGCTGCGAAGCCGGTGGCGCAGACGCCATCACGGCCTGCAACACCCTGCTCGGGATGGCCGTCGATTGGCGCCGCGGGCGCCCGCGCTTGGCGACCGGTGCGGGGGGGTATTCGGGCGCTGGCGTGATGCCCGTGGCTTTGCGCTGCGCCTGGCAGTGCGCACAAGCAGTCGCAATTCCGATCATCGGCTGCGGCGGAATCCGCAGCGCGGAAGACGTAATGGAATTCGTGGCGGTGGGCTGCGCGGCGGTCCAGGTGGGGACCGCGAGCTTTTCGGATCCAAGTTGTTTGGCGCGCATGGGCCAGGAACTCTCGGATTTGCTCGATCGAGAGGGGGGGCGCCCACTTTCGGAATGGGTCGGTACCTTGGAGGTCCCTCCCCAAACCCCCTGGCGCCAAACCCAAGAGCGCCAAACCCCCGGGTGTTAGTTCCCGCCCACCAACGCTTTCTCTCCCCGATCATTCCATGAGGCTCCGACGACTTGGCAAAGACCTGTTGGAGCAGGCGGTGGATTTGTATCTCAAGGAGGCCTGGCCCGACGGCGAATCGGAGACGGTGCATCATTTGGTCACACAATTGCACGAAGCCGATCGCTTGATGCAACTGCGCACGCTGTTCGACGCGCCGCTAGCCAAGGAACACGTACCCTGTCACCGCTACACGTTGCGCCTAGGGAATCACCGTTACCCTTTCATGAAGTTCGTCGTCCAGGAGTACCTCGTGGCCGGCGAATACTTCTTTTCGGTGGATACGCACGACGAGCTCAAAGTCACCCCGGACATGCCCGACTACGAGGGCTGGTGTGAGCTGCGGCGCTTCAATCGCGAGCTCAAGGGGCGCATCGAGTCCGTATGGGCCCAAGCGGGGTTGCCGACCCATGAGGACCTGCGGGAGATCATGGAGGACCTGGCCGCCCATGAGGCGGGCGCGCCCCAAACGGGTCGGATCTTGTTGGTGGACGATGAAGACGAGGTGGCGCGCGGGCTCGCGGCGTTGTTTCGGGCGCGCGGATTGGAGGTGGAGCTCGCCTTCGACGGACGGGAAGTGTTGCCGCGCCTGGAGCAAATGGGGCCCTTTGACCTGATCGTGCTCGACTTCTGCATGCCGCAGATGTCGGGGGAGGAGGTCATCGCCCAGCTGCGCGCCGACGAGCGCTTTCAAACCCAGCCTGTGCTGCTCGCGACCGCTTCGGACATCGACTTGGCCCGCGTGCCAACCTGCGCGGCCTATCTGCGGAAGCCCTATCCGCGAGAGCTTTTGATCCGCATGGTCGACCAACTGTTGGCGGACGATTAGGGGCTAGAGCGCCTGCCGTGGTGATATCTTGGGGTGCAGAGCCTCCTAGGCCGGGAATCAATCTCTTTGAGACTGGCCCCACCCGGCCCCCCGGCCCATAATGCCGGGCTAGCCTGCCCCCGAAAGGGCTCCGGCAGGCCCACCACCCTTCGACCACAACCACCAAATGGACTGGGATTCTCTGCGCGACAAGATGGGGACCTTCGGCGAGCGCGCCGGACGGGGCCTCAAACGCCTTTTTGGCTCCGAAAACGAGCGCTTCCTGCGCACGCTGCAGCCCGTGGTGGCCGGCATCAACGCCAAGGAGGAGTGGGCCCAGAGCCTGGACCAGGCCGCGATGCAGGCCGAGGTGGCGAAGTACAAGAAGGCCGTCATGGAGGACGGGGCCAACCTGGACGACTTCGTGGCGCCCATGTTCGCCATGACCCGCGAGGCCTCTCTGCGGACCCTGGGTATGCGCCACTACGACGTGCAGCTCGTCGGTGGCTACGTCATGCACCAGGGCAAAATCGCCGAGATGATGACCGGCGAGGGCAAGACCCTGATGGCGACCCTGGCTTTGTGCCTCAACACGCTGACCGGTCGGCCGGTGTATCTGGTGACGGTCAACGACTACCTCGCTCGACGGGATGCGGCGTGGATGAAGCCCATCTACGAGTACTTGGGCTTGTCCGTGGGATCGATTCAATCCCAGATGGATCCCTGGGAGCGCAAGCCGATCTACGACTGCGACATCGTTTACGGGACCAACAACGAGTTCGGTTTCGACTACCTGCGCGACAACATGAAGACCGCGCTGGAGCAACAGGTTCAGAAGGACCTGTACTTCGCCATCGTCGACGAGGTGGACTCCATCCTGATCGATGAGTCGCGTACCCCGCTGATCATCTCCGGACCCGCGGAGGACGGCATCGGCAAGTACCAGGAGGCCGACCGCATCGCGCGTGCCCTGGTGAACGAAGAGCACTACGAGGTCAAGGAGAAGGAGCGCAGCGCTTCCCTGCTCGAGGCGGGCATCGTCGAAGCGCAAAAAATGCTCGGCGTGGAGTCCTTTTACGAGCCCGGCTTCGAGGACTGGCCCCACTACATCGAAAACGCCATTCGTGCCCACGAGCTGTACACGCTCGACAAGGAGTACGTGGTCGAAAACGTGGTGAACGAGCGCACCGGCTCGGACGGCCCGGAAGTGGTCATCGTCGACGAGTTCACGGGCCGCAAGATGCCCGGTCGGCGCTGGTCGGATGGCCTGCACCAGGCCGTCGAGGTCAAAGAGGGCCTGACCCCCAAGCAAGAGTCCCAGACCCTGGCGACGATCACCTTCCAGAACTACTTCCGGATGTTCGACAAGCTCTCCGGGATGACCGGTACGGCCATCACGGAAGCGGGTGAATTCCACAAGATCTACGACCTGGACGTGGTCAGCGTGCCCACCAACCTTCCGATCGCTCGGGAGGACCGCCGCGATTTGGTGTATCGCACCGAGCGCGAAAAGTGGAACGCGATCTGCGACGAGATCGAAGAAGTGCACGGCAAAGGCCAGCCCATCCTGGTGGGCACCGCGTCGGTGGAAAGCTCCGAGAAGCTCTCGACCTTGCTACGCGAGCGCGGCGTGAAACACGAGGTTTTGAACGCCAAGAACCACGAGCGCGAGGCCTTGATCGTGGCCTGCGCGGGGGAAAAGGGCGCGATCACGGTCGCTACGAACATGGCCGGCCGCGGAACCGACATCAAGTTGGGCGGCAACTTCGAGCATCGATTGGCCGAAGCGCTGGAAGCTGCCGGACTCGAAGAAGGCGACGTGGACAACCTGGAGCGCATCGACGAAATCCGTTCCGAGGTGCGCGCGGCCTGCGATCGGGATGAGGCCGAAGTGCTGGAGCTGGGCGGCTTGTACGTGCTCGGTACCGAGCGTCACGAGGCTCGTCGCATCGACAACCAGTTGCGCGGCCGGACCGGCCGGCAGGGCAACGTGGGTGCCAGTCGCTTCTTCTTGTCTTTGGAGGACCCGCTCATGCGGATCTTCTACCGGGACTGGACGCGCAACATGATGGAGAAGCTCGGGATGACCGAAGGCCAAGCCATCGAGTCCAAGATGGTCTCCAACGCCATCGCGCGCGCTCAACGCAAGGTCGAGGACCGCAACTTCGAAATCCGCAAGAACCTGCTCGAGTACGACGAGGTGATGGACACCCAGCGCAAGACCATCTACGAGGTGCGTCAAGAAGTGCTGGAAGGCATCGGCCTCAAGGAAAAGGTGCTGCTGATGATCGAGGGCGCGGTGCAGCGTTCGGCTGCGATCCACGCCGATGACCCGGACGGGTTCCGGGAGTGGTGCCTGCGTACCTTTGCTCTAGAGGTGTCTTCGAGCAGCGCCGAAAAGGCTTGCGACTCGGAGCGCCCGGACCTGGAGCCGGTGCTGGAAGCGATCGAGGATCGCTACAACCAGCGTGAAGTCGAATTCGGCGAAGACCTTTCCCGGCGCATCGAGAGCTACATTCTGCTGAATGCGATCGACTCGCGCTGGAAGGATCACCTCAAAGCGATCGACTCCCTCAAGGTCGGGATCGGCTTGCGCGGTTACGGTCAGGAAGACCCCAAAATCGCCTACAAGAAAGAGGGCACGGAGCTTTTCCAAAACCAACTCATGCCCGCGATCGAAAACGAGGTCGCGAGCTTGATCCTGCGCATTCAGGTGCAGAAGCCGGAAGAGGAAGGTGGTGACCAAGGTGCGGCAGGTGATGCAGGTGGGCCCGAGAGCTCGAGCGGCGCGGCCGCCGGCGGGCAGGGCGGCGATGCCTTGACCCCGCACGGCATGGTGCCCCAAGGGGCGGCCCGTCCGATGACCCAGGGCGGCGCGGTCCCGCAGCAGCTCTCGCCCGAGCAGATCCAGGCCTTGCAGGCGCGTGCTCGCAGCCAGGCGGCCAAGCAAGCCATGCGCCCCAACGTGAGCGCCACGAACGCCTTCGATGTGATGCGTCGCCAAAAGGCGATGCAAGAGCGGCAACGCGCGGCGCAAGCCGGGACGGCGACCACGGAGAAACGCAAGCCGGAAGCGCGCCCGGCAGCGCCGAAGCCGGCCGCCTTCGAAGGGGTTGGCCGCAACGACGAGTGTCCCTGCGGCAGCGGCAAGAAGTTCAAAAAGTGCCACGGCCGCTAGGCGCGGTCTCGCCGCCGCGAAGCCCTTGCCCCTTCCGACTCCGCTAGGTACCCCTGCCGCCTCCCCCGTGCGGACGGATCCGTACCCGGGCTGGCGCAACGGCTTGATGTACGCGGCGTACGACCTGTTGTGGGTCAGCGTGACCTTGCTGTTGGCGCCTTGGTGGGCGTTTCACTGCCTGTTCTCCCGTCCGTTTCGGGGGATGGTGTGGCAGCGCCTAACGGGTGGGTTGCCCGCCTTGCCTGCGCCCGGGGGGAACAAGCCGCGGGTGCTGGTTCATGGCGTTTCGGTAGGGGAGGTGCTCGCCAGTCGAGCGTTGGTCAAGGCGTTGCGGGAGACCTGTGAGGTGGTCATCTCGGCTTCGACCAATACGGGCATGGAGGTGGCGCGCCGCGAGTTTTCCGATCTCCACGTGGTGCGTTTCCCGCTCGATCCCTCGCCGGTCATCCGGCGCTTTTTGCGCCGTGTGCAGCCCGGCCACGTGATCCTGATGGAGTTGGAGGTGTGGCCCAACTTCCTCAAGTGGTCGAATCGCCGCGGCACGCCCATCGCGATCGTCAACGGGCGCATTACCGAGCGCAGTTTGCGCAACTACTTGCGCTTCCATCGCAGCTTGCCGCAGTTTCAACGCATCTCCTTGTTCGCGGCACAGAACGAAGACTACGCCCAACGTTTCGAGCAATTGTTGGACGACCGCGGCCGGGTCGTGATCACGGGCAACATCAAGGCGGACGGACTGCAGATCGGGGCCTTGCCGCGGGACGGCGCGCTCGAGGAGCTCGAAGGGTGGTTTGCGCGGACCCCCGGCCAACCGGTCTTGCTGGCCGGTAGCACCCACGGACACGAGGAGGTTTTGGTCACCGAAGCCTTCCGATCCGCTTGCCCGGCGGCGCGGATCGTGCTGGTGCCCCGGCACCCTCCCCGGGCCCAGGAGGTGGTCGATGCCCTGGCCGAGCGCGGTCAAGGGGCCCAGCGCTTGACCCGCTTGCGCAGCGGGGAGGAAACCCTCGACCCGAGCCAGGTCCTGATCGCCGATACGGTGGGGGAAATGGGTCGCCTGTACGAATTGGCGACGGTTGTGTTCGTTGGGGGGTCCTTGGTGCCCCACGGGGGGCAAAACATGCTGGAACCGGCTGCCCGCGGCAAAGCCGTGCTGTACGGCCCCCACACGGATAATTTCGTGCAGGAAACGGCCCTGTTGGAGCAGGCTGGTGGCGCTTTGAGGGTGGCCGA
>JAUHXY010000065.1 GCA_030426785.1 bacterium
CATCTCGTAGATCGCCATCCCGTTGTTGAGCAGCGCCGTCACCATCTCGGCCAGCGCAGCCGCCGGCAAAGGGGGCGCCACCTGGTGCCCTACGTAGCCGGGGTGATGCAGGTGATGAGCGTAGGGGAGCAGATCGGCGATCAACGTCGCGGGATCGCCTTGCGGTTCTTCCGAAAGGGAGCCCGGCCAGCGCTGCGCCAGAGTGGCCGGATCCATCGCATGGAACGGCCCCTCCGGCCCGCCGGTCAAAGCCGTCCGCAAGTACTCGGCCACCGCATCGATGACCGCGTACCCCTCGCGCCGGAAGGTTTCGGGGTCGTAGGCGGCTTGGAGCGGATCAACCACGAAGAGCTTTCTCCACCGACGCGGCTTCGGTTTGCACCCGGGCTACCCAAGCTTGCACCCGTTCCTCCAACAGATCGAGCGGCATCGGGCCGGCCAATAGAATCACGTCGTGGAACGCGCGCAGGTCGAAGGCGTCCCCGAGCTCTGCTTGCGCCCACGCACGCAACTCCAGCAGCCGCAACAGGCCCACTTGGTAGGCCGTCGCCTGCCCCGGCATCACGATGTAACGCTCCACCGCTTTGATGCAATCCCCTTCGGGATTCGGTGTATTCGTCGCGAGGTATTCGATCGCTTGCTCGCGCGTCCAGCGCTTGGCGTGCAAGCCCGTGTCCACGACGAGACGGCACGCACGCCACAACTCCATCGCGAGGCGTCCGAAGTCGGAGTAGGGATCGGCGTAGAAGCCCATCTCTTTAGGCAGGAACTCGGAGTACAGCCCCCAGCCTTCCACGTAGGCCGTGTAGTGCCCGAACTTGCGGAATTCGGGCACCCCTTCGAGCTCCTGCGCGATCGCGATCTGCATGTGATGCCCGGGAATGCCCTCGTGGTAGGCGAGCGCTTCCATCTGATAGATGGGCATGTCGGCCATCTGATAGAGATTGGCGTAGTAGATCCCCGGCCGACTGCCGTCGGGCGCGGGCGGGTTGTAAAAGGCTTTGCCCGCCGAGCGTTCCCGGTACGGCTCGACCGCGCGCACCTCGATAGCGGCCTGCGGTAAGGTGGCAAAGACTTCCGGCAAGCGCGCCCGCATCGCATCGATTCGAGCCGTGGCCTCGGCTAGGTAGCGCGCCTTGCCTTCCTCTGTATTCGGGTAGAAGAAGCGCTCATGGGTGCGCAGGTGCTCGAAAAACTCCCCCAAGGAACCTTCAAAGCCCACTTGAGCCTGGATGGCCCGCATGGCTGCGTGCAAGCGGTCCACCTCGCGCAAACCGAGCGCGTGGATTTCCTCCGCGCTCCAATCCGTCGTCGTGTGGTGCGACAACTGCGCGCGATAAAAGGCTTCGCCCTCCGGCAGCTTCCAAACCCCGGCATCGGTCGTCGCCCGCGATGCTTGATCGGCCAAAACGGCGTGCAAGTCCCGGAAAGCGGGCCCAACCGTTTCCCGCAGGGCCCGTTCGGCTCGCTCTAGCAGTGCCTTGCGCATGCGGGGTCGAAGGTCCTCCAGACCATTCAACTTGGTCTGGAAGTCCGCCCACAAGACGTTTTCATCGGGCCCGTCGTCCATGGGGACCCCGGCGGCCGCTCGTTCGCAATCCTGAAAGACTTTGGCGAACACGAAGCGCGGAGGAAGCACCCCACGCGCCTCTCGCTCCCGCACCCCTTCCGCGATCTGCGCCAGCATGTCTCCCATGCCCTCTAGGCGCTCTACGTAGGTCTCCGCATCGCGCGCTGTTTCCATGCGGTGCGCGTTGAGCAAGAGTTGCAGGCCCGCGCGGTGCTCCCCGTGCATTTGGTTGACAGGGTAGCGATGCCAGCGCCAACGGTGCTGCTTCAGTTTGCGTTCGCAGTCCACTTCGAACAGTCGATAGTGCAGCTGGTCTTCCGGATCCAATGCCGCCAACGAAAACTCGTCGCGAAGTCGCTCTAGGTGCCGAGCGACCCGTTGCGCATCGCGCGCATGCCCCGCTTCGGAACGGTCATTCCACTCTCCGGCGCGATCCTTGCGGCCTAGGTAGCTCAACCACTCTGGACTGGCCTGCAGGTCCGCTTCGAAAGCCTCTTGCAAAAAGGCATGCAGGCGTTCCTTCTCGGAAGGCCACGGAGTTGTCATGGATTGGCAGGCGGCCAAAAAAGCGCAGCCGGCGAGGCCGATCAGGCGGGAGCGATGGAGCATCGCGGAAGTATACGATCCGGCCTGCGGCCTCGCTGCGCCATTCGCGAACGCTTACGCGGGGTCTTCCGAGCGGTCCGACTCGGCGTCCACACGCTCACGGCGTAGGCGCGCGAAGAGTCCTGGGATCGTGAAACTCAACGCGATGGCGGGCAACCACGGCAACGCCCAAACGAACCCGTCGCGCAGAGCCCCTTCCCCCGACGCGGTGGCCTGCTCCCCGCCGATCCACCGCAGGAGCTCCGAGATCACGAGCGGCCCGAACGCAATGCAAACCAGCAGAGGCGGCCACAAGAAACGCAGGTCCATGAACGATGCACGCCGCGTCACGCAACCCGCCGTGTACCACAGCAGTCCTCCCAACGCCGCTAGCAACCCGATGCCCCATGGCAAGCTAGTGACATCCATGACCTGCGTCAGCACCACGCCCAGCAAGGCGGTCAAAAGAAGCGCTCCGACCTTAAGCCCCTTTTCGATCCCCACAAAGCGCGCTTCCCGGGTCCACCACCGCTCTTGGTCCAGCCTGCTTTGTTCCGCCCCGCAATCCGGACAAGCCTGCGTGCCACGCTCGACCCGAAACGGTGCGTAACAATACAAACAAGTGCGCCGCCCGCGAGCGCTGCGTGCGGAGCTTCGGGTCGAGGAAGTTTGGGATGCGGACATGCTGGATGCGGGGTGTTCGACGCCGAGCGTTGGCTCCCTGAATCTATCCCATCGGCCCCTAGAGCTTCCATCGCCTTGCGGATAGGCGGCCGGTAGGTCGCTCGACAAGGACCAGCCTGCGCGTCAGCAAGCCTCGAGGAGGCCGTCGAAGGGACCGAATCGGCCGGGGCCGTGCAATACACGGCCCCGGCTCAATCTTTGGTCACGCGTTCGTCTCAATCCTCGGCGATGCCCGCTTCCGCGACAGCCTTCCAGGCCTCTTCGAACTGGAGCAGCGGATCTCCTTGTACCTCACCGTAGAGCTCGTTGGTGAACTCCCGCCACTTGTTGCGGTCGAGACCGGTGCGGTCCCCATCCCCTTCTTTGGTGATGGAATCGTGCATCTTGCGCAGCCATTGTTGCCCCTTCACCCCGTCCTGCTGGAGGATGTAGGAAATGGCAAGCCAACCCTTCGCCATGTTGGATTCGGTCAGCTTGCCCATAGGCATGGTGCCGCCGTCGCTAAAGCTGGGTGCATCCAAGGACAGCTTGTAGAAGCGATCCCGGTAGGTATCCCAAACCTGCACGTCGCGGTTGTCAACCTCTTCTTTGGGGGTAGCATATTTGGATTCCTCGGTCGCTACGCAGCGCACGGTGTTATGCCCGAGCTTCTCGAAGCATAGGTGCATCGCGACGGCCTCTTGGACCATCGGGAGCGCGTTCGCCACGTGCTCTTTGCTCAAGCGGTTGTAGTGGAGCGAAGACATGGTGTGGCCGACTTGGTGCACGACCATGCCTTGCAGGCCGGTTTTGATGTTCTTGGTGAACGACGAGTAGAGGGGGTCGGCCCGTCGGCTACGGGCGATGCCTCCCCGGGCTTCGGTGTCGAACCCGCGGGCGTTTTCCTCCGGTACGCTGTAGTACTCGGCGTACAGCTCTTCGGCCGTGGGAGTGTCATGGGGCACCACCACAAACTCTTGGAACAACGAGTTCGGGATGATGGGCAATTCCGAGGCTTGTTCCTCGCGGAACACGGCGAAAGGATCGATCGCGATGCGCCGGAAGTACTCGATGGACTCCTCCGCCAAGAGCAGCAATTCCTTGGCGTGCTCGTGCTCGATGCCCTCATCTCCGATCAGGTACACGATGCGCACGTGATCCGATTCCAACACGTAGAACTCACAGTCCAGTTCTTTGCCAAACTCGATCGCTTCGGGCTCCAGCTCTTCGATCTGCTTGCGGAACTCGAGGGCGCGGGCTTCGGACTCCGCGTCGCGGAAGGACTCGATGCCCTCCTCGAACTCTTCGCGCAGGGAGGGCCCCATGACCCGGAAGATCAGCGAGTTCTCGACGAACTGCACGAGCCCCTCCCATTTGAGCACCAGCTCCGCCCGAGCGGCGTTCCAAGCGTCGGGATCGTCCTCGACCCGCATACGCTTGAGCGAGTCGCGCAGCTCGACCACGTCTTCCCGGCGCTGATCGAGGTCAGCGCACAAGGAGTACAAGCTGAAGTCCGAAATCTTGCGCTGCACCAGATTGCGCCGATCGCCGTTCTGCTGGAACTGCAGGTAGCGGACCGGGATCTTGACCTTCAGTTTCTTGAACTTGCCGATCTCCTTGAGCTCTCCCTTGTTGTCGAACTCGTAAGGCGCCTCGGCCAAGGTCTTCGAAATCTTCGGCTTCTTCGCCAGGTACGGAACGTAAACCTCGAGCGGCTTGTCCCCACGCCATTCACCCGGCGCGATCTCGCCCATCACCGACGGCTCTCCCGCAACTCGATACAGGGGCATCTTTTTGGAAAGCGACTTCAGATCTTTGTCCGAATCAACCTTCAGAGGGATGTGCGTAACCGTTGGGCTGTTTTGCGCCCAAACGGGCATAACAAACCAGCAGAGCGCGATCAGGGCGAACAGATTCGAACGGAGCAAACGCATAGAGTCAGGGGGACGGACGCGGTTCAGGTCAGGGGAGATCAGCCCTAAGGATACAAAACGGCAACGCGGGGTGCCGCACGGCGTTGAATTTCCCACGTGGCATTGCGTAAGGACTACCCTCTCCTAAGCTTAATTCCCCACCCCCACCAGCCTCTCCCGCTCGACTCCATGACCTCCATACAACGCCTACTCCTCGGCGGTGCCCTGCTGGCCGCAGCCGCATTCGGCTACGTTTGGCTCACACAGGGATCCTCCCAAGGCTCCGACGGCCTGAGTGGCGAGGCCAGCGAAATCGCCCCTGGGGCCGAAACGGAAGCGGCGACTCTCGAAGGCGCTTCCACGGAGGAAAGCGCGTTGGCCCCGAGCCTCTCCGTGGAAACGGAGAAACAAAGGGACGTGATCCAAGGCGCCCAACGCGTCGTGCAAGCGCGGATTCAACTTCCGGAGAACGGAGCGCTGGAGCCGGGCCTACAGGTCTACGTGCTGCCGAAAGACATCATTCGGCGCGGTTCGGGCCGTGAGCCCCTCGCGCGTCTGCGCGCCGGCGAAGACGTCGCATTCCCCTGGGCCTCCGCTCCGGTGGACGCACGCGGCGTCGCTCCTTTGCCGATCTTGAAAACCATCGAGGAACCGGTCGCGATCCTGCAGGGTCGCTACCTCTCGATGGAGCGAGGAGTCCCCATCGAACCGGAGGCTACCGAAGTGGACTTGCCCACGGCCTACGGTGCTTGTTTGGAAGTGGAACTCGTGAATCTACCCGACGACGTCACCGAGGGCTCCATTCGTTTGATGGCCTTCCGCTCGACCGGCATGGGTGGTTTCGCCTCCCGTACGGGTTCCCTGGACCAACGGGAATACCGCGGCTTGGATGCGGAGCTCACGTGGATGGTGCAGATGGAGATGGCCGAGCACTACTCCCCCGGCAAATTCGGCATCGAACTGGAAGCCGGCCAAACCAAGACGGTCCAGGTCGAGATTCAGCCCGGCGCTTGGATCAGCGGAACCGTCGCCGACGACTCGGGACAACCCATGGCCGACATCGACGTGCAAATCACGAACCTCGTTCCCTGGATGAACATGATGGGTTCGGGGTCCTCCACCAAAACGGATGAGGAAGGCAAGTACACACTCGGGCCGCTCGGACCCGGCAAGAAAACGGTCGAGACCGAAGAAAAGGGGTACGTGGACTTTCGCAGCGAAGCGATCGAGTTAGCCCTGGGGGAACGGCGCGAAGGTGTGCATTTGACCCTCAGCCAAGGCCTATCCCTCAGCGGCCAGGTGCTCTGGCCCGATGGAAAACCCGCCGACGAGGCGTTGGTCGTGGCGGAGGAGCGCAATCAAACGCAACCCATGGGTCCCTGGGGCGGCGGTGGTCGTCGCGATGCGGGGCGCACCAATACCGACGGCCAGGGGCGCTTCACCATCACGGGATTGGAACCGGGCAAGCTCACGCTGAAGGCCTCCCTGCGCTCCCCGGGCAAGGGCAGCTCGCGGGCCACCTATCGGGCGGAACAGAGCGCGGTCGAAGCCGGTTCGCAAAACCTGATCTTGCGCCTCGAAGCACCGCTCCTCCTGTCGGGTCAAGTGCTCGATGATCTCGGGAAACCGATCTCCGAATTCACCGTGATCGGTCGCTCGGCGCTCGATGGCGGACCGAACGAGCGCGAGCGCTTCGAAGACGAAGAAGGCCGCTTCGCCTTCGAACGACTCGGTCCGGGCACGTGGTTCGTGCGTGCGGAGGCGAAGGGCTACGAACAGCTCGAACCCATCGAACTCGAATTGCCGGCTGCCGCCGCCCAACCGATCACCTTGCGCTTGCAACGACGCGCGACCATCGCCGGCGTGGTGCTCGACGCGGCCAACCAACCCCTGGCGGGCGCTCGCGTGCAAGCCTCCCAAGGCCAAGAAACGGATATGGGCTGGCCCCGCAACACCGGGCCCTCCAGCGAAACCGATGAAGAGGGACGCTTCACCGTAGAAGACGTGGCTCCTGGCCTGTGGAAGGTCACCGCCTCCAACGAAGGCTGGGCCGACAGCGAAAGCCAAACGGTGGAACTTGCCTCCGGCGTGCCCGTCGAGGACTTGGTATTGGTCTTACGCCGGGGCGGCACGATTCGTGGGCGTGTCATCGGCGAGGACGGCCGACCCGTTTCCGGACAACGGGTCATGTGGGGTAGCAACGCTTGGGGTTGGGGTGCGGAAGGCGAAACGCGCACCGACGGTGCGGGCCGCTTCACCTTCGAAAACATCACCCCCGGCGAGTGGATGGTGACCGCCACCGCTTCCATGGAGGAATTGGGCGAGCGCATGCGCGACGTCGACGATCCCAGCGACTTCTCCTCGATGATGTCCGACATGCTCACCGAGAGCGTCACGGTGTTCGACGGTGAGGTCACCGAAGTGCAGCTGGGCGGCGATCCCTTGGTGCCGGTGACCGTGCGTGGCCGAGTGATGCAAGGCGAAGACCCCGTAGGGGGAGCCCAGGTGTATGCCGTCACCGAAGGCCAGGCGATCATGCAGGGCATGAAGTCGAACCTGTCGGATGAAGAGGGCCGCTACAGCCTGACCGTCGATCGACCGGGCGCCTACATCATCAGCGCCAGCAAGGGGCGCATGGGCGTCGAAACCTTCGTGGACGTGCCGCAAGCCGAAGAATTCGCCCACGATCTCGTGATCCCGAGCGGCGGCATCGCGGGACGGGTGGAGTTGCCCAGCGGCGAGCCCGCGGCGGGCATTCGCCTGAACCTCGAGCGCCTCGACGGATTGGGAACCGTGCGTTGGTCCGGGGACATGGCGCGCACCGACGTGGACGGAGGGTACCGCTTCGAAAGCCTCCAACCGGGGATCTACATGGTGCGGGTCAACGCGAATACCTGGACCGGCGGTCCCAACGAAGCCTACGCCACCGAAAACACCCCCGACATTCGGGTCGGCCAAGAAGGCTTCACGCGCATGGACTTCCGACTCCAAAAGCCGGGCACGATCAGCGGTCGGGTCGTGGGCCCCGACGGGCAGCCGGTCGAGGGAGCCAGCCTATTCTTCCGCGATAGCCAAGGCATGTTGGTCGCTACCGTTTCCGACACCATGTCCGACGCGGCCGGGAGATTTGAGAAGTCCGGCCTCGGTGCGGGCTCCTACACGGTCGTCGCCAAGTCGGAATGGCAGGCTTCGGTCGAGAGCGCGCCCATCGCCGTGCGCGCGGGCGTCACTAGCAACGCGGAGTTGCGCATGCAGCGCGGCACTTCCTTGCGGGTCACCCTGCGCGATCTCGAAGAACGCGAAGCCCGCTTGCGGGTCGAGGTGTTCGATGAGGACGGGCGCGACCTCGCTCGCATGTGGACCCTCAAAGCGCTGAGCGACGTGTTCAAAGAAGGGGCGGTCACCACCGAGCAGCGCGTGGGGCCCCTCGCGCCCGGGGAATACCGCGTGCGCGCTTCCACGGCGGACGGTCGCTTCGAAGAGATGACCGTGCGCGTCTCCGGACAGGCCGAAGACAAGCCGATCGTCTTGACCCTCAAGCCCTAATGGGACGGGTGGCTCGGCCGCTTTGGGGCGCACTCCTGTGCGGGCTCGCGCTGATGAGCTGCGGACCGGGCTCGCCGAGCGAGCCGGAATTGCGCGTGCTCGCGGCCGCCAGCTGCACCCCTTTGGGCAACGCCTGGGGCGCGGCTTGGCCGGGTGCGACCGATGCGAAGGTGCGCTGGCAATGGGGCGCCTCCTCCGCCTTGGCGCGCCAAATTCTCGACGGCGCGCCCGGAGACGTTTGGATCTCCGCCCACCGCCGCTGGATCGAAACCGTGCGGGCGGGCGGCGCATTGCAAGGCGAAGCGCGCGAAGTGGGACGCGGTCGCTTGGTCGTGATCGCCGCCGAACCCTGGAGCGCAGCCCCCACCGATCTGGCGGACCTGATGCAAGCATGGCCGACCGGCGCACGGTTCGCGATCGGGGATCCCCACGTGCCGATCGGGCAATACGCCCGGCAGGCCTGGAACGCGGCCGACCTGGCGGTCGAAACGCAGGACGCTTGGGTGGCCTTCCCCGATGCGCGCGCCGTCTTGAGAGCGGTGATGAGCGGCGAAGCCCACGCGGGCATCGTCTATCGCAGCGATGCGCATTCGGAGGACTGGCCGGTCCTGTTTTCGATCCCTGCGGACCACCACGAACCGATCGTGTATTGGGCTTGCGTCCTGCGGCAAAGTGCACAGCCGACCGCCGCGCAGTCCTTTTTGGAATTCCTGACCGGGCCCGAGGCGCGTATCCTCAGAGAGCGTTTCGCCTTCGAGTAGCCCCGTGCTGAGCCCCTCCGAAATCCAAGTCGTCCAGCTCTCCCTAAGCATCGCGATTTGGGTGGTGGTGCTCTCCCTGGGTCCGGGTTGGGCGGTCGCTTGGTGGCTCGCGCGCACGCGCACCCGCTGGCGGGCCCTGGTCCACGGGATCGTGTTGTTGCCTTTGGTGTTGCCACCGGTCGTGACCGGGTACGCCCTTCTGGCCCTGTTTGGCCGGTCCACCCCGATCGGAAAGGCTTGGCACTACCTGACAGGCGAATATCTGTCCTATTCGTTTTCGGCTGCGGTCTTGGCGGCCGCGGTGGTGAGTTTTCCGCTGTTGGTGGAGAGTTTGCGCATCGCATTCGAAAGCATCGATCCGCGCTTAGAAAAGATCGCGCGCTCGCTCGGCATGGGTCGCGCTCGCACCTGGTGGCGGGTTTCGCTGCCCTTGGCGTTGCCGGGAGTGTTCGCGGGCACCACCCTAGCCTTTGCCCGCGCGCTCGGAGAATTCGGCGCGACGATCGTGCTCGCTGGCAACATCGAGGGAGAAACCCGTCAAATCCCCGTGGCGGTGTATTCCTTGCTGCAAGAGCCCGGCTCTACGGCGGCGGTTTGGCGACTCAGCGCGATCAGCGTTGGGCTTTCCCTGGGCGCTTTGGCCTTGACGGCTTGGCTGCGAGCGCGCGGGGCGCGCAAGGCGGGCCAAGCGTGATCGAGCTGCGCATCGAGCACCGTTGGCAGGGCTTCCACTTGGATGTGGACGTGCAGAGCGCATCCCAAGTGCTAGGCCTCTTCGGTCCCTCGGGGGCGGGCAAGTCCTCGTTGTTGCACGCGCTGTCCGGATGGTGGACGCCCGACCTAGGCAGCGTGCGCGTGGAGGGAGAAACTTGGCTCGATACGCAAGCTGGCATCGCCCTGCCGATCGAAGCCCGCGGTTGCGCCGTGGTTTCGCAGGACGCGCTGCTCTTCCCCCACCGCTCGGTGCTCGGCAACCTCACTTTTGCCCCGGGGGCGCACAAGCTTTGGAACACGCCCGAAGGGCAACGCATCCTCGATCTGCTACGCCTCGGCCCGCTCTTGGAGCGCAAGCCCACGACCTTGTCGGGCGGGGAGCAACAACGCGTCGCTTTGGGCCGCGCCCTGCTCGCGCAACCGCGCATGATCTTGCTGGACGAACCGGCCGCGTCGTTGGATGCTCCCATGGCGCGCGAAGTGATGGCGCTGCTGCTCGAAATCAAACGGGAGTGGAAGCTGCCGATGGTGTTCGTCACGCACCGCACGAGCGAATTGCTAGCCCTGGCGGACGAAGCCGCTTGGATCGAAGCGGGTCGCATCGTGCACCAAGGGGCGCCCTTGGAGGTGCTCGCTCAAGGTGGGCGCGAAGGAGGCCTCCCCCACCACGACGTGGAAAACCTGCTTTCCTTGACGGTCGCGCAACACGATGCGGACCAGGGTCTGACCTGGATGTCCCTGGGCGGCGAGCCGGAATTGCGCCTCGCCGTGCCTCCCATCGACGGTCCGATCGGGGCCCCGGCGACGATCGCCTTGCAGGGTGAAGACATCTTGTTGGCAGAAGCGAATCCGGGTCCCACCTCCGCCCGCAACGTCTTGCCCGCGAACTTGGTTCGGCGCACCCAGGTCGGGGAGGAGGTGTGGGTCGATCTGGCGGTCGGGGCGGTGGAACTGCGGGCTCGCGTCACTCCGGGAGCGGCGTCCAGCCTTGGGCTGGTGCCCGGCAAAGCCCTCTACCTGTTGATCAAGACCACCGCCTGTCGAACCCTGTTCGGAAACGCACTTACGGGCGAGCGGTCCGGGTCAGGCGCTGAAAGTCCGCGCTGATCTTGCGGTTCCGGGGTCGATCGGTCCCTACCCTCGCCTCGGAACGCGATCCCGCCCCTCGTGCGGTCAGGCCTTTTTCCCCCTCCGCTGAGTGAACCCGCCAACGTCGGACGAGGTTTTCCCAGGTTTTTTCGGATTCGGTGAATCATTTCGACGCCACGGAGGGAAGAAGGGTCGTCTGCGTGCAGGAGCATGCAGGAGAGAACCCATCGATTGGTTGCCAACATTCTGACAGCCATGTCCACCTATTCGGACGCTCCTAGGGCGGCCTGCGTACTTCGGTGCGCAGGCCGCCATCTTTGAGCCGGATCGGCCGTCTTGGAGGTGCCCACCCGGGGCCCGCACACCCCTCCCCTGAGCTGCCAAACCCTAGGGCCTACCGTGCCTGGGGGGATCCCTGTCCGAATTGTCACTCCGAGAAGTGGCGTCGAAACGCCTAGATCCGCGACTGGGGGTTCCCCGCCGGCCCGGGATCGGCAAGACTGAAGGCCACGGGCCGTCGCTGGGCCGCCGTGCTCTCTCCCAAGAGCTCTCCGCTCCTCACGGCAATCGAGACGTTTCGTCTTGCACGTTTCCAGCGCTCCCCGCTCGCACCGCTTTCACCAAGGCCCTCTTCATGGGACTCGTTCGCACCTGTGCACTGGCCGGAGCTCTCGCGTTCGCGCCACTCGCCTTCCCCCAAGACGCCGAAGACAACCTCGGCGACGGGGTCCCCGTAGCCATCGAGGCGAGCCTGCAGGATCAGATTCTGCTGGCGCGACAGCGCGTGGGACGGGTGGAGGTCCAGGGCTCTCACCCGGGCATCGTCGTGCGCCAGGAGAGCACCTTCCTGCTGCGACCCGATGTTGCGGTGACCTCCGCGTTGGCCTTGGGCAACGGACAAGCAGTGCGCGTCGTGTTTGGCGACGACGCACGCGACGCCAGCATTTGCGGTTTAGATCTCGTGCACGACGTGGCTCTGCTGCGCCTGTCCGCCCCCATCGACGTGGAAGTGGGCTTGCCCGTCAAGGCTTCTCACCTGCTCGGCCATGAGCTGGCGGCGGTGGTCGGACACACCGTGCTGATGGAGCAGGTCGCCGAACGTTGCTCCTTGACCGGCGTCACCTCCCTGGACCCGTTTTTCCCGATCGCGCAGGTGCAGAACCTGACGCAAAAAGGACTGGCCGGTACACCCTTGTTGGACGGACGGGGACGCGTGATCGGGATGTTGAGCGCCCGCGTTCTGAAGGAGAGCGGCACGCGCCTCGTCGTTTCCGGATCGGCGATCGCCCAATTGGCTTGCGGCGAGCCCATGGACTTTCACCACCACATGATTCCGGACATCCCGGATAACGTGGAATCGGAGGAATACCAGGCTTGGGAGCGCATGGATCAAGGGATCGCGCTGCTTCTGACCGGGCACTCGGCGCGCGCGCTCGAGTCCCTGCAAGAGTCGCGCGGGGTGCGCGCCCGCATGTGGTTAGCGCTCGCTTACCTAGCCGAGCAGCGTGCCGTGGAAGCGGTGCAGACCTTGGAAGAGGTCTTGCCAACCAACGCTCAGTCGGCGGAATTGCATCTATTGCTAGGCGAAGCGCACAGCCGCTTGGGCGAGTGGCGCAAAGCTAGCAGCGCGTGGCAAAAGGCGCGCACACTGGCGAGCGACGAGTACCTGCCCGTGTTGACCGTCGCTCGGGGTTACACCCGGGTGAACCGGGAACAGGATGCCTTGGGACTGCTCAAGGGCTTGCTCCTGCAGGACCCCGATTTCGTGCCGGCGCTCTTGCTGCGTGGCGAGATCATGAATCGTCGCCTGCGTTTTGACGAAGCCAAGCACTACTTCGAACGCGTGCTCGCGATCGATGATCGCAACCCGGATGCGTGGGTGGGCATGGGCCGCCTGCAGCTCAACCAAAAGCGCACCAAACACGCGACGCAAAGCTTCGAGCGCGCCCTCGAGATTCGCTCCGGCTGGCTGCCAGCGCAGATCGGCTTGTGCGAAGTAGCCGTCAAGAAAAAGGACTGGGAACAGGCTCTCGCCTTGGTGCAACCCTTGCGCGCCCAACATCCCGATCACATCGAGCTGTTGCTGATCGAAGCGCGGTCTTTAGCCCGCTTGAATCAAGCGGAGAAAGCCCGCGATCGCTTCGAAGAAGCCACCTTCCTGGATCCGCTGTGCCTCGAAGCCCATCAGGGGCTGGGCCTGATGTACAAGGAACTGGGTCAATACGATCGAGCCGTGCTCTCGTTCGACGAAGTCTTGCGCATCGACCCGCAACACTCCGGCGCGCTGTTCAGCGCGGGGGTTTGCCATCTCTTGAAAGGCGACCGCGGAGCGGCGCGCGCTCGCCACAAAGCGCTGCAGCGGGTCGATCGCCTCGCGGCCGATCGTCTGTTCAAGATGATCTACGACAAGTAGAGCGCGCGGGACTGGTGCGGCCCCTGAAGTCCCCGTCAAGCGGGCATCAAGGCACCGTTGCGGGGCCCGCTTTCCCCTCTCGAAACGGGGCCCCGTCCCCAAAATCGCAACGAATCGGGGCCTGCATGTTTTGAAGCGAGCCTTGAAAAGGTCCGTAGCTAGACCCGGCACGATCCGCGGGCTAAGGTTTCCCTGGATGGCTGGCTGTGGATACGCACGTACTTAACCAGGAGACGCTCGTTCTCAACCGTTCGTGGGTGGCGATCACCACCACGTCGGTGCGCGAAGCGTTGACCATGCTGTTCACGGGCAACGCGCGCGCCATCCAACCGGAGACCTACGAGACCTTCGAGTTCGATTCGTGGTCGGCCCTTTCGGTGCCGCCCGACGAACCCTGCGTGCGCACCGTCGCGATGCGCATTCGCGTGCCGGAGATCGTCGTGCTGACGCGCTACGGTGGCGTGCCGCGCATGACGCCGAGCTTTTCTCGTCGCAACCTGTTCATGCGCGACGGGAACTCGTGCCAGTACTGCGGCAAGCGACCCGGTACCAAAGAATTGACCATCGATCACGTCCTGCCGCGCAGCCGCGGCGGTCTTTCCAGTTGGACCAACTGCGTGTTGGCCTGCGTGGCTTGCAACCGGCGCAAAGCCAACCGCCTGCCCGAAGAGGCCAGCATGCGCCTGCGCCAGGAACCTCGCTGCCCCGCGTGGACCCCGATCATGGAAGTGCCGGTCATGCGCGTCCGGCAGTCCTGGAAGAAGTTCGTGAGCGACCGCTACTGGAACGTGACCCTCGAGGCGTAGGGCGGTGGGAGCCGGGCCGAGCCCCGGGACCACCCCGTCGAGCTCTGGGCGGCGTGGAGGCTTCGGCCCGCGCAAACCGTATTCCTTGGCCTACGGCCCCCTAGGTCTTGAGTCAGCACGCTCCTGCTTTACCCTGTGCCCATGATTCGGCCGACGCGCACCCACAACCTGTTGCTCGGGTTGATCGCCACCATCCTGGCCGGTTGGGTGTTGCACGCCGGAGCCGCGATCATCCAGCCCATCGTGATCGCGCTGCTCTTGGCGATCATGCTGCAGCCCGTGGTCGTCGCGCTGTCGCGCGTGGGCATTCCGCCCGCCGCAACGGTCGTGGTGTTGACGGCGCTCCTGTTTATGGGCCTGGTTCAGTTGGGGTTGCTCTTGGAAGCCAACGTGAGCGGATTCCTGGGGCTCAACGGACCGACGCCGACCGTGGACGGCATTCCTCAAGGTTCCGGGGGGTGGAAGCGCATCCAAGCCCACCTGCACACCCGCATGGAGGAGTGGAACATGCCCGACCCGGTGCGTTCCTACCTACAGGGTGCCTTGAACGAGGTCAATTTGACGGGCTTGGCCCAAGGGCTGGCGGTCAGCAGCTTCGGCTTCATGAAGGGCCTCGTGCTCGTGCTGATCTACATGGTGTTCATCTTCGCGGAGCAGGCCATCTTCCGGCGCAAGATCCTGTCCATCGCGGGAGATCGCCGCGAAGAAGCCGCCGACATCCTGAACACCATCGGCAAGGGCATCCAAAAGTACCTGGGCGTCAAGACGGTCATCTCCTTCCTGACGGGCCTGTTGTGTTATGCGGTGCTGGAGTCCCTCAACATCCCCTATTCGGAGCTGTTCGGGCTGCTCACGTTCCTGCTGAACTACATCCCGACTTTCGGCAGCATCATCGCGGGCATTTTCCCCACCATCACCGCCCTGACCCTGCCCGACAGCTTGACCAAGGTCAGCATCGTGGTGGCGACCTACTTGGCCGTCAACCTGACCCTGGGGTCGTTCATCGAGCCGAAAATCCTGGGCCGGGAACTGAACCTCTCCCCCCTGGTCGTGGTCATCAGCGTGGTCGTTTGGGCCGGTCTGTGGGGCGTGGTCGGCGGATTCTTGGCGGTCCCCCTAACGGCTGCGCTCCAGATCACCTTGGCGAGCAACGATTCCACGCGGCCGATCGCGGTCATGCTGGGCAGCGGGCCCCCGCGGCAGCCCGGGCGGGCCTTACGCTTCCTCAAACCGAGCTCCTCGCAAGACGATCTCGATCCGGACGATCTCGACGCCTAGGCCCCCCCTCGGGCCAGTGGATGACCCTGTGGAGGGACCCCCAAAGAGGGACCTTCGGAGGGAGCTCGTGGAGCCAGCTCCCCAGCCGCAACCTTGGGGTAGGCTTGGTATGGGCCCCGCGGCCCGTTTTGGACGGTCGCCCAGAGATTTCGGCACCTTAACCGCATTTTTGTGCACTCCAAGGCGTTTCTTGCCGACGAATCGACTAATCTTGATTCGACGATGGATCTCTCTACCGCCTCCCGCCTCATCAAGACCCTCGGGGACGAAACCCGCTTGAGGCTCGTGCACCTGGCCTCCCTGGGGGAGCTGTCGGTCAAGGAGATGATGGAGATCCTGAACATGGCTCAGAGCCGGGTCTCGACCCAATTGACCCTCCTGAAGGAGGTCGACCTGCTGCAGGACCGCCGCTTGGGGCGCCGCAGCCTGTACAGCCTGGGGCAAGCCGGCAAGGGACCGCTGGTGACCGAGATCTTGCGCGAGCACCGCAATTCGATCGAGTTCCGCGACGACTTGGCGGGCTACGAAGCGCTGCAGAGCCGCAAGGAGCAAGAAGCGCGTAGCTACTTCGACCGCGTCGCCTCCACCTTTGGCGAGCAGGACTTGCCGGGGCGCACTTGGGAAGGACTCGCGCGCTCGCTGCTGCAACTGGCTCCCCGGGCGCGCTACGTCGACCTCGGGATCGGCGACGGGTTGTTGACCCTCATGCTGGCGGAGGTGGCGGAGCACGTCACGGCGGTCGACATCAGCTCGGAGATGCTCCGTCAGCTCTCGCTGCGCGCTCAACGACGGGGCTTTCAAAATCTCGACTACGTCAAGGGCCGCATCGAGGCCCTGCCCCTCGAAAACCAAAGCTACGACGTGGCCGTCTTGAGCCAAGCCCTGCACCACGTCGACGACCCGATCATCGCTCTGGAAGAAGCGCGGCGCGTCCTGCGCCCTGGCGGGCAACTGCTCGTGATCGATCTGCTCGCCCACAACGAAGAGTGGGTGCGCGATCAACTGCAACACCGCGTGCTCGGGTTCACCGAAGCCGACCTGGAGTCTTTGGTGGCTCGCGCCGGTTTCGACCGGGTGCACGTTTCGCGCGTCGCGCGCGATCCCAGCCCGCCACACTTCATGACCCTGCTCGCCACGGGCCTCGCCAGCGAGACCCTCCCTCCCGCACACCGTGCGAGAACCACCGCTCACACCCGGACCAGCCGGTCCGAGACCTAGTGCCATTCCTATGACTCGACCTCTCTCCTCCGCTCTTTCCCTGCCAGCTCTCTCCCCAGGTGCTGAGGCCCTCACCCGCCTCTTGACCGAGCGCATCGTCATTCTGGACGGCGCCATGGGGACCATGATTCAGGGGTACGGCCTCGAAGAAGCGGATTTCCGCGGCAAGCACTTCGCGGACCATCCTTCTTCCCTGCGCGGCAACAACGAGTTGCTCTCGTTGACCCGCCCGGACGTGATTCGTGCCATTCACGACCAATTCTTCGCCGCGGGAGCGGACATCGTCGAAACGAACACGTTTGGGGCCAACGCGATCTCCCAGGGCGATTACGACACGGTAGCCCACGCGCGCGCCCTCAACCTCGCTTCCGCCAAACTGGCGCGCGAGTCCGCCGACGCGGCCATGGCGTTGGACCCGAGCCGGCCTCGTTTCGTGGCGGGCGCAATCGGCCCGACGAGCAAAACCCTGTCGCTATCCGAGAAGGTCGACGACCCGTCCTACCGCTCGATCACCTTCGAACAGCTCAAAGCGGCCTATCGCGAGCAGGTCGAAGCGCTGATCGAAGGCGGCGTGGACACGCTCTTGGTGGAAACCATCTTCGACACCCTCAACGCAAAAGCCGCCTTGGTGGCCATCGACGAAACCCTGACGGACCTGGGCCGCCGCCTGCCCGTGCAGATCTCGGTCGCCATCACCGACAACTCCGGACGGACCCTTTCGGGGCAAACCGTCGAAGCTTTTTGGTACTCCATCGCCCACGCCAACCCACTGACGGTCGGGGTCAACTGCTCGTTGGGTGCAACGGACATGCGCCCGCACGTGGCGGCGCTCTCCAAAATCGCCGGCACCTTC
>JAUHXY010000066.1 GCA_030426785.1 bacterium
CATCGAGCACCGTGGCGATGCCCGGGTGTTGCATGCGTGCCAGGGTTTGACGCTCGGCCTCAAAGCGCATCAAGATCTGCGCCGTGTCCATGCCCGGTTTGATGATCTTGAGCGCGACCGTGCGCTGGATGGGCTGGCTTTGGGTAGCGCGGTACACGATGCTGAAGCCGCCTTCCCCCAGCACGCCCTCGATGGTGTAGGGGCCGAGCGTGTCCCCCGGGTGCAGGCTAGGAGCCCCGCCGACGTCCGCGATCGGCGCCGAACTCATGAAGGTGCCCGCGTCGGTGAAGGACTCGAGCAGGCGCCGCACCTCCTGAGCGGTGTCCGGGTGTTCCGCAGCGAGCTCGGTGAGGTAGGCTTCCCGCTCAGAGCCCGTGAGCTCCAAAGCATCGCCCAGGTGCTCCTTCACTTCCCACCAGGAATCGTCGGAAGGGGAGCTCGGGTCGCGGGACTCGGTGTTCATGGGAGGATCCTAGCAAGGGGCCCGAAGTCCTGGCGGCTTAGCGCCCGGTGCGCTCTAGATGGACCACCGAGGATCCCATGCCCGCGGGCATGAAAGTCGCCATGGTGGCCGAGTGCAGTACGCCCGTGCGCAGGTCGTAGGCCCAGCGCATGGCACCCCCGCCGGTTTCTTCGCGGATGCAGACGACGGTTTGGCCGTTGTTGGCTTGGCCGACGTACTCGACGAAGATGCGGTTGCCGGTGATGGGGTCCTGGTCGATCGCTTGACCTTGACGCAGGGTCCGCAGGGCTTGGGGATCCATCAAGTAGCCGCCCACTTGGTGCACCGCCGTCACGCGGGGCAGGCCGGGAATCTTCTGACCGTGCATGGTGCGGGTGGCAGCCGTTTCGATCCAGCCCAGGCCTTGACGTTTGACCTGCACCGTTTCCGCAATCGGCGTTCCGGGCACACCGTAGGTGTTCGGCTCCATGCCCATCTCGCCACGGTAGTGACTCGGGATCAGGTTGGCGGCGGGCAACTTGGAGTTCGACCAAGGGTATTGCACCTGACGCATGCCCACCAAGTAACTCTCGGACATCGTCTTGTTGTTCGAGGTGGCAGGACTCGTTTCGCCGGTGGTCGGGTTGTACTGCGTATGGCTGGACGTGCCGGTGGTCAACTGGCTCATGCCCAAGGTGATACCCGTCTTAGCGTCGTAGACCATGTGGCCTTTCGATTGGCTCGATTGGCTCTTGAACACCACCGCTTGGTACTTTTGGTTGTTGGGGGTGGTCCAACCACCCTTCAAGACTTGACCTAAAGCGTTGCCGCCAGGCTGCACTTTCGCCAGCAACTCGGGATGGATCCACCATTCGCAGGCGCCGGGGTTGACGATTTGGCTGGTGAGCGACATCAGCTGCGGTTGGTGGTACTGGCCCGTACCTCCGTAGCTGCGCACGTCGATCGCCACGGCGTTGGGTGTCACCGCGATCACGTCCACGGCCATGAAGCCCGCACCAGCGCCGCCGTTGGAACCGCTGGCTCCCGCGGTCGATTGGCGATAGCGCTTGCCGTTCGAATCCACCAGATCGCCGTTCGGGTCGGGCACGGCGGTGGTCATGCTGCCCCCACCCAGGTAGGTGGCGCTGCCCAGCCAAACCGTGATGCGCACGCCCGGTTTGACCCATTCGGGAGCCGGCATGTTGGCGGCGCCGGGCACGTGGGCGACCAGGTAATTCGGGGCGGCCATGGGCTGTCCGCCGGGCTGGAAGCCCCCGCCGGTTGGACCGTCGGGCTGGAAGGGGTTGCCTCCCCCCCGCGGGTTCGTGTCGAACTCGAGCACGCCTTCGCCGCCGCCTTGGGCCGCGTGGACCATGGAGAGGGGGCCTTGGAGGAGCATGGCGAGGGACAGGGTGGCGGCGAGGAGGCGCTTCATGGGGCGAGGGGGTCGGGGCGGGAGGCCGTTGGAAGGGTCGGGAAGCGGGTTTTCCGGCTTCATGAGTCCATGCGCGAAGCGAGGGCAACAGGTGCCAATGTCTCGCCAAGATTCTTGCGCCCCCCCACTTTGGGACCTTGGCAGCCCGGGATTTGTCCATCGCCCTTGGACCTGCGAGAATGGGGTATGCCGATCCCTTCCCAGCCGGCAGCCGGATCCTCCGGCGACGCGCACCCCCAGCCCGAAGTCACCCAATTGCTCGAAGCGATCGACGCGGGCAAAGCCGGGGCCACCGATGACCTCTTGATGCTGGTCTACGGCGAATTGCGCTCCCTGGCGGCCTCCCACATGCGCCGCGAGAAGCCCGGGCACACCCTGCAGGCCACCGCGCTGGTGCACGAGGCCTACATGCGCCTGCTCGGCAGCCCTGGGACGGCTTGGACCAACCGCTCCCACTTCTTCGGCGCCGCCGCCCAGGCCATGCGCCGCATCCTGGTGGAGCGCCACCGCCGGGTCAACGCCGCCAAACGCGGCGGCAACAACCAAAAAGTCGAAGCGGAAGTGCTCGATGCCATCACCCTGCCGGGCGAAGAAACCGACCCCCTCGACCTGCTGGCCCTCGACGAAGCCCTCACCGAGCTCGAAAAGAAGGACCCCCAGATGGCCCGCATCGTCATGCTGCGCTTCTTCGCCGGCCTTAGCGTCAAGGAAACCGCCGAGGCCATGGAAATCTCCGAGCGCACCGTCATCCGCGAATGGTCCGTCGCCCGCGCTTGGTTGTACAAGCAGATGGGTGACTGATAAGGGCCCAAGGCAATCCCCTATTTGGGTGTTGGATCCGTAGCGGTTTAGGGCATTCGAATCGAGCGGAATGTGTGATTCCTCTGAGTGCTAGCCACAAGGAATGAGGAAGTACGACTCGCCCTATCGGTTGCTCTTGCCATCAAATTGTCGGGTCGAGATCTTGTAAGGCATCTAAAGCATCTTCGTGGTCTTGTTCGGAGGCCCGGCGATACCACTCGATCGCAGCGTGCAAGTTTTTGTCCGTTCCATGGCCGTACTCGTAAGCCCAACCCACGGCGTATTGGGCTTCCGCATCGCCCGTTTCCGCGGCCTTTTGGTACCACCTGAAAGCTTCCCTTCGTCCAGCTTCGCTGGGTCGCAAGACTTCGGTTAGGCGAGCCACCTCAAACCAAGCCTCCCGGTCTCCAGCCAACGCGGCCCGCTGGTACAGTTCAAGGGCCGTATCGAGGTCCTTCGGCTTGCCCTGCCCCTCCTCATAACAAACCGCGAGATCCCAAAACGCTTCCGGCCATTCCGCGGCGGCGGCCTCCTCCAGAAACTGCACGGCGAGCGTCCAATCCGCTTCGACGTGTTCCCCGTGCAGGTACCAGGTCGCGATCGCATAGGCCGCTGCGGGCGAACCGAGGGCGTAAGCCCCGTGAAGATCCTCCCAAGCCGCCCCATGCCGACCGCGTAACGCTTCCTTGCGGGCCTTTGCCAAAAGGTCCTGCACCTTGGATTGGGGTTCGTTAGGGGAGTCGGGCACGCTGCACCTTGCTCTGTGTTGCCGTTGCATGAGGCCAGAACTTCCCTCTAGGCCGTGATCCGATGGTACCGACCGGAGCCTAACACCGGACTCTCCCTGTGGTATGTTGCTGCCCATGTCCATCCTCGTTCCATTGCTACTCTGCTTGCCTGCCCCTCAGGCAGCCGACCACTCCCCCCTGCATCCCGCCGAAGCCGCTTGGTTCGTCCAAGCCCCAGACGTTTCAGCCTGGGTGGGTGCTTACTCCACGTCTCGCTGGGCCGACGTGTTTTACGACGAAGACTTCCGGGCCGATGTGGCCGAAGCTAAGGGCTGGGAGCCGCTCGATTTCGAGGGAGCCATCGCAGCCATACCCGCTCAGGTCGAGGCCCATCCCTCCGTTCGGGCCTTCTTGGAACACGCTCGAGCGCTGCAAACCGTTTCAGCATCCCTGAGCTTCTCAAAGGACGAACTCCTGCTCTGCTTGAAAGAAGGTCGGGACCCACAGACCGCCTTGCACCTTCGCGTGTTGGCGGAGTTCCCGACGCCCGAACAGGCCCAACAGGCGGGTGCGTTCTTGCGCCAAGAGTTGGAGATTCCAACAGGACCAGCCTTGCGAGCCGAAGGCGCCTTCCTGATCGCCTCGTATGGAACGCTAGCCACCGGTGAGCAACCTGGGCCGCCCCTCTCGGAGCGCTGGGGAACATTGGGCCAAGCGCTCGGCCCGGCAACCGGTGTGACCTTGATCCAAGCCTACGGTTCGCTCGGGGACCAACCGATTCAGTGGGCCGAAGAGTGGCTGGGCACCATCGGTATGGAAGGCCCCCTCGGCCAGTGGATGACTTCCCTACTCGGCGCCCCGTTCTTGGCCATCAGCCGTGGCGGCGCTTGGCGCGTCACCGCACAAGACGGGAGTTTTCTCACGAGCGGACGGTATGCCCACCGCCCCGCGTCCCTGGCCGACGAGGCCTTCGGTGCGAAGCCTCTGACCGCATCGGATTTCGCCCACCTGCACCCCGATGCGCGGATAGCTGGGGCGCTTTCGCTGGATCGAGAAGCCTTGCTCGGCTGGGCCCAGTCCCTTGCGGCGTTCTACGGGTTGAAAGAAGACGACGAAGCGGTCGTCGCCCGCCTGGGTTTCCACCCGGTTCGAGACTTGGTCGAACCGTTGGGAGGGTCGTTGGTTTGGTCTTTGCAGGGCAATCTGCGCCTCGGGTCCCCTCCCTGCCAGTTGACCGCCACGCTGACCGACCAAGCTGCGATGCAAAAAGGTTTAAAGGCGCTGGCCCACTGGGCGGCTTCCGAATGGCCCGAGGATCTCGAAATCAAAACCGTGAACTACCGGGATACGGAGCTCTTCGTGGTGCGCAGCCAAGGCGGCGATTCGGACTTGGGCTCCTCCGGCTTCGACCCTTCCACTTTACTGGCTCCCACCGTGACGGTCATCGATGGCCGTCTGCTGATCACCCCCACGAGCAGCTTTGCGAAACGGGAAATCCGCAGGATTCAAAAAGAGGATTCCGAACCCGCTGCTTTGGCGAAGGCCTTTCAAGGGGGAATCGGCCAGGGCTCCATCGTCGTCGGCGACTGGATGTTCCTGCTGGATCGTGCAACGGAGCTAGCCCGCAACGTGGGGCAAATGGACCCCTCCGGCAGCATGGAATCGGTGCTCCAAAAGATCCCTGCACTCAACCACGCGGTGCGGCACTTCGGTCCTAGCGTCGAAACGCGTCAGCGCACCGAGCCATGCATGCACTACGAATCGCGCTCCCACGTAGGACCTGAGTCGGTGGCGGCTCTCTTGGTGGGGGTGGGTCTAGCGGCCCAGCAAGTGGTCCCCAGAGTTCTGGATTCCTTGGACGATGCGAAGAGAGGCCGTTGTGCCGCCGACCTGGCAGCGCTCGGCGGTGCCGTCAGGCGGTTTGCCCTCAAGAACGGAGGCGACTATCCCGAGTCCCTCCAAATGCTCGTGACACCAGACGAATCCGGTCGGCGGTACATCGAGAGCGACTCCACTCTCCAGGACCCCTGGGGAAATCCGTATCACTACTCCCTAAGCGCGGATGGTCGCACGACCGCACTGTGGTCGTCCGGGCCCAATGAAATCAACGAACTCGGTCAAGGCGACGACCTGACCTATCAGAATCTTCTCGACGGAAAGTGGTAGCCACGGCGAAACTGGGCCGTTCGAACCGACTTCCTCAACCGGGTACCCAGAGACTGCCAGCCCTCGCGATTTGGACCGAAGAGACTTTCGGCCATTCCCAGGGCGCTGAAAGCGTCTTTCTGGACTGAGTCCGGACGGGGTAAGGATTATACTGCGTCCCCATGAGCGCCACGACCTACTACATCCTGCACGTTCTGTCGGTCATCTTCTTGACCGTCATCACCTTCAACGCGGTTGCGAATCCGAAGCCGGAGCGGCGCAAAAAAGCGTTGATGAACTCGGGCATCCTGAGCTTGCTGGTGTTGGTTGGCGGCTTTGGATTGGTCGCCAAGGTGTACGGCAACACCTGGCCCCACTGGGCATTCGTTAAGATCGCGCTTTGGGTGGGGCTGTCCGCCATGGCGGGCATGGCGTACCGCCAGCCGGGCAAAGCGAACCTGTGGGGCATGTTGACCCTGGCCTTTGTGACGGCGGCCGTATTCCTCGTGTACCTGAAGCCTGCGTTCTAGTTCACGCTGCTCGTCGCGTCGAAACGGCGCGCGTGCCAGCGCACGAAGAACAGCGTGAGCAACGCGTACTCGACGGCCAGGATCGCGTAGGTCGCAAAGTCGTAGCCCGGAGCGATCGCACCGAGCTTCGTGCCGGCATAAAAGGCGAGCGGGCCGCCGGTCGCGCCCAAGGCGGCCGACCACCACCAGGGACGGGGCTTGAGCCATGCCAAGGAATAGCGCGGCATGGTGGCGAACCCGATCCACAGGGCGGCGATCCAGGGCGGCGACGTTCCAAGCGTCCAAGCGGCCCTGGAGCTGGGATAGAGCAACACACCTAGTTGGTGCATGAGGCTGTCCAGGCCCCAACCCACGAAAGCCGCCAAGAACAGGAAGCGCCGTTCGGCGGCTCGTTCCCAAGCGGGTGCCCACCACAAGGCCACGCCCACAAAAACGCTCATGGCCACCACGCCGGTCCAGACGTCTCCGCGTGCAGCGCTGGACACTCCAACCCACCAAAAGAGGTTGTAGCCCAGAGCGTTCCAAACGTTTTGCAGGGTGCGCATGCGGCGTTTCGATCCGCGCGTCGCGCTCGAATCGTTCGTTTCGGAAAGCAGGCGCAAACGACGGTTCGGATGACGCTCGGCGTTCCAGTCGGTCGCGGCGAGGCTCGAAGAGGCGCCCGGGCGGCTCATCCGCGCGTCTCCGCGAGTTCGGGCAGCGGATCGATGCGCACGTTGGCGCGCGCTTCCGGCTTCGCGAGCAAGAATTGCACGTTGCCTAGGCGCCGCTCCGCGAAGCCGCCCTCGCAATACGCGAAGTAGTACTCCCACAAACGCAGGAAGGATTCCTCGAAACCCAAAGCCTGCGCCTCATCCCAACGCATCCGCAGGGCTTCGCGCCAGTGAGCTAGCGTGCGCGCGTAGTGCGGGCCAATGTCCTCCAGGTGCAAGGTTCGCAAATCGCTCGCTTTGGCGATCGAGTGGCTCAGGACCCCCACCGCAGGGATACAGCAACCGGGGAAAATGTAACGCTTGATGAAGTCCACGTTGCGGCGCGCGCTCTCGTAGAACTCGTCGGCGATCGTGATCGACTGCAGAGCCATCAAGCCGTTGGGCTTGAGCAAGCGGCTGCAGGTCGCGAAGAACTCGTCGAAGTACTGATGCCCCACCGCCTCGATCATCTCGACCGACACGAGTTTGTCGTAGGTGCCGGTCAGGTTGCGATAGTCCTCTTGCACCACGTCGATGCGGTCTTCCAAACCCGCCTCTTGGATGCGACGGGTCGCCATCACAAACTGCTCCCGCGAAATCGTGGTCGTGGTGACCCGGCAGCCGTAGTGCTTCGCCGCGTGCATCGCCATGGACCCCCAGCCGGTGCCGATCTCCAGCAAGTGATCGGTCGCTTGCAGATCGAGCTTGCGGCACAAGCGGTCGAGCTTGGCGAAAGAAGCCTCCTCCATGGTGCTCGTAGGCGACGCAAACACGCCGCAGGAGTACGTCATGGTCGGATCGAGGAACAATTCGAAGAAGTCGTTCGACAGGTCGTAGTGCGCTTGGATGTTGCTGCGGCTGCCCTTGACGGTATTGCGCCGCAAGAGGTGATAGATGCTGAGCAAGGGCTTCGAAAGTTTCGCAAGTCCCTTGTCCATGCCCGACAGCACAGCTTCGTTCAACACGAAGAGCCGCACGACGTCGGTCGCACTCGGCGAAGTCCACCAGCCGTTGGCGTAGGCCTCCCCCGCCCCGACGTTTCCGCGCCGCAAGAGATGATCCCACAGAGTCGTGTCTTGGACCTCGATGACCGCATCCGGCCACGCCGGACCGGAGCGACCGTACGTCACTTCATGACCCCCTTGGCGAATCGTCAGGGTGCCACGCTCGATGGCGGCAAAGCGACCACGAATCCACTTCTCGGGGCGGCCAGAAAGGACGAGGGGTTGGGCAGAGGTGTCGGAAAGGCTCATGATTCAGCTCCAGGGAGGGACGGCTTACGCTTTTTGGGGTGGACGAAAAATGGCACGCCTTTGGCCCACAGGCGGGCCGCATGCCAATAGATGGCGAAGTGCACGCGCAGGGTTTGCCAGGGGTAGCGCCACAGGGTGCGCGCCAGGTTGCGGCCGTTGATCTCGCGACGTTGGCCGAGGAATCCGGCCTCAAAAACCGCCGCGCCGTCCTCCCAGTTGCGCATGCGCACGCTGAGGCGCTCGCCGGGAGGCTCCATGTGCCAGTCGTAGTCCTGGTCCATGTCAAAGAACGGCGAAACGTGGAATTGCTTGGCAAAGCGGGCTTGCACGCCCAGCGTCCCTGAAGCGGACAACACGTAACGGTGACGCTCGCGCCACGGTGTGTTGGTGATCTCGGCCACCACCGCTTGCAAGCGATCTTGCTCGTCGAAGCAGTAGTAGAAACTCACGGGGTTGAACACATAGCCCCAGGTACGCATCTGGGTCAGCACGCGCACCGCCCCGTTCGGGCGTACACCCAAAACCTCTTGCACCGCGTCGAGCACGGCGGTTTTGAGGGCGACCTTGGGGTGGCCGAGGTAGTCCGAACGCCGGAAGTACGAGAGGTTCCAGCGCTTGGCCGACCAAAACCAGCGGCCGCGGAACAAGGACGGCAACTCGTCCAAATCTAGGTACAGAAAGAAGGCCCCCGTCGTAAAGCGATGGGGCTTCGGCACCTGGCGCGCGTGGTACACGCGGCCTTCATAGATCCCGCTGGCGGTCACTGGACCGGCACCTCCGCCAAAATGCGCTCCGCCACGCGTAGGCCGCTCTTGACCCCGTCTTCGTGGAAGCCATAACCCCAGTAAGCACCGGCGAAGTGCACGTTGTTGACACCGTCGATCTGCTCGAAGCGCTGTTGGGCCGCAATGCCTTCCAGGGAGAAGATCGGGTGGTGGTACAGGATTTCCTTGATGATGTGCTCGTCCGCGATGTCCTGGGTGCGATTGAGGGTGACGAAGTAGTTTCGATCCGCCTCGAAGCCTTGCAGCTCGTTCATCCAGTAGGTCACCTGCGGCAAGCCACCAGGGTTCTCGGCCCGCACGTGGTAGTTCCACGAGGCCCAAGCGCGGCGGCGCTTCGGCATCAAGGACTCGTCGGTATGCAAGGTCGCTTCGTTGCGCTGGTAGGGTAAGGCCCGCAACGCCGCTCTCTCTTCCGGCGTCGCGTCCTTGAGCATGGTGAGGGCTTGGTCGGAGTGGCACGCCAGCACCACCCGGTCGAAGGTCTCTTCTTGGCCCTGGGCGGTCTTCACGAGCGTCATCGGCCCGCGCCGGCGCACGCTCACCACCGGGGCGCGCAAGCGGATACGGTCCGCAAAGGGTGCGGTCAAGGGTCCGAGGTATTCGCGCGAGCCGCCGCGGATCACCTGCCAAACCGGGCGATCTTTCAGTTGCAGGAAACCGTGGTTGTGGAAGAACTGCACCAAAAAACGCAAGGGGAAGGCGCGAATGACCTCCGCCCGCGCCGACCAAACCGCGGCGCACATGGGCACGAGGTGCTTGTCCACGAACATCGGCGAGTACCCGCCGCGATCGAGGAACGCCCCCAAGGTTTGCTCGGGGTCCGGCCCCTCCAGCACCTTCGGGGCCTCTTCGTAAAAGCGCACAATCTCGCGCGTCATGCGCCAGAACTCAGGGCGTACGAGGTTACGGCGCTGAGCGAACAAGCCGTTGAGAGACGTCCCGTTGTACTCGAGGCCCGTTTCCGCACAGCCCACCGAAAAGCTCATGGTGCTCGGCTTGTACGCCACCCCGATCTCGTGCATCAACGCGCAGAAGTTCGGGTAGGTCTTCTCGTTGAAGACGATGAAGCCCGTATCCACCGGCAACGAACCGCGCTCGGTGGGCACATCGATCGTGTTGGTGTGCCCGCCGACGCGGTCGGCGGCTTCATACACGGTCACCTCGTGCTCCGCGCATAACTTGCGCGCAGACACTAGACCCGAGATTCCGGTTCCAACGATGGCGATCTTCATGCTTGGGGCTCCTTTGGTTGGTCGGCTTTGGCCGTGATGCGCGCCGGTACCGGCCGTAGATCCCACACCAGTCCTAGGGCTGCAAGAGAGCGCAAGCCCCAGTACGAAACGTCGATTTGCCACCAGCGGAAGCCCATGCGCGCCGACCCGGGATAGTGGTGGTGGTTGTTGTGCCAGCCTTCGCCGAAGGTCAACAGGGACAGCAAGAAGCTGTTGCGGCTGTCGTCTTTGGTCTCATAGCTCCGCGTACCGAAGCGGTGCGCCAGGCTGTTGATCGAAAACGTGCAGTGGTACAGAGCCACCGTGGAGACCGAGAAGCCCCACACCAGGAACTGGAAGGCGGTGGTGCCTAGTCCCGGCGCCCAGGTCTCGAGAGCCCAGCCCATGCCATACAGCACCGGGATGAGCAACAACGGCACCACCATGTCGTAGCGGTCGAGCCAACGCAGCTCGGGGTATTTCACAAAATCCCCAACGTTTTCCACACGGGTGCGCAAGTTCTCGCGGGACAAGAACCAACCCATGTGGCTCCACCAAAACCCTTCGCGGGCGGGCGAGTGCGTGTCGCCTTCCTGATCGGAGTGCCGGTGATGAATGCGGTGGTGCGCCGCCCACCACAGCGGGCCCCGTTGAATCGCGGTAGCACCGAGCAGCGCGAAAGCGAACTGGACCGGTCGGCTGGTGCGGAAGGAGCGGTGGGAGAAGTAGCGGTGGTAAAACGCCGTGATGGCGAACATGCGCAGCCCGTAGAAGGCCACTGCAAACCCCACGGCCACGGGACTCCATCCCACGACCAGAACGAGCAGGCACGAGAGGTGCAGGGCGACGAAGGGCACGATGCGACGCCACTCAATGCGGCGCGCATCGCCTTGGAAGGGCCTCTCCGCTTTTGCCCACGAGTCCAGCGGCGCCAAAACCGACGCCCCGACCGCACGTAGGGTACGGGCGGTGTTCACTGGCTGGCCTCCGCCTTGAGGCGCAGACGCTGGTGACTGACGATCCATTCTTGACCACCGTCCCAGCCGAACAACTCGGCGCAGGACAGGAAGAAGATGCGCCAACGGTGCAACCAGCGGCGGCCTTGGCCTTTGCCGTAGGTTTGCTCGAACAGTTCGATGATCTTGGCGCGGTGGCGATCGGTGTTTTTGGCCCAGTCTTCCGAGGTGCGCGCGTAGTGCTCCCCGGATACGGCCCAGCGCTCGTCCACCTCAAAAGGCGTGTCCAGGTGATCCAGCAGGTCGTGGCTGGGCATCATGCCGCCGCTGAAGAAGTGCTGACTCATCCAGTCGGTGTCGCTCTTGACGTCAAACGGATAGGCGAAGCGCTGGTGGGCGAAGACGTGCAGGAACACGCGGCCATCCGGGCGCAACCACGTGGCTACCTTGCCCAGCAAGGCTTCCCAGTTGCGCATATGCTCGAACATCTCGACGGAGACCACTCGGTCGTAGGTGCCCGGCGCCTCGAAGGTGTTCATGTCCGCGGTCAGGACTTCGATGTTGGTCAAACCCTGGGCCTTGGCGCGCTCGAGGATCGTTTGGCGCTGCGGAGCCGAATTGGAAACCGCGGTGATGCGGCTGCTCGGATAGCGCTGCGCCATGAACAGGGTCAAGGACCCCCAACCGCAGCCAAGCTCCAGGATGTCTTGACCGTTGCGCAGGTCCGCGCGCTCACAAGTCAACGCGAGCATGGCTTGTTCCGCTTCCGCCAGCGTGGTGTCCGATTCGGGGTAGTACCCGCTGGAATACTTGCGATGGGGCCCCAGCACGAGTTCGAAGAATGCGGGCGGCACCTCGTAATGCTGCTCATTGGCCGCTTCCGGCACGAGCGCGATGGGCGCGCTGCGCATGTGCTCCACCCACTTTTGCATTTCGCGTTCGGGGTTTTCTCCGAAGCGCGCGTTTTGCTCCTGCAAACGCTTGTGCAGTAGGTTGCGAATGCCTTTGCGGATCAAAGGGCGAGGGATCAGGCCTTTTTCGGCAAGTGCGAGGGAGGTTTTCATGGTCGGTTTGGGTCAGGTGCTAGACGGTGCGCGGCGGGCCGGGCAAAAAGGCGTTGGTGGTGCGTTGGTATTCGCGATAGTCGTCCCCGCGGCTGCGCAGGGATTGGGCTTCGGTGGGCGGAATGCCCGTCACGTAGCGGATGAGCAAGCCCATCGCGATCGGGGCGAGCCACAGCCAGGGGCCTCCCGGCATGCCGATGGCCATGACCGGATACACCCACCAGTGAATCCACTCAAAGAAGTAGTTCGGGTGACGGCTGTAGCGCCACAGCCCTTGGCGGCAGGTTTTGCCGCGGTTGGCGGGATCCGCTTTGAAGTCGCGCAATTGGCGATCCGCGATGGCTTCCCCCACCAGCGAGGTCAGGAAGAGCGCAACGGCGATGCCATCCCACAGACGCCACTCGGCGATTTCCGAACGGGTGATGACCCACACCGGAAACGCCAACAGGACGACCAAGAGGGCTTGCACTTGGAAGAACCAAAACAGCCAGCGGTCGGCGTTGGCACCTTGCTGCTCGCGCAGGTAGGCGTAGCGACCATCCTCGGACTCGCTGGCGACCCTCTGGTAGAGGTGCACCCCCAAGCGCAAGGACCAGGCGCCGATCAGCAAGCCGGCGAGGGCCCGCCGGGGGCCCCAGCCCTCCTGCGTGGCTGCGTACAGCACTCCAGCGGCGCCCACGCCAAGTGCCCACGCCACGTCCACCCAGCCCGCGTTTCGCGTCTGGCGCTGCCGGCTCCAGAGCATCAGCATGACGAGGGCCATACCGAGCCAAACGGTGAGGGGTAGGACGGGCGTTTGCACGGGGGGTGATTCGCGAGGCCCACCCGAACGGATGCAGTGCCACTTCCGATTCGCCCTGTTTCCGGCAGGAAAGTGCCTCCAGACCGGTTGGAAGGGCGAAAAACGGGGTATGGAACCGATTCCCTCCCCGTCCGCCGAAGCTCCTCGGCGTCGATCTTGGACCTGGGGCGCCCTCTCCGTGGCGGCCGCTGCGGTCGCTAGCTCCCTTGTCGCCTGCCGCTCGCTCGGCAAGGACGCGCTCGAGGAGCACTTGACCGCGTTGCCCAAGAACCAAAGCGCTGCAACCCACGGCCTGCTCCGCACCACCCTGCACACCGCTTGGGACGGCGAGAACCAAGAATTCGAACTGGTCTACCTGCACCGGCCTGCCCAGAACCCCGACCCGCGCCGAGCGCCCGTCGTACTCGTGCACGGGACGCCCGGCACCCTGTTCACTTGGGCTCCCCTGTTGTTCCCGGACGGAGCCGGCCCCCGATTGGACGACGACCGCGACGTCTACGCGATCGAGATCATCGGCCACGGAATCGCTCCCGGCGACGCTGCCCCCTACACCTTCGATCGCTGCGCCCAGTTTCTCGTCGCGGCCTTGGAGACGTTGCAATTGGAACCGGCGCACGTCATTGGTAACTCCTATGGTGGCGAATTCGTATGGCGTGCGGCGGTGCTCGCTCCGGAACGCTTCGCTTCCTTAGTGCTCATGCATCCCTCCGGGTACGAACGCAAGGACGATCAGTGGTTGCCCGAAGAGGAGGCCATGCGCGACAACCCGCTAGCGAAGATCGGCTGGCGATTGAACTCGCTCAAGCGCGTCAAAAAAGCCCTCGACCCTCACTTCGCGGAGACCCCGCCCGACCGCGCCGAGGAAATGTTCCTCGTCCTGGAGAACGCTCACAATTGGAAAGCGATGGTGGATCTCGCGCGGGATGAAAACGGCACCTGGTCGCACCGCCTACCCGAGATCCAGGCTCCGACCCTGTTGTTGTGGGGCGAGCGGGAATTCGCTTACCCCATCGAGGATTTTGGGCAGCGCTTCCATGCGGATCTGCCCCAATCCACCCTGCAAGAGATGCCCGCGACCGGGCACTACCCCCAAGAAGAACACCCCGATCGCCTGCGTGAGCTCCTGATCGAGCGGTTCCACTCCCTCGAATCGGGTTCCTGATCCGCTTTGGGCCGGGAACGCCCTAGCCGGCCTCCCGTTTCCCATCCCTTCCCCCTAAGATACCGACCCACACCTCGACGCCGCCATCTCGCGATGTCCATGACCTCCCTCCCGATCGCTGCCCAGTTCTTGCGCACCAGCGCCGACGGCCTCGCCGGCTTGGCGACCGCGCGTTTGTTCGAGCACGACTCCGACACCCTCGTCGACGATTTCACCGCTTGGAAAGGACACCTGCGCACGCAAGTGCTGCAGCTCGCCGCCGCCGTGCAAGCCAGCAATCCGCAAGGTTATGCGGACCACATCGATTGGGTGCGGCATAGCTTTGCAGCCCGCGGGATTCCCGTGGAGGTCTTGGTGGGTGCGGTGAGGAGCTTGCTCGAGACCGCACGCGAATCCTTGCCGGAAAGCGCCCTCCCCCAGGTCGAAGCGCACCTGCAAGCCGCGTTGAAACGGCTCAAAGCCCCCGCGCCGGAGCCGTCCGCCCTGTTGGATCCGCGCCGTCCACCCCAGGCCTTGGCCTTGGCGTACGTCGCCGCGCTACGCTCGGGAGACGAAGCGGAAGCCAGTCGTTTGATCTTGAACGCGCTGGAAGGCGGTACCTTCGCCTCCACCGAAATCATCGACGACGTGCTCGCGCCGGCCCTGCGTGAAGTGGGTCGCTTGTGGCACGGCAGCGAGATCAACATCGCCGAAGAACACTACGCGACGCAGTGCACGCAGCGCATGTTGGCCCGCGTGCTCGATCGAGCGCCCAAAGCATCGCCACGCGGCAAGACCGCGTTGCTGACGACCGTCACCGGCGATGCGCACTCGCTCGGCATCCAATTCGTCGCCGCACACTTCGAACTGAACGGTTGGCGCACGATCTGCTTGGGGGCTGACACGCCAGCGCGCGATATCGCCGAAACCGCCGACGCTTTCGCCGCCCACGTGGTTTTGCTCGGCGCGACCCTCGACACACAGATTCCGATGTTGATCGAGGCGGCGCAACGCATCCAGACGCGTTTACCGGGCATCCCGATCTTGGCTGGAGGCCAAGCTGTCGTTTCCTCTCCCTATACGCCCGCCCAATTGGGAGTGCGGGCCATCACTCCCTCCGGCGCCGCCGCGGAGCAAATGGCCAGCGAATTGGTGGGGTAGGATTCCACCGGGCGCGTCGTGGAAAAGGGCGCTTTCAAAACGATCGAATGAAGTTCGGGGCGTGCCACTGCGTCCTCCATCCTCCACCCGTCTGCAGCCACTTCGCAGTACGAAGAGTGGGCTAGCCCGAATCCCGGCAAACATCTAGGCTGGAGGAGATGCGATCACTCTCCCGCCTTGCCTTGTGTCTCCCGTGGCTGACTGGACTCTCCAGCACGGTCATCGCGCAGACCGTGACGGAAACCCGCACCTTCCAACAGGAAGTGTTTGCAATCGGTCCGGGCTCGAACATTTCCTATCTGCCGCTGTTCGACCTTGGGCTGACCAACCCACCTGACCTGGCTACGAGCGAAGTCGTCAACGTGAAGTTTGACCTGACGGTGGATTGGGACATCCACCTGCGGGTGGCCAATCTCTCGCAGACTTGGACCTCCGCGTTTACGTTCAACGAGAACATTTGGCTCTTTCCTCGGTTGGGTGACTGCGCGCCCTACACCTATGTGACCCTGCAGGGGGAGACGGACGTGTTAGCGCCGGGTGAGGTAGGAGAGATCCAAATCCAAACCACTACCCCCATGAATGTTTCATGGGAGGACGGGTACTTCCTAGTAGCCTGCGAGGACAACACTTGGCCCTGGCCTGACCTTTGGATGGGAAGTGTCGTGATTAGTCCCCCAGGGCCCTTCACCTACGCCGGTGGATTGGACGTTCCCCAATCCTGGGTCCGAATCCTGGAGTACCGCGCCACCGTAACGGGCACCTTCGAGGTGGAATACGTCGCGAACCCGGTCGACCACCAAGTCGTGTGCCATGGTGATTGGCCCTACCAGTTGGTTCCCGGCTCCGACCCGAACAACTTCTGGCTCTATCACCCGAACGCGCCCGATACCTTTGGCATGCTGCTGCAAAGCACGCAGGCGCAACCCATTCCGGGCACGCGCCTGTGCGTGGGTGGTGGCCTTGCTCCCATCACGCGAATCGTGGACAGCGTGAGCGTGGGCGGCCAGCCCTACCTGCTGCCCAACTCGGCAGCTTTGGCGGGAACGACCCAGTATTTCCAAGCTTGGTATCGATCTCCCTGGAACAACGGACCGCTGTTCAGCGAGTGCCTCGCGGTGAACTTTCCCTAAGGCGTCGTTCCTCCCTCACCACGATCGAGGCCCTTACACCGAAGCGAGGTGATGCTGGGATCGAAAAGCGGCGCCCCTTGGGGCGCTGAGCGTGCTAGCTCGCGCTGGCCGTGACCACCAGGCGTTCGCGTTCGGAAACGACGACGCCGCCGGGCTTTTCGATCGTGATGGCAAAGAGAGCCACGTTGTGGACCGGGAGTTTGGCGGCGATCGGGACGACGGTTTTGCCGTCCTTCGCAATGTCGAAGACGCCGCCGTCGACTGGGAGTTTTTCCCATTCCGCGCGGCCGGGATCGAACATCCAGAGCTGGTATTGCTCTTCGGTGGGGTTGTTGACGGGCAATCCCTCGAAGACCATGTAGCCTTCCTGCGCGTTGTCGCTCCAGACCACTTCGCCCTGTACGGAGGCGGCGGCGGGATCCTCCGTGGCAGACCATTCGATGCGGACCAAATCGTTCGCACTCGCAACCAAGCGATCCAACTGCGCAGCGGGGACGAGGGTGGGCTCCGCGCCGGTGCGCTCGCGAGTCATCAGCACGACCAGCAGCGTGGCGGCGGCCGCCCAGCCGACCAAAGCCAGCCAAGGAGTGCGTCGGGGCATGGGTACGATCGGCGCGGACGGACCCGTTTCCCAGCGTTCAACCTCGGGTTCGACCTCGGGTTCGGCAGCCTCCGCGAGCGAGCGAGCGTCCGCTGCTTGGGACGCAATCCACCCTTCAGCCTGTGCTTTGAGGGACTGCATCAAGGATGCCGGCATGGGCTCCGCTTGGTCCGGCGCTGCCGCGTGCGTCCATTGGATGGCCGCGATGGTCTGTTCGATTTCGTCCAGATCTGCGCCGTCGACCTCGGCTTGCAGCGCGTCGAGCTCGCCGGTATTCCCACCTTCCAAGAAGGCTTCGAAGGCGCGATCGAGGGTGGCGTCATCCCACTCGTCGAAACGGCGGGGATCGCGGCGTTGGGGATCTTGTTCAGGCGTCATGGCTCGAACCCTCCCCGTTCGTGGCAGCCCGCTGCTCGCGCAGGGTTTGGGCGGTTTGACTGAGGCCCCGCCGGATATGGCTCTTGACCGTG
>JAUHXY010000067.1 GCA_030426785.1 bacterium
CGGCGCTCGACAGCGGACAGGGCCCCCGCGGAGTTGACTGGGCACTACCGGCGGCGGCCCGTCATGCGACCGGCGTCACGCGGCCGGTTCGCGTCGCGTGTTGGCCCGACCGCCTCTTGATCCTGCCGGACGGAAAAGGTTTGACCGGCCACTACTTCGGAGTTCGCGTCCAATAGGACTAAGTCATATCGGCCAGGAGGCAAACTGGCCGAAAGGGCTTGGCTGTGTTTCGCGATTCGTCGCTGCGTCCAATGGGGTTGCCCGTTGATAGCGGATTGGATGACAATGCTCTGACCGGGTTGGGCTCCCGCAAGCGTGATCGCCGGTGGCAAGGGATGGAGTTCCACTTCGACGGTGCGCTCGCCGAACAGGGTTACCGTGTGCGGTGAGCAGCCGGGGGCTGTGACGATGGCGACGTAGTGCACGCCTTTCGGCGCATACCCCACGAACTGGCCTTGATCATCAAGGTGAAGTTCCCCCAAAAGAACCTCAGAGGGGAAGGGTGCCTCGAGTTGGCCTAGCGTCTGTTTGAGATAGACTCGGGTTCCTGGGACCGGCCGACCGTTTGACTGAACCCGGAGGGTGCGGAGTTCTTCCTGGTCGACCCCAGCCAAACCACTGCGAGGGTAGCGCGATGGGCTGATGGCTCTTGGGAACCGTCCCGGGATGTGCACCATGATCGTTCTATGTAGCTCCCCCAAGCGAATGCCAGCGGATTGGTGATCGACAGGCCGCCATCCGCTGGCTCCAAACCCGAAATAGGCGACGGGCACGTCGTTCCCATGGGCATTGGGGAGAGTTGGCGGGAAGTCCAAGCGCTTGGCATCCCTGAGTTGGATCTGCATGGACTCGCCGGCTGGCTCGACCGTGATCACTTCTCGCGAATAGTTGCGCCCGACGGGTTTGAACTCGACACGAGCGGCCCCCAAGGGGCTGTAGACCCAGAGTCGTACCGGTTCGAAGTCTCGAATCGTGAGTCGGAACGCGCCGGTTTCATCGGTGATCGTGATGCTGCCTGGATCCGATTGAGGATCACGCCAGTCTTGAGGGTAGGCGTGGACTTCGAGGCCTGGCAAAGGATCCCCCATTGCATCGACGATGATTCCGGCCAAGGTTGTGCTCTCTAGGGAATCATCCGTCATTGCCACTTCGGGCGTGATGGCGCTCAGGACGATTTCGTCAGCGGAGATCTGAAGGTGCACCTGGGAGACGGTGGGGCGTTCGGTGAAATCCACTGGTTGGGTAATCAAGCTCTTACCCTCCAGGAACCGCAGTGAGAGCGGCTTCTTGGGGAAGCCCGTGATGCGAAAGCGACCGTCCTCGATCCAGCAATAGCCGGCAACCCGTTGGGTTTCTTCATCCAGTAGCTGGAGGCCACGGCGCTTGCTGGGGTCAGAGTCCAAGGATGCTTCGATGCTGACCGTGCCCTCCAGCACCGTCAATGCCATCGCTTGCAGCTCGCCGACGTGGCACGTCCCGCCTGTCGCGAGCTGAACGGGCTCGGTCAACACAGCATGATGTTCATCGACCTGAATCTGCAGGTAAGAGTTTCCGCTGCGATAGCGCAGGTCCTGTAGTTCGAACTTGCCAGCGGAGTCGGTGACGGTCGTTGCTAGGGTCTCGTAGCCCCCGTTCCAGCCGTAGAACTGATGGAACAGGGAGACTCGGGCTCCTTGAGCAGGCTTCCCTTCATGCCGGAGAACCGTTCCCGACACGCGTGCTTCGACTCCAAAGTCCAAGAATGGCACCGTTAGGGGAGTGTGCTTGGCGGGCGTGATTTCCTGCTTCGCAAGGGGAGTGAGCGCGGCAATCAGCAATAGGGGGGTCATCATCGGCAATGGGAAGGTGGTGGCTGGATAGGGAGGTAGCAGCCTGGTCCGTAGGGGTAACCGCAGCGTGTGGCAATCAGGCCGTCGGAGTACGTAGTCGGTTGGTGCCTGAGAGGCCTGTGCGTCGAGTGGGAGGACTGGACACGGAGGTGACGACTCATGCTGGATTGGCTTTCCGGAAATGCATTGGCGGATCGACTGCAGGGTTGCCTGGTTTGCCATGGACGACGGCCCCAGGACAGAGAGCAAGGCTTTGCCAAGCTTTGGGAGGCGAATGGAGCTTCGTGGGTCGCGCGCACGATGCTTTGGTTGGTCGAAATCACGGATCCACTGCTACAAGGGGTCACGGTGAGATCGAGATTCCGACCTGCGGTCGGTGAACCGGTCGCGAAGTTTCAGGGAATTCGAAGATCGGCCAATACCGCAGGTGTCGCGCAAAGGCTTAGACCCCACCCCCAAGCCCCATGAAGCGCCTCCTGCCCGTTCTTGCCCTGCTGACCCTTATCCCCATGGCCCCGGCTCAGGTTTCGATTGGGGTGGGGAGTTCCCTGGACAAGACGGGCGGGGTGGACACCCTGTTCGGGCGAACGCGGCTGTACGTGGCGGTGGGCGGCAAGGCGGTGGTGTTTGAGGCGGATCCGAAGGACGTGACCGAGCTGCCCACGGGCTGGAAAGTCGACGGCGAGCTGGGGCTGCGCACGGCCAGCGGGGTGGTGAAGATGGCGCGGGCGGAGGCCTTGTTCGAGCGCTCGGCGAGTGGGGGGATCGAGCGCATGCGAGGGCTGGCGTTTTTGCCGCCGCCCTATGTTTCGAATCGCATCGAGATCGCTTCGCCGGCCATGGCGGAGATGGGGGTGGACCTGGGCGAAAACCTCGACTTGGGCGTGCCGTTGAATCCGAAGACGCCCTACGTGTTCTTTCGGTTTGAGGCGGGGCTGTCGATGAGCATTGGCATCAAGGATGATCCGAATGCGACCAAGCCATTCACGTTGACGGTACCGGGCGGGGTCGACGGGATGTACATCCTCGATCCGAGCGATCCGTTTTACTACGTGTCGGGGGCCTTCCTGGAGGGGGAGAAGGACGGGGAAGAGTCGGAGGTTCAGGAGAAGAACAAGGACCCCGAAGGCAAGGATCAGGGCGGCGACGACGAGAAGAAGGCGAGCAGCGACGAAGCAAACGACGAGTCCGGCGATGAGGACGCCGAGGAAGAGGGGCCGGATGCAACCACCGGAATGGGGCGCTCCGAAAACGGCCGCATTCCCTTCATTCCGCGCGATGTGCGCGGGCTCGAGGCCTTCGTCAAACCGTTCCATGGATCGCGTTTGAAGAAGGGCGTTTACCCCGTGGCGAGTTTGCCCCTCGAAGTGCGTGGCACCATGGTGACGGGCTTTGCGGCGACCGCGAAAGACGGCTTCGACCCCATGGGCATCGGGCTTGGTCCGAAGTATCACGCGGGCGCGAATGGGGATCTGGCGGTGACGTTTTCGCTCGCGAAGGTGGCGGGGTCGTCGATCCTCGACTTTGGGTTTGATCTCGGGACCGCGACGATGGGCCTCGATGTGGACGGGGACGTGCAGCGGGCTTGGTTCCGGGGCGTGATCGATCCGGACCTGAGTTGGATCCCCGCCGGCGTGCCGGTGCGGCAGGATGGGCGCGTCGATTTGGTCGGGCACTTGTCGACGGATTGGGCGAGCTCCTTCTTTCAAGCCGATGGGATGTACGGGGTGACCCTGGCGGACTTCGGCGGCTGGCAAGCGGGCAAACTCGGCGGCGCGCAGAAGGTCACCGGGCACTTGCGGGCCGACCGGCATGGCCTCGTGCTGCGCGGCAGCGCGAATCCGCAGTTCGATTGGCTGCGGGCGGAACTCGCCACCGAGGTCGAAGCGCGGCTGGCGTCGGGCGAAGACTATCTGCGCTTTGGGGGCAGCTTCCTCGTGGCAGGCAATCGCATTCGCGGAGACTTGACGATCGCGCAAGCGATGGAGCTGCGTGGCGAGCTCGAAACGCGTGGCTTGAGTCTGGATCTGCAAGGGCAGCTCGAGTTTGGCAGCGGCATGCGGCTGAAGGGCGAACTGGGCGTGCATCCGCGCTTTCAGCAAGAACTGCACGGTGCCATCGCGGCCGAGGCGGCGGCGGTGCAGGCCGAGATCGACGCCGAGCTGGCCATGGTGGAGGCGGCGACGCGCGACTACGAATTCGAACTGTCCTTACGCGGTATTCGCCCGGCGATCCCGAAACTCTGCAACGAGGCGATCCAGCGCATCCGAACCGAGGTGCCGAAACGCATCAACAGCCGCTGGCCCAAGCGTGGCCCGGTCGAAGTGCCCGGGCGCAAGGCGGCCCTCAAGAGCGCCAAAAAGAGCTATGCCCCGCACGTGAAACGCCTCGAACGCTTGGCCGCAGCAGCGCGTCAAGGCAGCGACGCCGTGCTGCGCGGAGAGATCGAAGCCGCGATCCGCGAGCTCCTCGCGCACGACACCCTCAAGATCAAAGTCAAAGTTCTGGGCACCGTGTACGAGGAAAAGGTCCTGTCCAAGAGCGATAAACAGAGCCTGCAGGAAGCCCTCGCCGCCATCCGCGCCCTGCCCGCCAAGAGCGATCGCAAGGTCTCCGCCCAGCGCGCCTTCGCCGAACTGCGCAAGAGCGACGTGCTGCGCGACGTGGGGGAACGCATCCGTTCCGGCGCCACCGCCAACCTGCCCACGATCGAACGCATCACCTTCGACATGCCCGCCGGATTGTCCGGCCCCGGCGGCCTGTCCATCGGCCTCACCGTCCGCACCGGCGACGACGTGCGCGAATCACGCTTCTGGCTGAACCCCGACAACCCCTTGGGCCCCGTCCACGAACTGGCGAAGGCTTGGCGGTACAGGTGAACGGGTAGTTTCGCAAATAAGCTACGCGGCTCCACACTTCTTGAGTTGAGTACGTGCCTCGGGGCGGAGTTGGAGGCTGACACCGTCAATGAGGTGGAGGGGAGATGGGTTTAGGGCCCTCTGCGCGAAGTGATTGACACTATTAATGCATTGGGCCCTGAACTCGACGAACTGCTTGCTCCTCGGCAATGCAGCGCAAAGTGATGACTTAGCCTAGTTGCTTCCCTGAAAGGCTATAGGCCCGTGCCCCACGTTGGTGGGCGCATTCGAAGGGGGTTGGTATCATTTGCCCTGCCTTCTGCGCAGAGAGTCGTCTGCTGCGTTGGCGCTTCCCACACAGCCTAAGACAGTTCTTGACCTGCAGAAGGACTCGTCTGCTGCCTTGCATCCATTCATGTTTGATTCTCTGGAAGTCCTGCGAAAAACGTTAGAGCGGGGTCGGGTCAAAGGCGCGGGGTCCGTCTTGATCCTGATGCTTATCTCTTGGCCCCTCACACAGATTCTGGCAACCAGTGGAGCTTCACCGCCCTATTACGCTTGGTTCGCTCTGAATCTGTTCTTCTTGGGGCCAGTCTTTCTGTTGTTTGCCGTTTCCGTCCTACATGAGATGAGGCGTTTGGCCATCGAGAGAAGTTGGAAGGTCAACAGCTCCGTAGAAGGATATGCCATCCTGCTGCTCTTGGTCGGCACTTGCTTCGTAGCGGGGCTTGCACACTTTTTGACCCATTGGGTCCTTGGTTCGTTGTTTGCGCTCGAACAGTTAGGGTTGTGCCTTTCCGTATTAACCCTCTGTTGGGCAGGTTTTGCGATCGATCACAGGATCAATCGGCGCTTTACCGTCACTCCTATTGGGGTGTCTTTCGCGATCGCTTTTCTTTTGGCTCTGTGTGCTATTTGGATCGCATCGGGGACTTGGGGTGATTGGGCAACGGCAGCCAACCTCATGCAGTGTGCTGCCATGTCGGGAGTGGTTGCGGTTGGCTTGATCGTTGTTCTGTATGCGTCCGCGTTGCACCGAGCAGGAGAGAGGATCGGGCGGAGAGAACAGACTTCTCCGACGCGAGGACTCCAGTTTCGTTATGTCAAAGCCCTGGTGGTCTTTTCTTTCACCAGTGGCGTGATCTTTTTTGTTGTGTTCTACTTTGCCAGTTGGGCCGATCTTGACTCAAGAATTCGTTTCGATGTCGTCATGGCCTCAGCAAGTCCGGGCGGAGAAGAGGTGCGGGCACGCGCTTTGGGGCACACCTACCTTGGAGGCTTGAGTTGGGTCATCAGTCTGCCGTTGATCGTGCTCGTGTTTGCCCTGGTCGGGTTGCTTTATGTGCAAGACGCATCCCGAGATCGTTGGGTTCGAAAGCTGCGGCATTGGCAGGAGTCTGGAAAGTCACGCACGAAAGCTAGGCTCATGCTTGAGTCACTGCTTGAAGATCTTTCTACGGCCGTTGCCGCTATTGTGACCACCATTCAGCGTCATCCACTGCCCGTGTCGATCGGCTTTTCGTTGAATGTCTTGTTCAGTCTTTCACCCGGGTTCTATTCAAACGCCAGCCCTCTGCAGGGTTTGGGCGTGTCCCCAGACGCATCCAGCCTCATCAATCCCTTCGTCTTGCTCAACATATGGATTGGGAGCTTGTTGCTCTGGGGTGGCCCGTTGGTCGCTAGCCTGACGGACTTGCATGGCACGCTCACTTGGGCCATCAAGACGAATGTCAGCCGCTCCCTTTCCCGGGCGGAGGATCATGTTGTGCTGGTCGGCTACGGTGACCTGGCAAGGCGGGTCATCCGTGGGCTCTTTGATAGCCGTGTCCTGGATGTCAACTACGATCGCGATTGCTGGGATCTTGTGTTGCCCAATGGTGCCAGGGCTGCGCTGTTGCAGGGGATTGTAGCCGTCGATATCAATCAGGAAGCCTTTGAGATCACATTCCCAGTGGGCGGTAGTACCGCCGGAGTGATCCGTCTCGACGTAGATCCCTTTGATACGGGTCCCACTCCCGCCTTCGGCACCTACATTCTGGGCGTCTGTGGCGATGCGAATCAAAGACAGTCTTTAGAAGCGGCCAGGTCAAACTATGCGCGCAACGTGGTTTGCTTGGCACGAGACAGCGATGCCGTTTACAGTGTCACGGATTACCTGCGATCCAGTACCAATCGGAAATCGGTCGCTGCGGTTTTCTCCGCTCACGGGAGTTCGGCGCCAGCGTTCTTAGCCTATCGGGCTTTTACAAGCCCAGTGGCGTTCTTGCACTTGGCGCAAGCTCGTGGTGCCGTCATGGGGCAGACGATTGCGAACGCTTTGGAGGGGCTTGAAGATGAAGCTAGCCCGAAGAAAGTGTTGCTAATCGGTTCTAGTAGTGAAGCCCTATACATCGTGGAGGGACTCACCAAGGCGGCTGGGTCTCGGGCCAATTCCATCCTGAATCCAACGCTGGGAATCCAGTCCGACTCTGACTACTACGAGTTGCGACTCTCGCCAGACGGTGGAAAGAAGAAGTGGCGCGGGTGGAGAGTCCTGCAATACGAGCCTATGGTGGGCTTTCAGAATCAGATTGGTTTGCCTGAGACAGGCCTAAAGCCGAATCCATTGAAGCTTCGGTTTGTACGGCGGGACCCTGGGCATGAGAGTTCCGTTCTGCAGACGATTCGGGACTTTCGTCCCGATGTGATCGCTATCGCAGAGCAGAGCGCTTCTCGTCAACTAAGGATCGTGCGAGCCGCCTATGGTGCGATCTCCCTTTACCACGAATCACTCGAGGACCCCGAAACACAAGGCGTCAAGCGCTTGGTGGTTGCCATCGAGACCGGACGCCCAGGAAGGGCTGACAATGCGGGGGATGCGATGGCGTATTTCTACCGGCGTCAGCGCATCCAGGGGAGTTCCTTGAGTGTCAGGTACCCGCGCCAATTCGGCTTCTCAGATCACCTCAACCATGTGTTGTCGGGGGATCTTGCCGTAGATGTTCTGGACGATCCGTCTACGAGGATCGTCAGTATCATGCAGGCGCACCGCAGGCCGGCCAGCGTCGAGGTGGGCCTATGCTTGCGCTCTTACCCAGGAGCTTTGGCATGGGCTTTGTGTATGGCTGCGGGGCTCAAACCAGAGTCGACTCACACGGACTACCTGGAAGCGGAAAAGCCTTCTTTGTCGGGAACGCGCATGTTCACCGGAAGAGCGAACGTTCAATACATCACCGCGACGGCTCGTTTGCGCAAGGGGGCCCAACCAGAGAGTAGTGAGTCTGCAGTGACGCGGGCGTCATTGCTGCCCAATGGCAATACGGCCATCTTGCCGGATCTGGAGCAGCTCTTCCCAGGAATGTTGCAGGACACCGAGCATGACATGGGCGATGCTAGTTGGTGGTGTAAGGATTGTCCGGAAATGTCTGGGTGCACGGTGGTGACGCATCGCAAAACAGCGATTACACGCATGTCGAGCAACAATCACTTGACCACCCCGTACTATTGGCGTGGCGCCACGGAGGGGATGGAGCCATTGGATCGCGACTTTGATAGTGAGTCGATTCCCGCGCGAGTGGTCTGTTCCGTTAACAAGGCAGAACGCTCGGGAGCACTAGCCACGGTTCTGAGTTTCCTGAGATTCACGAAGGCCGTGCCCCGCTACACAAGTCCCGCGCCGACCGCCACTCCCAAGCCCATTCTGAACCTGCGCTATGTCATGGATGAGCCGTGTCATAGCTACAACTACTCGGTAGTCACGCTGCATGGAAACTTGGAGCACTGGCCGGGCAGGAAGATTTTCGGCCAGGACATTTCCGTCGATCGTGATCGGCATGACGACCCAGATGGAGTTTTGCCGCTGGGCGACATGGTCCTGCGGCCAATGGGGGACTTTGCGCGGTGGGAAGAATATGCCCGCAAGTTGGCTTCCTTCGCTTGTGGAGTGCTGGGGCTAGGCCGGGATTGTGTGAGCTTAACCAAAGTCAAGGTCGTAGACATCGGGCCTAGGGGATCCGCTGTTGAGCACGAGGATGTCTTGCTCTGGCTGCGAATCGGTCCCGCACGCCAAGATCAGTTTGCGCACCAGAGTGAATTGATCAAACGAGCTCGGCATGGGAACTCCCGGTGCTCCCGGTGCAACGGTGGGCGTACTTGCCTAACGTGCAAAGAACTCAATGCTGCTCTTGGTGAGCTGGAGCTTGAGTCGGCAGCCAGAAGTGTCCTGGCCACACCCGTGGCCTTCGATTGAGAGGATGACACTTAACTGGGAGGCCTTGGGCCTCCCCGAACCCATGGCCTACGACCTCGAAGCCAGCTATCCCTGCCCAGCCTGCGGGGAAGAGATTCACATTCCGGTGGACCCTTCGCAGGGGGCCGAGCAGGAATACGTCGAAGACTGTCCGGTGTGCTGTCGGGCGGTGGTGCTGCGGGTGACGATTCACTCGGACGGGACGTGTTCGGTGCGGGGGGAGCTGGAGTACTAGACGTCTCGGTGGTTCGGGCTAGGTGGCGGTCGGAGGAACGGGGCGGCTGGATGGGAGCCTAGGGGGGGCCGAGAGGCCGATAATGGAACTCTTACGGGGGAGGTGGCGGTGGCTCGTCGCCCATGGGGAGGGGGCTGCTACAATTCGAAGCGTCGCCCTGGAGCGATTTCTTTGGCCCCTACTCTCCCCGCCATGAGCCTGACCCTCGCCCTGGCCCTTAGCTTGACCCCGGTCTCGCTGGGTGCCGCGCCCGTTTCCGAGCCGCACGAGATGGAGTACCGCTCCTTCCGGAATTGGAAGTTTGAGCTGCCCGCCGAGGCGTTCCAGCCGCTGCAAGGGGGCATCTCTTTGGCCCATGCGGGCGGGGAACGCTTCGCGGCCGAAGTGAAGGGCGCCGGCCTGTGGCTGGACACCGATGGGGACGGCACGCTCGATCAGGAGATTGAGGGCATCGAGGACCCGGTGACGAAAGAGCGCTCGGCGCGTGTCGTCTTAAATGGCAAGCGCAGCGACGGCAGCGACTTCACCTACGCGGTGCGGCTCAAGGACGCCGGCAAAGGGTGGCAGTGGGCCACCGGCGGCGCCATGGTCGGCAAGTTGCAGGGCATCAAGGTGCACCTGTTCGACCTGAACGGCAACGGCGTCTTCAACGAGGTCGGCGAGGACGCCATGGCGGTCGGTTCGAGCAAGTCGGCCACCTTCCTGTCGAAAACCGTACACCTCGGACAGGAGCTGTACGAAGTCCAGTTCTCCCCGAACGGATCCGTCGAAAGCCTGCAGCCCTTCCGCGGCGAAACGGGCACCTTCGATCTCGCCACGAAGCTCAACGCGAAAGGCAAACTGCTGCACGCCATGGTGCGCAGCGCCGATGGCAAGCACTTTTACGACCTCGCGCGGCTGCAAGACCCCAAAGTCCCGGCCGGCTACTACAAGGTCCTCGGCGGCCAGCTCGGTCTGGGCCAAGCCACCGTCGACGTGGACGCGCGCAAGATGAAGGCCATCCAGGTTCCCGCGGGGGGCGAGGTGCACTTCGCTTGGGGCGGACCGGTGCGCGCCGAGTTCGACTACCAGCGCGAAGGCGACCAAGTCACCTTCGACCCCAACCAGGTCTGGTTCTACGGAGCGGCCGGCGAGCGCTACCTCGGCTGGGATCCGATCGGCAAGTCGCCCGAATTCACCATCCTCGAGAAGAAGCTCGGGACGGAGCTCGAAAAGGCGCTCTTCCCGGGCTCCTGCTGAGGCCGCGGTTTTGTACCGGCCGTCGTGAACGTGCCGCAAGGAACCGAAATCGAAGTCCGCATGGTCGCCAAGAACTGGGCCTTCGGCGAAGTCCAAGGGAAGCGCCGCCAGCGCTGACCGTCCCTAGGGGGCTGCCGGTTCGCAAAGCGCGCTAGCCCCTCGTCGGCCAAACCAAGGGGGATTCGCCCGGTGCGACCCCCCTTTCGCTTTGCTCCCAAAGCCTCGCACTCCTCCCCAGGCTGCCCCGCTCTCCCAACCGTACGGTCCCCTTGCTTCGCATCCCCGCGCTTCTCTTCGCACTGCTCGCCGCCACCATCCTGTGGGGCCTGTTGCCCGTTCCCGCGGCGGCGCAAGCGGAGGGCGGCACGAAATCGGGAGGCGTGATTCCAGTGCAGGTGGTCGCGGGGCGTTTGGTCGCCAGTTGCGACCTGTCGACCCCCGCCAACCGCATCCCGGCCAATCTCTTCATCGAGTTCGAGTCGGGCCACGGGCTGCAACTGCACAACCGCGCGGCGGCGGGTTTGCGCGCCGAGTCGCCGGACGGCAAATCCCTGCCGATCACGATGCACTTCCCCGACTTCAACATCACCGTGCCCAAGCGGGAACTCGGGGATGAGGACCTGTTCGAGGAATTCACCAAGTACAACTCGGTCGAGATCGGCGAAAACGCGCTGGTCGGTTCGATCGGCGCCGAGATCCTGAAGGACTGGAAGGTCGAGTTCGCCTTGGCGAGCGGTGAGGTGCGCTTGGCTCCCCTGGAGGCCCTCGAAGGGCCGCCGCGCACGAGTATCTCCACCGACCCCGACGGCACCGTGCACACGCCGATCACGATCGTGAACGATCGGGTTTGGTTGCCCGTACGCCGGCCCGATGGCACGCCGGGCGCCATGATGGTGGGCTGCGCGCAAGCGGACACGCTGGTCGACTTGGCCTGGGCGGAAGGACGGGGCACGTCAAAGTGGGGCCGCTCGACCTGCACACCTTCGTGGCCTTGCGACCCGAACCCCTGATCGAAGTGCACCCCGACGGCGTCGTGGGTCAAGTCGGCATCAACCTGTTGGAATCGATCGACTTGGAAGTCGACCGCGCCCGGCGCACGGCGCGCTTGCGGATCGCCAAGCCCGCGCAGTTTCCCGAGGGGGACCTGGCCTTCTTCCGGGCTCGCGCCGAAGAGGACTCCGAGCCGGTGGCGCAATTTTTGGAGGACTACCCCGAGAGCCGGCTGGCCCATGAGGCGGCCAAGCTGCTCTTGACCTTGTCCATCGACGAGGGCGCGGGCGCCGAGGAACTGCACGCCGCCGTCGATTGGCTGGGCCGCACCACGCCCGAAGACCTGCGCACCACGCGCATGTTGGACCTGATGAAAGAGATGGCCAACGCGGGCGAAACCGAAGTGGTGTTGGCGGCCGGGCGCCTAGGCGTCGAAAACGGCCGGGACGATCGCTACCCCAACGCGGTGCACCACGTGCACGGCTTGTTGGGCAAGACCTATCTCGATCGCCTAGAAAAGACCGGCGAGCATCAGAGCGAGGCCTGGAGCCACCTCTTGTCGGCCGCCTTCGGTCTGCCCGAAAACGGCAGCATCAACTTGAACCTCGGTCGCTTCTACGAATACCAAAAGCGCTACAACCGGGCCTACTCGCGCTTCATCCAAGCGGTCATCCAGCCCGAGTCGGGGCCGCAAGCCCTCGAAGCCTTGCAGCGCGTGCAACCGCTCTTGGAATCGGGCGAAGCCTTTTCGGTGGACACCATCGAACGCATGATCGCCGGCAAGGTACGCAACTTCGGCGCCGCGACGCGTTACGCGTCCAGCGAAGAGGAGCCCGCCGACAAGGTCGTGCTGGTGGAGTTCTTCACGAACTGCCACCTGGGCGACGAACGCGGCGGCGCCATCGGCGGAGCCCTGGGCAACGAAGGCCTCATCCAGCACTTCCCGCCCGAACACGTCGTGTTCCTGTCGCATCACCTGCCCAAGCCGCAGGTGGACCCGCTGTGCACCTCCTTCGCGCAAGCCCGCGCGCGCCTGTTGGGGGTCGACGAACCCGCCGTGCACGTGATCGACGGCGTGGCGGGTGCTCCGGGCGCCGCCCGTTGGCGTCAGGCGGAGGGTGTGTACCAGCGGGCGCGCAGCGCGATCATCCAACGGCTCGCGACGTACACCGACTACGATCTCGAAGTGGACGCGCGCATCGAACGGGACGGGGAGACCTGGCGGGTGAGTGGCGCGGCGACAGTGCACGGGTTCGAGGACTACGACCTCGCGGTGCAGATTGTGCTGGCCGAAAAGGGCGTGCTCGCGCCCGGCAAGAGCACCGTGGTCGTCCACCGGGCCGTGGCCCGCGGCGTGTTGACCGACGACGAGATGGGGGTGGAGTTCCTGCCCGATTCCGACGACGGCGCCAGCATGGAACTGCCCTTCGACCGCACGTTGGCGGACATCACGGCGAGCAACGAGGCGTTCCTCGATCAGCTCGAAGCCGATGGAGTCGGCACGACCGCGCGCTTCTCCAGCCAAATCGACCCACGCCAGGTGCGCATCGTCGCGTACATCTACCGCATGGACACCGGCGAGATCTTGAGCGCCGTGCAAGGCACGCCGGAACTCCCCAAGGAGCTGCAATAACATGGAGCGACCCTCCGACCTGCAATCCCGTTTCGACCAGCTCGGCCAGCGCGTCGGCGCGGACATGCAGCGCGTGGCGCTGCGCCAAAGCTGGGTGGAAGGCTTGTCGCGCGGCTTGCTTTGGTTTGCGCTGCTTCCGGCCGTGGTGCTGATCGTGCAGTTGGTGCGTTACTGGGCCGGGGCCTCCGCGGCCTTCGTGCCGACGCCGCTGGTGGTGTTGATGGCGCTGCTCTTGCCGGTGGTGGTAGCGGCCTGGAGGACGCGGCGCGCGCGGGCGCGCACGATCGTGCCTCGGGATGGCCTGCAAGCGGTCGACCGACAGTTGGGCTTGGCCGATCGCTTGACCAGTGCGCAAGACTTGCTTGAGCGGCGCGTCGAGGGTGGTTTTGCGGCCGCCGCGATCGAAGACGGCCAAGCCAAGCTGGCCGAGGCCGAGTCGGCGCGTTTGCAGTGGCAACCTGTCGCTTGGCGCCAGCCTGGGCGCGGCGTGGGCTGGATTCTCGCGGGCACGACCTTGCTCCTCTTGGCGGCGCAAGTGGCCCTGTGGCAACACACGACCGGTGGGGAGCCGGACCGCATCGAATGGCAGGGCGCCGTCGGCGAAGCGTTGGATCCCAAGGAGTCCGACACGCGGCTGTTGCCCGACCCTGCGCCCGAAAACGAAGCGCGCCAACCCGACGCGCAAAACCCGATGGGGCGCGGCGCGGAAGCGAAGCCCTCGAAGCCCAGCCCGGATCTTTCCGACGACGTCAAAGACTCGTCGGGCAAGAGCGGCCAAGGCCAATCCGCGGGGGCGCAATCCACCAGCGCGGCCAGCCAGTCGCGCAGTTCGCCTTCCAGCCAAGGCCAGAGTTCCCAGGCGGACAAGCCGTCTGCGAAGAAGCCCAAGAAACAGGACCGCAAGCCCAAACCCGAAGGCCAGGAGCCCGAGAAGAAACAGGAAGAGGAAGAGGACGCGGGCTCCACCGCAGGTCGCGGATCGAGCAAGGGCTCGAACAAAAATCCCACCACCTCGTCGTGGAAGTCCAAGGACCAGGTCACCAACGAGGATGACCAGGAAGTCGAAGACGACGAACAGGCCGAAGAGGACGAAGAAGAGCAAGAAAACCGCGGCGGCGTGCAACCGCACATGCGCGATCGCCGGCCGCCGGTCAGCCGCGACCTGCAGATCGGTTTTGGCAACCGCTCCAACCCCGACGCAAACGGGCGAGGCGGCCCGGGACAGCAGAAGAAGTCCCGCGGCGTCGCTTCCCTCGTCCTGGGGGTTCCGATCCCCGATCGCGTCAAAGGCAAGCCGGGCCCCGGACCGACCAAGGTCACCCAAGAACGGGTGGAGCCCCAAGCGGAAAGCCCCGAGCCCATCCAAGCGCAAACACGCCCCAAGCGCAGTTCCGCCCTCGGACCCCTCGCGCCCCTCGACCTCTCGCCGGCTATGCGGCAGGTCGTGACCGCCTACTTCCTCAGCCGCCGGCAAGCGCCCAACAAGCCCTAACACCCTCCGATCCGACCTTTCACGTTGGGGGCGCTCACCGCCCCCGAACGCATCTCAGCACTCCCATGACTCCCCCCCAAGAACCTCAAAGCGCTGACGAAGCCCGTCAAGCGGCCGCCCGTTTCCGCGAACAATACGAAACCATCCGCGCTGAAGTCGGCCGCATGATGGTGGGGCAGCAAGCCGTGATCGAAGGCGTGTTGACCGCGCTGTTAGCTGGCGGGCACGTGCTGCTGGAAGGGGTGCCGGGACTCGGCAAAACCATGTTGGTCTCCTCGCTCGGTAAGGCGGTCGACCTGTCCTTTTCACGCATCCAGTTCACGCCCGACCTGATGCCGGCCGACGTGCGCGGCTCTTCGGTGCTGGTGGACGACGGCAAGGGCGGGCACTCCTTGCAGTTCGAAGAGGGGCCCATCGTCGCCAACCTCGTATTGGCCGACGAGATCAACCGGGCCACGCCCAAGACGCAATCGGCCATGCTCGAAGCCATGCAGGAGCGGCAGGTGTCGGTGGGCAAGCGCACCATTCGGCTCGAAGAGCCCTTCTGCGTAATGGCGACGCAAAACCCGGTCGAGCAGGAAGGCACCTATCCGCTGCCCGAAGCGCAGCTCGACCGTTTCCTGTTCAAACTGGTCGTCGGTTATCCCGCCGAAGCGGACTACAAGGAGATCCTGGCCCGCACGACGGGCGGACAGGACGTGGAGCTGCGCAGCGTTTCGTCGGCCCAGGACATCCTCGCGATGCGCCAAACGGCGCGCTCGGTGCCCGTGCCCGAGCACGTGCAGGACTACGCCGTGCGCCTCGTGATGGGAACGCAGCCGGGCTCCGCTTACGCGCCGAAACTCGTCAACGACTCCGTTTCGCTGGGATCGAGCCCGCGGGGCGCGCAAGCGCTGATCTTGGCGGGCAAGGTCAAAGCCTTGCTGGCGGGTCGATTCTCCGTGGCGCAAGAAGACATCGACGCCGTGGCCAAGCCGGTCTTGCGCCACCGCATCCTGCTCAACTTCCAAGCCCAATCGGACGGCCTTTCGACCGACGCGATCGTCGATGCCGTGCTGCAACACAACCAAGCCACGGTCGGAGCGAGCGCGTGAGCCCCGCCCAAGGATTGGCGCCAGCCGGTCCCTTGTTCGACGGGGACTTCATGGAGGCGGTGCAGCGCCTGCGCTTGATCGCACGGCGCGTGGCCCCGCGCGGTCGCTTTGCAGAGCAGATCTCGCGGGATCGCGGTTCCGGTTTGGAGTTCCAGGACTACCGGCCCTACGTGCCTGGCGATGACCTGCGCGCCATCGACTGGAACATCTACCAGCGCATGGGCAAGGTCTTCGTGCGCTTGTTCGACGAGCTCGAAGACCTGCCGGTGTACTTGCTGCCCGACGTGTCCGGCAGCTTATGGTTGGAGGATCCGCCGCGGGTGCGCGCGGGTTTGCAGGCCGCGCTGGCCCTGGCGGCGGTGGCGCTCGGGCAACACGACACGGTCGGTTTGTATCCCTTCGCCGAGGACCTGCGGGTGGTTTCGCGACCGAAGGCGGGCAAGGGGCAGCTCTTTCCGTTGGCCAAGCGCCTGGAAGCCCTAGAACCAGGCGGACAGACCGACTTCCGCCAATCCTTGCAGCGCTTCGGTGCGCTCGGCTTGCGCGAAGGGCTGATGGTGATCGTGTCGGACTTCTTCGATCCCGGTGGTTTGCAGGCGCTCGAAGAGGCGACCCGCGGTCTGCGGCATCGTTTGTTGCTGGTGCAGCTCCTGCGCCAAACCGATCGCAACCCCCAAGCGGACTGGGACGGGGACTTGCGCCTGACCGATTGCGAGAGTGGCGCGATCGAAAACGTTTCGCTCACGCCCGCCGTGCTCGAACGCTACCGCCAAGCCTACGACCGCTTTGCGAGTGGACTCGCGGATCTGGCCAAACGCCGCCACGCGGGCCTGCTCGCCCTCGATGCCGACCAACCGGTGGTGCCGCAAATCGCCGCGCTCTTCGAACAGGGGCGCTACACCGTATGAACCTGACCGGACTTTCGCCCGCGCTCTTCGGGCTGGGGCTCGCCGCCCTGGCTGGGGTGCTGTTTTGGTTGCAGCGCCTGCGCGTGCGGTATCGCGAACAGGTCGTGTTGACGACGCTGTTTTGGCAGGAGGCCAAAGAAGAAGCGCGCGCACGGTCTTTGATGGAGCGCTTCCGGCATCCGCTCGCCTACTTGCTCGCGTTGTTGCTGGTGGGTCTGGCCTGGCTCGGGTTTGCGCAGCCGGAAGGAAACGACCGCGCGGGGACGCAGTACACGGTGATCCTGGACGGCTCTATGGAGATGGGCGCGGGGGATCATTGGCAGGCGGCCAAACAAGCTGTTTGGCAAGCCGCCGCGGGAGAGTGCCTGCGAGTGTGAACGCAACAACGACAACGTCGCCTTTGGTCAGGCGTTGAACCTGGTGAATGGGCCCACGATCGCTGAGGCTATCGCCAACCCGTCGAACTCGATCACCAAGCTGGTGGCCACACAGACGGACGATTCCGAAGTGGTGCGGCAGCTGTTCTTGTCGATCCTGAACCGCCCGCCTTCGGAAACGGAGATGCAGGCCTCGCTGCAGGCTGTCGCGGCATACGAGTCGCTCCGTCAGGAGATGGCTGCCGAGCTGGCGACCTACGAGCAGAA
>JAUHXY010000324.1 GCA_030426785.1 bacterium
CCTGCGTCAGCGCGCGCGGGTGTGGCAAGCCGAGTGGGATGCGCAACCCGAGCTCGAAGGGTCCTACGAACCGCGCTATGAAGTCCTGGTGCTCGGCGCGGGTGGACCGAACGGATCGTTTGGTGCTGGCCTCCTGTACGGATGGTCCCAAACCGGGCAGCGACCCGAGTTTGATGTGGTGACGGGCGTCAGCGCCGGCGCGTTGCTGGCTCCTTTCGCCTTCGTCGGCGCACCTGCCGACGAAGACCTACGCAAGGCCTTCGAACGACTCGAGCCCGCGGACATCTATCGGGAAAAGGGGTTGGTGTTAGGGCTTTTGGGCGAATCGCTCATGGACAGTGCACCCCTCGCGGGCCTCATTCGAACCTACGTGGATGCGGAGATGATGGAGGCGATCGCAGCCGGGCACGAAGCTGGCCGGCGGCTGTACATCGGCACGACCGACTTCGACCTGGGCAAGCTGGTGATCTGGGACGTGGGCGCCATCGCAATCGATCGAACGCCGGAAGCGCTCCATCTGGTGCGCCAGGTTTTGCTGGCCTCGTCCGCTATCCCCGTGTTTTATCCCCCGGTCCTGTTTCCCGTGCAGGACGGACGCGGAGGCTACGGCGACGAACTGCACGTAGACGGCGCGCTGGCGAGTCCCATGTTCCTGCCCACCGAAGTGGTGGACACTTGGGGAGCCGGGGACGGGGCCGGTTTGAGCCGTTTCGGCGACATCCAGCTCACCATCACGGTGATCCACAATGGCGCCATGGAGCCCTCCATCGAAGCCATCGAGCGCAGCACCGTGGACATCGCCCTGCGGTCGTTCTTGATGGTTTCGTGGTCGATGGTGCAAGAGGACGTGCGCTTGCTGTTTTTGCTCTCGAAGATCTGGGGAGCGCAGTTCCGCTTTGCTTGCATCCCCGACGGTGGCGAGGTGAGCGTGCTCGACTTCGAGCCGAGCGACGCCCAACGCTTGTTCGAAACCGGTTTGGCCCGCGGCCGCGACCCGCGCGGACTCGAAACCCCACCACCGGTTTCCTTGGTGCAAGAAGAGTGGTACGGGATTCAGCCCATGCAGCGGTAGGCCCCTTTCAAAGGGCGCGCGCTAGCCTTTTGCCGCTTCGCCCCCAGGCCTTGCGGGCTTCGCACCCAAGGACTTCCAAAACGCTACCGTGCGCTCGATTTCCTCAAAGCCGAGCGCCGCGTGCGCACGCTGGCTGGGCACGTTGTGCACCTCGGTATCGCTGGCGAGCTCGGTGAAGCCCTGCGCGCGAGCCCAGGCTTCGCATGCCGCCATGAGCGCCGCCCCCACCCCGCGTCCGCGCTGGTCCGGGGTGACAAACCATCCCTCGACGTACGGGATGCGGCCGCGCGTGCTGCCGGGCGCTTCCGAGCGAATGCGGACTTCGAGGAAACCGACCGCTTGGCCCTCCAGTTCGGCGATCCAAACCTGGTCGATGTGGGGTGAACGGCCGGCTAAAAAGGCGTCGACGTCTTGGCGGTGTGCGTCGATCTCGTCCGGCCATAAGGCGGAGCGCATACCGATCCATGCCTCCGTCTGGCGGGGCGCCAAAGGCTGAACCTGCAGATCTGGGATGGGAGTTTGGGTCATGAGAGGGGATCTCGCTGGGCGACCCGAAAGATTGTAGGAGCTCTCCTAACAGTCAGGGGAGCAGCTCGTTAACCCGGCCTCCGCCCCCTGGGTCATCCCTGAATTCAAGGATCCAAACGAGACGTCACCCGAGGCCTGGAAACGAAGCTACTAGGTTTTTTTGGGGATCCCAGACTTAAGAGCCTTTCGCAAAGCTCCGATTCCGGACTAAGATCGACCGACATGTTCGCCAAGCACCTGCCCACTCTACGCCCTCAGCGGGGGGTCGCCAGCCACACCGGCTTGGCGATCGTGGCCATGGCGTGCTACTTGCTGCAGCAGCTGCTGATGCCCCTGCATTGCGTCCTGCACGAACACCACGTAGGCGGGCCGAGTCACCACGCACACTGTGCCCAGCTTGGAGCAGACGGGCACGCATCGGCGCACGAGGTGGGAGATCACGACCACGCTCAGGGGCACCAGCATGACAGCGATAGCCCTTCGGAAGAGCATGCTCCCCACCCGATCGACGACCACCTGAGCGAACAGGTCGAGCGTTTGGTCCTGCGTACCACGCTCGATCCTCCGACGGTGGCATGGTTCCGTGCACCGTCCCCTTGGTGCCCTCCCACCACCTGGACCGCCATCGCGCCAAGTCCTGAATTAGCGCGGCCCATCCCCATCGCGCGTGACCTCGATCCAGCACGAGGTCCCCCTTCGACGGTCTGATCCCTGGGACCTCGGGTTCATGCCCTAGGTCAAGGCTGCTCGCTGCGGCGAGCGATCACTCCGTACCGTTTCGAAGGTCTTTCTTTGTTCTCCCTGCAATCCCGCAGGGGCAGTCCGCGCAAGGCAACCGGTTGTTTGCCGATCCGCTGGTGGGTTCTCCCCCTGCTGACGGTCGGCTGCCAAAGCTATCAAGCGGCGCCCCTCGACCCCACTCAACACATCCAAACCTGGCAAGCACAGTCTTGGCAGGATCTACACGACGCCTACGACGAAGCTCTGGCTGCGCTGCAGGCGTCCCCCGGCGAAACTCCGTCGACACCCGCGCAGAAGTCTCCGCTCCGAAAGGATGCGCAAGGACGTTACGTCTTGGACCTGGTGAGCGCGCAGGACTTGGCCGCAGCCCTTGATCCGGAGTTGCGCGTGCCCCGATTGCGGGTTTTGCGGGCCGTGGTCAGTATGGACCACGCCGGACTGCGGGAGGACCTGGAAGTCGGGTTGGAATGGGCTCGCAACGTCGACTCCGGTAACGATCCGTGGGGGCTATTGTTCGAGGGGCGTATCCCCATCCCCCTCTCCGACCGGCTCGAAGCCCTACGCGACCTGCGGTCGGCCGAAGCGCAAGTCGCTTGGCACGAACTTCGCCTTGCCGAATGGGAGAGCCGCCTCGCCGTGCGCGAGCTGTGGCTGCGCTGGAGCCATCACCGTGCGCTGGCAGAAGGCTGCGAACGCTATCTCACCGGGCTGCAGGGCTTGATCGCGCAAAGCCAGCGCCTGGTCGATGCCGGCGAAATGGACCGTACCGAAGCAAACCTGTTCGCGCTGGAAGAAGTGCGTTGGCAAACGCAAGCGCAAAGACTGCTGGCCCTAGCCGAGGCGGATCAAGCCGAGCTGCGAGTGCGCATGGGGCT